>NZ_CAXAQH010000042.1:0-43855 GCF_963970905.1 Pseudomonas sp. EL_65y_Pfl2_R96 | reverse complement strand
TCAGTGATTGCACGGCACTGGCGATACCATCGCTGCCGTTGGCCAGGGTGTAGGTCCATTGGCCGCTGCTGTCCACGGCAATCGAGCCGAAGGCGCCGGTATTGGTTCCGGCAATGCTCCAGGTGGCCGTGGCATCGTGATCGATGTCGGCCGAGCTGAACTGGCCACTGACGCTGAGGCTGGTGTCTTCCTGCACCGCGCCCACATCATTGCCGGTCACAAAACTGAGCACCGGCGCGTCGTTGCTGCCGGTGACGGTGACGGTGACCAGCTGGGTATCGACGCCGCCGAGGCCATCGCTGACCTGCACACTGAACACTTCGTCGTGACTCTCGCCAGCCTTCAGCGATTGCACCGCACTGGCGATACCATCGCTGCCGTTGGCCAAGGTGTAGGTCCACTGGCCGCTGCTGTCGACGGCGATCGAGCCGTAGGTTCCAGTTGCCGAGCCATTGATGGACCAGCTGGCGGTGGCATCGTGGTCGATGTCGGCTGAACTGAACTGGCCACTGACGCTGAGCGTGGTGTCTTCCTGCACGTTGCCGGCATCATTGCCGGTCACAAAACTGAGCACCGGCGCATCGTTGCTGCCGCTGACGGTGACAGTCACCAGCTGAGTCTTGACGCCGCCGAGGCCATCGCTGACCTGCACGCTGAACACCTCGTCATGACTCTCGCCGGCCTTCAGTGATTGCACCGCACTGGCGATGCCATCGCTGCCGTTGGCCAGGGTGTAAGTCCACTGGCCGCTGCTGTCGACGGCGATCGAGCCATAGGTTCCAGTTGGCGAGCCATTGATGGTCCAGGTGGCGGTGGCCGCGTGATCGATGTCGGTCGAGCTGAACTGGCCACTGACGCTGAGGCTGGTGTCTTCCTGCACCGCGCCCACATCATTGCCCGATGCGAAGCTGAGCACCGGCGCGTCGTTGCTGCCGCTGACGGTGATGCTGACAGTCTGAGTCGCCGAGGCGGCGTTAGCCGCGCCGCTGTCGTCGGTGGCGACTACGGCGTAGGAGAAGGTGATGGTTTCACCCGCGCCGAGGAAATCGAGGTTCTGGCTGCTGCTGTAGTTCCAGCTATCCTGATCGACCGAGAAACCGGCCACCAGTGCCGAGGCCATGCCCCCATTGAGCGTGCCGCCGCTCCAGGCGATGTCGTTGTTGGCGGTCTGCGACACGGTCACCGTGTCGGTGCTGTCCAGATCGGTAAAACTCAGGGCGCCGCTGTCGCTCAGCGTGGCCGTGCCGTTGCCTTCGTTCATCGCCCCGGTGCTGTCGGCAATCGTCAGCGTCGGCCGGTCGTTGGTGCCGGTAATGATGATGGTCACGGTCTGCATCGCGCCGTCGCCGATCGCCACGTTATAGGTCTGGATGCGGGTCTGGCCTTCGCCGAGGAACTGCAGGGCGGTGTTGTTTACCGCGAAGTTCCAGCCCAGTGAGCCGCTGCCCGTGCCGGTGCTGTCGCTCAGCGGGTTGGTGGTGAAGCTGCCCAGGTAGCCGGAAGCGCCCGGCGTGACGCTGACGCTGTGGGTGTCAATCAGGTCGACATCGGTGAAGGTGATGCTGCCGCTGGCCGCGTAGTGGCCGCTGTCTTCCTCGACATTGCCGGCCTGTACGCCGCTGGTGATCTGTACCTGGTCGTTGGTGCCGGTGATAGTAATGGTCACGGTCTGTACCGTGCCGTCGCCGATCGCCACGTTATAGGTCTGGGTGAGGGTCTGGCCTTCGCCCAGGAACTGCAGGGCGGCGTTGTCTACCGCGAAGTGCCAGCCCAGCGAACCGCTGCCGGTTCCGGTGCTGTCGTGCAGTGGATCTGTAGTGAAGCTGCCCAGGTAGCCGGAAGCGCCCGGCGTGACGGTGACGCTGTGGGTGTCGATCAGGTCGGCGTCGGTGAAGGTGATGCTGCCATTGGCAGCGTAGTCGCCACTGTCTTCCTTGGCATCGCCGGCTTGCACGCCGCTGGTGATGTGCACCTGGTCGTTGGTACCGGTGATGGTGATGGTCACACTCTTCGTTGTCGACGAGCCATGCCCATCATTGACGGTGACCACATAGGTTTCGATAGCCGTCTGACCCTGGGCCAGGTACTGGGCTGCCGCATTATTCACGGTGTAAGTCCAGTTAACGGTGCCGTTGGCCGCATTGGCCGCTTCTATGACAGAGGCAAGGGCGAAGTTGCCCAGCGCTGTGGTATTGCCTCCTGCCGCCGCGAAAGAGGCGGTATGCGTGTCGCTCAGATCTACGTCGTTAAACGCAATCGTACCCGTCGTGCTCAGCGAGTCGGTCGTGCTCGGCGTCGTGGTCGCATCTTCGGTTACGGTGCCGGCCTGTGCGCCGAGGCTCATCGTCACGCTGTCATTCACACCCGCGAATTGCACCTGTGCAGTGGCCCAGCTGAGGGTGCCGTTGCCGAGACGAATCGCATACGTAAAGCTGTCCGTCAGGGACCCTCCAGCCGCAAGCGCCTGAAGTTGGGCCTTGAAAGTCGTCGACAGCGTAGCGGCGTCATAGCCGACCTTGCCATCCGACGTAATCCAGATCTTTGCCCCATTGAGGCTGGTGTCGGTACTCGTCGCCTCAATTCTGCTCGTGTCCTGGACCAGCAGATCGGCCGGAGCATAAACCTTGGTGGCGGTAGAAAGACTGGTCGCATTATCGAGTGACCAGAGTGTCTTTGCGTTGCCACCGAGGTCATTGGACATGACGTTCAGGTACACGACTCCCAGCAGGTTCTCAGTGATGGTCGCGCTGCCCGTGCCAATGACACCGGTAGTGAAAATGTCGTCCTTCGCCTGCGGTGTGTTGGAAAACGAAGTATCGGTGCCGCCGCAAGTTGTGGTGGTGGTAGCCATGTCTTTCTCCCGAGAATTTTTTTTTATTTGAATCGCCAGGGACTGCAAACAGGACGAAGTCCCGTGCTTGTGCCGCTCAGGGTGTTCAGGAGCGGTGCGAGGCGACCGCCGGACATCGTCGGCCGTCCGGGCCCGACGGAATAGGCGCTGCGGGCAGAGGGACGCTGGTGTCGCGGGGGTGAAAAAGTTCGCCGCACTTGAGGAGCGAATCGCAGGAGCTGTTGGGCGACCGTGGGCCCAAGCCTGGGGTTGCGTTGCGCATGGCGCGCAATAATCTGAGAGTACCCATATGGCAGGGACCCCTGAAGTGATAGCTGGGTGAGGCCGTGTTTTGGTGCAGCACTGACTCAGGAATACGGCCTTATCTGATATCAGTTTGATGTGTGTTTAGTTGTGGGGTCAGGCTTTGTAAAGGTGTTAACTGAAGGTAACAGGATGAAGTGCCAATATTCCGACAGGTGGGTGTTTTGGTGTCAATATTATGTCGATTTGTTTTTGGCGAAGGGGGCATGGGCACTCAGCACTGGCGGGGCTTGAATGAGCTGAAACCCAAGCGGGGCATGGGCTGGCCGAGTCGCGGGGCTCTTGGAAATCATCAGATTTCAGCGCTCAGCTGTTAAAAGGCTTCGCCAGAGCGTTCTTTCTGGTGGGTTTTTTTCATGCCCGAACCACCCGACGACTGCATGGGAAGCCTGTGATGACAGCCAAATACGCGATTACACGCCCGCCGCTTCAAGGGAACGCGACTACTGGCCGATAACCCGAGCGGTCGTTGTGATTTTCGTCACTGGCGGCTGGCAATCGTCATCACGGGTTTGTGCGAAATTGCTTGATAGCCGATGGCCTCCCGCTATCATCTGCGCGCCAAAAGGACCGCGAAGCTGAGCTCGCCCGTGTCGTGCCTTTGGATTGTTCTTCTTAATTTGTCTGGAAATCTTCGATGCTGTCGTATCACCAAAAAAGCTTTCTGATCGTCGATGATTTCTCGGATTTCCGCAGTTCCGTCAGGTCCATGCTGCGGGAGCTGGGCGTCAAGGACGTCGACACCGCCGATACCGGCGAACAGGCGCTGCGCATGTGCTCGCAGAAGTCCTATGACTTCATCCTGCAGGATTTCCACCTGGGCGATGGCAAGAAGAACGGTCAGCAGGTGCTCGAAGACCTGATGATCGAGAAGCTGATCAGCCATGAAAGTGTGTTTGTCATGGTCACGGCAGAAACCAGCCAGGCCATGGTGCTCAGCGCGTTGGAGCACGAACCCGACGCATACCTGACCAAGCCGTTCAACCGTTCGGGCCTGGCCCAGCGCCTGGAACGACTGGAACAGCGCAAGACCTTGCTCAAACCGATCCTGCAAGCCCTTGACCGGGGCAAGCCGGTTGAAGTGCTCAATGCCTGTATTGCCCTGTGCAAACAGGACATTCGTTATTCGCCGTTGTGCCTGCGTTACCGCGCCGATGCGTTGCGCGACTTGAACCAGAACGAAGCGCTGGAGCGCTTGTACGACAGCATTCTGGCGGATCGTCCTTTGCCGTGGGCGTTTGCCGGGCTGGGCCAGTTGCTGTTCAAGCGCGGCCAGGTCAGCCAGGCCAAAGGCATCTACGAAAAAGCCTTGAAAGTCTTCCCGATGATGCCGGCCCTCTACGACGGCATGGCCGACGTGCTGGTCGCCGAAGGCGACACCAAAGCGGCGCAGAAAGTGTTGGAGGAGGCTATTCGCCTGTCGCCGCTGGCGGTGCGCCGGCAAGCGTTGCTGGGCAAACTGGCAATGACCAACGAAGATTTCGACACCGCCTCCAAAGCCTATCGCCAGGCCGTGAATCAAGGGGCGCAATCGCGTTTCAAGGATGCGGAAAGCAATCTCGGCCTGGCCCACGCCTTGATCAGCAAGGGCGCGGAAAAGGGCCTGGACACCCGGACCCGCCTTGAAATCAATACGACGCTGAGTGCGGTGGCGAAGGAGAACCCCTCCGACCCCGGCTTGCAGATTCGTGCGCGCCTGATGAAGGCCACCAGCCTGCTGCTCAACGATGCCGAAACCGCCGAGAAGCTCACCGAGCAAGCGATGATGCGCCTCGATGGCATGGAGCAATTCATGAGTGCCGAAGCGGCGCTGCTGGTGGCCAAGCAGCTGCAAATGCTGGGGCAGGCGAGTGCCGGCGCCTCGATGCTGAAAAACTGCGCGGAAATCTACGGCGACGATCCGACTGTGATGAAGGGCATCGCCAAGCTGACCGACGACCCGACCATCCTCAATTCCGGTAATGCGGCTGCCGACCTCAACCGCCAGGGCGTGCGGGTGTACAAGACCGGCAACCTGGTGGAAGCCCGGGATGTGTTCCGCAAAGCCCTGGCGTTGCAGCCGAAGAACATCAGTATTGCCCTGAACATGGCGCAGTCGCTGCTGCATGGCACCGACACCAGCGTGCCGTCGGCGGAGCTGGAAGAATGCCGGGCATGCTTGAAAACGGTCGGCCTGATGCCCGATACCGACGCGCGTTATCCGCGCTACGAGAAACTGAAAATCAAGGCGTTCGGCGAATGATCAACAGCGAACCGTCACTCGACTTCTCCACGGTGATTGCCTCCACCGTGCATGATATGAAGAACTCTCTGGCCATGCTGATGCAGGCTCACAGCCAATGGCTGGCGCGTTTGCCCGACCCTGAGCGGCATACGCCGGAGCAGGGCGTCATCGAGTTCGAGTTCGCCCACCTCAATGGCATGTTGGTGCAGTTGCTGGGGCTGTACAAACTCGGCGTCAACCAGATGCCGTTGCAGCCGGCCTACCATGAGCTGGATGATTTCATCGAGGCGCAACTGGCGGCTCATCAAGAAGTGTTCGCCAGCCGCGGCATTATCGCGACCTATGAAGTAGACCCGTTGAGCCCGCTGGGTTTCTTCGATCGGGAGCTGATTGCCTCGGTGCTCGCCAACAGCATCAACAACGCCATTCGTTACGCCCGGCATGCCTTGTTGATCACCGTCAGCGATGAGGCGGGGCAACTGGTGCTGACCATCAACGACGATGGCGAGGGTTATCCACCCGAGATGATCGAGCGTCAGGCCGATTATGTGCAGGGCATCAACCACAGCAGTGGCAGCACAGGCCTGGGCCTGTACTTTGCCGGGCGGATTGCCGCCCTGCACCAGCGCAATGGCGTGGGCGGACGCACCGAAATCAGCAACGGTGGCCCATTGGGCGGCGGTGTGTTCAGCCTCTATCTCCCCTGAATCCCTGCGTACGCCGTCCCTGATTAGGAATACGCCCCGTAGGAGCTGCCGAAGGCTGCGATCTTTTGACTTTGCTTTTTAAAGGCAAGATCAAAAGATCGCAGCCTTCGGCAGCTCCTACGGGGGCCGTGTTGTCAGAGCAGATCGAGTTCCCACGGGAGCGCGGTTTTTTGTTGGATGCTGCTTGATATTCCGAACAGCCGGAGCCTATTTTGTACGGGTCGCCGTTCGCGGCTCGTACAACAACAAGGATTGCGTCATGACAACCGATGGCCAGCGTTCACTCGCGCAGCGATTGACGGGCATTGATGAGATTGAATGTGTCACGCCGGACCTGAACGGCGTACCACGCGGCAAGGTAATGACCGCCGAAGGTTTCCTCGAAGGGCGGCGTTTGCAAATGGCGCGGGGAGTGCTGTTGCAATGCATCATGGGTGGCTATCCGCCGGCGCGCTTTTACGGCAGTGATGATGGCGACCTGGCGCTGGTGCCTGATCCCGCGCAGATCCATCGCTTGCCCTGGAGCACGCAGCCTCGGGCGCTGGCCATTTGCGATGCGCAGGAACTGACCGGCGAGAATTCACATCTGTCGACCCGCGGCCAACTCAAGGCTGTGATCGCTCGCTACGCTGCCCTGGGGCTGGCGCCGGTGGTGGCGACCGAGCTGGAATTCTTCGTCTTCGCGCCCAATCCCGATCCGACGCAACCCTTTCAGCCGCCGGTAGGCCTGGACGGTCGTCGCGAGGACGGTCATTCGGCGTTCAGCATCAGCTCCAATAACGGCTTGCGGCCATTCTTCACAGAAGTCTACGCAGGCATGGCGGCGCTGGGATTGCCGCGTGATACCTTCATGCACGAGATGGGCGTCAGCCAGTTCGAGATCAACCTGCTGCACGGCGATCCGTTGCTGCTGGCCGACCAGACGTTGCTGTTCAAGCATCTGCTCAAAGAAGTGGCGCTCAAGCATGGCCTGACCGTGGTCTGCATGGCCAAGCCGTTGGCGCACACGCCGGGCAGTTCGATGCATATCCATCAGAGCATCGTTGAGATCGGCACCGGGCGTAACGTGTTCAGTGACAAGGCTGGCGAGCCGACCGCGACCTTCCGTCATTTCATCGGTGGCCAGCAGGCCGGCCTGGCGGATTTCACCGCGCTGTTTGCGCCGAACGTGAACTCTTATCAGCGCCTGTGCCATCCTTATGCGTCGCCGAATAATGCTTGCTGGTCCCACGACAATCGCGCCGCCGGACTGCGCATTCCGGCCAGCTCACCGGTCGCTCGTCGGGTCGAGAATCGCTTGCCGGGGGCCGATGCCAATCCGTATCTGGCGATCGCCGCGAGCCTGGCGTCGGGGCTGTATGGCATCGAGAACAAGCTGGAGCCGGGCGAGGCAGTTCAGGGCGAATTCGTGGTGCCGGATAATCTTTCGCTGCCGTGTACCTTGCATGCCGCTCTTGAACGTCTGAAGCGTAGCCAATTGGCAAAGGAACTGTTCGGCAAGGAGTTCATCGAAGGCTACATCGCTTCGAAGACCATGGAATTGACCAGCTTCCTTGATGAAATTACTCCCTGGGAACGGCGTGTTCTAGCAGCCCAGGCCTGACGATCTGTCGCCATCGGGCTATCGTTTGTCGATAGCCCGATACTCACTGCAAGGAGCCGCTCGGAACGCCGATGCGCCAAATCCTGAAATCCTTTCGAGGGCTTTATTTCGCTTCGCTGATGATGTTGATCGGCTCGGGCCTGTTGAGTACTTACCTTGCACTGCGCCTGGCGGCCGATAAAGTCGACAGCCTGTGGGTCGGCGCGTTGATGGCGGCCAACTATTTCGGCCTGGTGCTGGGCGGCAAGATCGGCCATCGGCTGATTGCCCGGGTCGGGCATATTCGGGCCTATTCGGCCTGCGCCGGGATTGTCGGCGCGGCAGTGCTGGGCCATGGCCTGGTGGACTGGTTGCCTGCGTGGCTGTTTCTGCGGGTGATCGTTGGCCTGGGCATGATGTGCCAGTACATGGTGATCGAAAGCTGGCTCAATGAGCAGGCAGAAGCCAATAAACGTGGAGTGGTGTTCAGCGGTTACATGATCGCCTCGTATCTGGGGCTGGTGTTGGGTCAGTTGATTCTGGTCATGCACCCGGGGCTGGGCCTGGAACTGCTGATGTTGGTCGCGCTGTGTTTCGCCCTGTGCCTGGTGCCGGTGGCCCTGACCCGGCGAATTCACCCGGCGCCTTTGCACCCGGCACCGATGGAACCGCGCTTCTTCATCAAGCGCGTGCCGCAGTCGCTGAGCACGGTGTTGGGGTCGGGGTTGATCGTCGGTTCGTTCTACGGCCTGGCACCGCTGTATGCCTCGCAACAAGGATTGTCCACCGAGCAGGTCGGTCTGTTCATGGGGAGCTGCATTTTTGCGGGCCTGGTGGTGCAGTGGCCGTTGGGTTGGCTGTCGGACCGCTATGACCGGGCGCTGTTGATTCGCAGTTTTGCATTTTGCCTGGCGCTGGCTGCGTTGCCGCTGGCGATTATGCCGAAGGTGCAGCTGGAAGTACTGTTCATCGCCGGGTTCCTCTGTTCATTGGTGCAGTTCTGCCTGTATCCGTTGGCGGTGGCGTTTTCCAATGACCACGTGGAGGGTGATCGCCGGGTGTCGCTGACGGCGATGCTGTTGGTGACCTACGGTGTCGGCGCGAGTATCGGGCCGCTGGTGGCCGGGGTGTTGATGAAGTTGTTCGGCAGTCAGATGCTCTATGCCTTCTTCAGCTTCTTCGCCTTGGTGCTGGTCTGGCGAATCCGTCCGAAAGCGGTCACCAACCTGCATCAGGTGGACGATGCCCCGCTGCATCACGTGGCCATGCCGGACAGTATGGCAAGTTCACCACTGGTCGCTTGCCTTGACCCGCGTGTCGATGAGCAGGTGGTGCATGACCAGATGCAGAATCCGGTCAACCCTGAGGCTGACTTCAATCCAGATGCCGAGCCGGAAACCGAAGCTGCAACAGATTCGGAATCGTCAGACCCTGACGCGGGGCGCGAGCAAAGTTTTACCGAAGCAAGGCCTTGATCAAGGCATAAAAAAAACGGGCAGTCACCGCAAGGGACTGCCCGTTTTTTATGGGCGTGGCGTATCAGAAGTCGTCTTTATCGAAGCGTCGCGCTTCGCGCTGAAGCTGATAGACGAACCGCTCGACTTGCCGCTGCACCAGGCCACTCATGTTGTGAAAGCGCACGCCGGCGAAGGTGGTGTTGATCTTTTCTTCGAAGTGCAGGTAACGCAACTCGACCGGTGCCGTCATGCTGCCGAAGGGCAGGGCGGCGATGAAGCGGTCGTAGACCTGGCCCAGTTGCAGCCTGGTGGTGATGTCGCCTTCGAAGCGCAATTTGCAGCCAGTGGCGGAAATGTCCAGCAGCTTGCCGCCGATGGGCGACTTGAGTTTGTCCCCCCCCAGTTCGACATTCACCAGTTGTGCCAGCTTCAATGCGGCGCGGAAAGCATTGCGGCGCTGGTGGTAAACCACCTCATCGGGCAGTGCGCCACGGTAGCAGCGGCCATCGCCAGATTCGTCGATCGTCAGCGGGCCATTGCTTTCCCAAGCGATGCGCACACCTTCGTGGAAGCCTTCGACCTTGAACGGTTCGCCGGCCAGCAGAAAGCGTTCGCCGTCGCGGGGGATCATTTCGTCCAGGGCAATCATGTTGCTGTCACGGTCAACGTCCACCAGATAGCTCTGGAAGCGCTGGCTGCGCTCGTGGAACGTGATGATCAGCGGGTCATGGCTGTCTTGCAGCTGGCGCAGGTTGCCGGAGATTTCCAGGGGCGTAGTGAGCACCTTGGGTGGCTGCGGAGCATCTTCCGCGCTTAAGGCATTGGACACGGGGTATCAATCTCCAGACAAATATGACTACTGGCTGGCATTCTGCCAGCATGTTTCGCGTCTTGATAGGGCGTGCTCATTGAAAGGCTCAAGCCTGACTGAGCGGGCGTGGCTTGGCGAGCTTGGAGGTTGATCCGCGGGCATCGTAGAGCGCTGGCGGCTCGCCGCCGGTGAGGATTTTCAACTGGTTGGCCGTGGCGGCCTGCTGCACCAGAATCGACTGGCCATTGTTGGCATTGGCGGCCTGGCACTGGGCCAGGAGGTCGGTCAGCACGTCGCTCTGTCCCAGCAACTGTTCGCCAATGCTCGACTGGCTGGCGAGTTGCTCCAGGCCCTGGCGGTTGGTTGGCAGGTTGAGGCTGGCGAGGATTTCACTGCGCTTGCGGCCATGCTGTTCGAGCAAAATGATCAATGCCTGTTTATGCGCCAGAATTTCTTCGAGCAGTGGCATGTCGCGCCCGTGCAAGGCGAGGGACTCGGTTTGCAGGAGCTCCAGCAGTTGTTGTGCCGGGGCAAAGTCGTCGATGATCAATTGCAGTAAATGAGTGTCGTGCATGGCTGGCCTTGGGTTTTAAGCGTCCAAAAGCCTGGCGCGGGCCGTGGCCTAGCGCTGGGCTTCGAAGTTGAGCAGTTTGCTGGCTACACGGTTGCTGTCGACTTTATAGCTGCCATCGGCAATCGCTGCTTTCAACTCGGCCACGCGGGCGTTGTCGACGGCAGGCTGATCGCGCAGCTTGTCAGTGACCTTCTGCAACTGTTGAGCCTCATCACTGAGGTGTACCGATTCCCCGCTTTTGGTGGTACTGGCCTGTTCGGCCGGGGTATTCAGCGGCGTGGATTGGCCGGCTTCGACGGTTTCCTTCGCGGTGCTGGTACGCGTACTGCCCGTAAGTGACGAGGAGCTGTTTAAACGACTGAAATCGATGACCATGATAAAAAAAACCTCTGGGAATTTGGACGCTTGCCATGTTTTCGGCGATTCCCCGAAAAACTTTAGGCCCATTTATCAATGAGCTTGCATGCGCCAGCGCGCGTCCTGCATGCGGCACAGTTTAGGCAACAGCTATGGTCAGCGCCACATCTTCACGAACAGAGAGCCCTGCATGGTCGCTCACATAGAAACCTCTACCTGACCGGGCGCGGTGACTTGCGCCTTGATGACCCGCTGGGAGTTAAGGTTCTTCACGCGAATCTGTTCGCGCAGACCGCCGTTGGACAGCGCTTCACCCGGCATGCGCACACTGAGCGTACCACTGCGGGCAGTAATCACCACCTGGTCGCCCTTGCGAATCACTTCCGCCTGTTCGAGGTGCACCAGGGTGATGATCTGATCGGCGACCATTGGTCGGGTAAGTCTTTGTCCGATCGCCTCATCGACAGAGGTCAGAAAACCCTGGTTTATCAGGCTGATATCGCGCTCGCGCAGGGTCACGTCCTGAGGTTCGATAATCCCTGTGCGCTTGAGGGGACGAGTGGTGGTCACGATGTCGCGAAACAGCTTTACTTGAGCGGGCACGAAGATTGTCCAGGGCGAGGCGCCCTCACAGCGAACCTTGACCGTGACCCGGCCCAGAGGCCTTGCCGGGCTCTCGAGGGTGGCTGTCAATTCCCTGTCGCACATGGGCATGCGCAGGCGCGGATCGAGCTGGTTGACTTGGATTTCGTAGCGGCCTTGCGTTTGACTGGTAGCCAGATAGTCCTCTACGGTGAATTCAAGAAAGCCCTGAGTGACGCCGATAAGCATGTCAGGCAAGGTAACCGTATCAGCAAGGGCAGGGCTGCCAGCGTTGAACAGGCAAACGGCCGACATCGCACAGAGCAATCTGTGGCAGGTTGATGTCAGGCGTCGGAAAAATGTCGGTTCTGTGTTCATAAGAGTTAAAAAGCAAGCGCCGTGCCGTTTAGTAATGAATGGGCGTCGCAACACACTTAGCGTTGGTGTAGGAGTCTGGGCATGGCTGGTGTAATGGATTCGGTGAACCAGCGCACGCAACTGGTAGGGCAGAATCGCCTTGAGCTGTTGTTGTTCCGTCTCGACGGCCAGCAGCTGTATGGGATCAACGTATTCAAGGTTCGTGAGGTGCTGCAATGCCCCAAGCTGACCCTGATGCCCAAGTCCAGTCCTGTCGTGTGCGGTGTGGCGAATATTCGGGGGGCGACCATTCCGATTCTGGATCTGGCGATGGCGACCGGTTCCGGTCGGTTGCTGGATCAAAGCAATCCCTTCGTGATCATCACGGAGTACAACACCAAGACCCAGGGTTTCCTGGTTCGATCGGTGGAGCGCATCGTCAACATGAACTGGGAGGAGATTCATCCGCCACCCAAGGGTACGGGACGCGATCACTACCTGACCGCTGTGACTCGGGTCGACAATCAGTTAGTCGAAATCATCGACGTCGAGAAGGTGCTGGCGGAAGTGGCGCCGACACCGGAATCGATTTCGATGGGCGTGGTGGATGTCGAGACTCAGCACAAGGCATTGTCCTTGCGGGTGTTGACGGTCGATGACTCGTCGGTGGCGCGCAAGCAGGTATCCCGTTGCCTGCAAACGATCGGCGTCGAAGTGGTGGCGTTGAACGACGGTCGGCAAGCGCTGGATTACCTGCGCAAACTGGCTGACGAGGGCAAGAAGCCGGAAGACGAGTTCCTGATGATGATTTCCGACATCGAGATGCCGGAAATGGACGGGTACACCCTGACAGCCGAGATCCGCGCCGACCCGCGCATGCAGAAGCTTCATATCATCCTGCACACTTCGTTGTCGGGTGTGTTCAATCAGGCGATGGTCAAGAAAGTCGGTGCCGATGACTTCCTGGCCAAGTTCCGTCCTGATGACTTGGCATCCCGGGTGGTCGACCGGATCAAAGCAGCAGATATCAGCTAGGGGCGCTTTGCCCCTGGCGGTCAACACGATTTAAGAGGCCGCATCATTGTCTACGGGTAATTTGGATTTCGAACAGTTCCGGGTCTTCCTGGAAAAAGCCTGTGGCATTTTGCTTGGTGAAAACAAGCAATACCTGGTCTCGAGCCGTCTCAACAAACTGATGGAGCAGCAGGGCATCAAATCGCTGAGTGAGCTGGTTCAGCGCATCCAGACCCAACCGCGCAGCGGTTTGCGCGAGATGGTGGTGGATGCCATGACCACCAACGAAACCCTGTGGTTTCGTGACACCTATCCGTTTGAAGTCTTGAAGAACAAGGTATTGCCTGAAGCGATCAAGGCAAGCCCCGGTCAACGCCTGAGGATCTGGTCGGCGGCGTGTTCGTCGGGTCAGGAACCGTATTCGCTGTCGATGTCCATCGATGAGTTCGAGCGAGTCAACATGGGTCAGTTGAAGATGGGCGTGCAGATCGTTGCCACGGATCTGTCCGGCACCATGCTGACCAACTGCAAGACCGGCGAGTACGACAGCCTGGCCATCGGCCGCGGCCTGTCGCCCGAGCGCCTTCAGCGTTACTTCGACCCCAAAGGGCCGGGGCGCTGGGTTATCAAGGCGCCGATAAAGAGTCGGGTGGAGTTTCGCTCGTTCAACCTGCTGGACAGCTACGCGAGCCTGGGCAAGTTCGACATCGTGTTTTGCCGCAACGTGCTGATCTACTTCTCCGCCGAGGTGAAGAAAGACATCCTGTTGCGCATTCACAGCACGCTCAAGCCCGGCGGTTATCTGTTCCTTGGCGCGTCCGAAGCGCTGAACGGTTTGCCGGATCATTACCAGATGGTCCAGTGCAGCCCGGGGATCATTTACAAGGCGAAGTGATTCGTTGACGGCATAAAAAAACGGGAGTCCTCAGGGGGCTCCCGTTTTTTTATGCCTGGGACATCACCACGCTCCCACAGGGGGATAAGTATTTCCCTTCAGAAGCGGCAGAAAAGCGGCAGGCGGCGGAAATCGGTTGCCGCTTTTCTGGCATTGCCGCCTTGCCCTTACCCGCAAAGCCCCGGTTTACGGGGATATTTGAATTGGCACGCCGCTTGCTATGTCCATCGTACGAAAAATCAGGTCACCCGAAGGTTTCCCGACATGAGCATCAGCTTCGATAAAGCGCTCGGTATCCACGAACAAGCCCTGGGCTTTCGCGCTCAGCGCGCCGAAGTCCTGGCCAACAACATCGCCAACGCCGACACCCCGAACTACAAGGCTCGGGATCTGGACTTCTCGAAAGTGCTCGCCGAGCAAAACGAGAAAACCAAAAACGGCAAGTTCGCCTTGAGCATGACCAACAGCCGTCATATCGAAGCTGAAGGTCTGGGCAATGGCGACGAGTCGCTGATGTATCGCACGCCGATGCAGCCGTCGATCGACCAGAACACCGTGGACGCTCAACTGGAACAATCGAACTACGCGGAAAACGCGGTCAACTTCCAGGCCAGCTTCACCCTGCTCAACAGTAAATTCAAAGGGCTGGTGTCAGCCCTGCGCGGAGAGTAATTCATGTCTCTATCCAGTGTTTTCAACATTGCCGGTAGCGGCATGAGTGCCCAGACCACTCGCTTGAACACCGTCGCCAGTAACATCGCCAACGCCGAGACCGTTTCGTCGAGCATCGATCAGACCTACCGCGCCCGTCACCCGGTGTTCGCCACCATGTTCCAGGGCGGTCAGAGCGGCGGCAGTGATTCGCTGTTCCAGAACCAGGATGCGGCCGGTCAAGGCGTGCAAGTGCTGGGCGTGGTCGAAGACCAGAGCAACCTTGAAGCGCGCTACGAGCCGAACCATCCGGCCGCTGATGCCAAGGGCTACGTCTACTACCCGAACGTCAACGTCGTCGAAGAAATGGCCGACATGATTTCCGCGAGCCGTTCGTTCCAGACCAACGCCGAAATGATGAACACCGCCAAAACCATGATGCAGAAGGTCCTGACCCTCGGTCAGTGATAAGGGGCGATTCACATGAGCGTTACCGATACCACCAGTAGTTTGAGCCTCACTGACATCCTGGCCAACTCTTCGGTCAAGACCAGCAGCACCACCGATAGCCTGTCTTCTGCGACCAGTAGCGCGACGGGCAATCAGGCATTGGGCAAGGACGCGTTCCTGCAGTTGCTGGTGACACAGCTCAAGAACCAGAACCCGCTCGATCCTCAGGATAACACCGCGTTCGTGGCACAGCTGGCGCAGTTCAGCAGCCTGGAAGGCATTACCACGCTCAACGACACGGTCACCAGCCTTGCCAGCAGCTACAGCTCGTCGCAAGCCTTGCAGGCTTCTTCGCTGGTGGGCCGTTCGGTTATCGCGCAGACCGACACCGCCGTGGTCGATACCTCCAAGAGTCTCACCGGTACGGTCGTCGTGCCCTCGTCTGTGTCTGGGGTCACCATCAAAATCAACAACGCTGATGGTGAAACCGTTCGCACACTCGATCTGGGCAGCCAGAGTGCGGGCAATTCCAGCTTTACCTGGGACGGCAAGGACGATGCGGGCGCCGTGGCGACGGCGGGCACCTACACCTTCAGCGCGACGAGCACCATCGACAACACCAGCACCTCTCTGATTACTTACCTGCCGGCAACGGTTAACAGCGTGACCATCAGCCAGACCGGCGGTGAGTTGATGCTGAACCTGGCAGGCCTGGGCAGCGTTGCCCTGTCCAAAGTAGAAACCATTGGTATATAGAGCCGACTAACACGGCACAAAGGAGTGGAATATGTCTTTCAATATCGGCCTTAGCGGTCTCTATGCCGCCAACAAACAACTGGACGTGACCGGCAACAACATCGCCAACGTCGCGACCACCGGTTTCAAATCGTCCCGTGCAGAATTCGAAGACGTCTACTCGGCGACCAAACTGGGCACCGGTAGCAAGACCGTCGGCAATGGCGTGCGCCTGGCCAACGTTTCCCAGCAGTTCACCCAGGGCGACGTGAACAACACCGGCAACGTGCTGGACATGGGGATCCAGGGCTCGGGCTTTTTTGTACTGAGTAACAACGGTTCGTTGACCTATACCCGTGCTGGTACGTTCAAGACCGATAAGGATGGTTACATCACCAACAGCGACGGTACCGCTCGCCTGCAAGGTTATGGGGTGGATTCCAACGGCAAGATCGTCAACGGTGTGTTGACCGACCTGCGGATCGACACCTCCAACCTCTCGCCCAAGGCTACTACCGCGGTCAGTTCGACGATCAACCTGAATTCGACTGCGACAGATATCAATCAGGCTACTTCCCCATTCGATCCGACCGACGTTTCGACGTATACCAAGTCGTTCAGTACCTCTATCTATGATACCCAGGGCAACGCGCACACCATGGATCAGTACATGGTCAAGACGGCGGCCAATACCTGGCAGACCTACACCCTGGTCGACGGGCGTAACCCTGACGGTACTGCATACTCTGCGGCGACGCAGCCGTCAGCGACGATGACATTCAACTCCAGCGGCACGCTGACGGGTATCACTGTACCGGCTGCCAGCCCATTCACCGTCAGCGGCACGACGATTACCATGAAGGGGAGCGGGGCTGGCGCATGGGTTCCCGGTACTGTTACCAGTGGCGTGTGGACGGCAAACGGCGCAGCTGCAAACTCTGGGGGTATAGCGATCGATATGACGAATACTACCCAGTACAACGCCGATACCGCCCGTTCGCTGCCGACCCAGGATGGTTACGCCACTGGCCAGATCACCAACCTGACCATTGACGATACCGGTACCCTGTTCGCCAACTTCAGCAACAGCCAGAACAAGGCCATCGGTCAGGTCTCGCTGGCCAGCTTCACCAACGAACAAGGCTTGCAGGCAGTGGGTGGCACCAGCTGGAGGGAAACCTTCGCTTCGGGTATCCCGGGCTACGATGCACCGACTACCGGCACCCTGGGTTCGGTGGTTTCCAACTCTCTGGAAGAGTCCAACGTCAACCTGACCAACGAGCTGGTTGATTTGATCAAGGCCCAGAGTAACTACCAGGCCAACGCCAAGACCATCTCCACCCAGAGCACCATCATGCAGACCATCATTCAGATGACCTGATGCTTGATAGTGCTGCATAAGAAACCCCTCGCAAGAGGGGTTTTTTTTGCCTTGCAGAATCAAGATAAAAGACCTTAAAGGCAGGCAAAAGAAAACCCCCGACAAGCCAGAGGCTCATCGGGGGTTTCAGGTAAGCGCCGTGGAGCGCCTACCGGCTCAGCTTACTGGCAAGCTTCGCAATCCGGCTCGTCGATGGCGCACGCCTTCGGCACTGGCGCCGGACCGGCAGGCGCTGCCAGAACCGAATCTTCGCCGTGGTTGCCGCCGCTGGAAACAGCGTTCAGCTTACCGGTGTTGATGGTCGACTTCTCGGTGCTGGTCGCGGCCAGGGCACGGAGGTAGTAAGTGGTTTTCAGGCCACGGTACCAGGCCATGCGGTAGGTCACGTCGAGTTTCTTGCCCGAAGCGCCGGCGATGTACAGGTTCAGGGACTGAGCCTGGTCGATCCACTTCTGACGACGGCTGGCGGCGTCGACGATCCACTTGGTGTCCACTTCGAACGCAGTCGCGTAGAGCTCTTTGAGTTCTTGCGGGATGCGCTCGATCTGCTGCACCGAACCGTCGTAGTACTTCAGGTCGTTGATCATGACCGCGTCCCACAGACCGCGAGCCTTCAGGTCGCGAACCAGGTACGGGTTGATCACGGTGAATTCGCCCGACAGGTTCGATTTCACATAGAGGTTCTGGTAGGTCGGTTCGATCGACTGCGACACGCCAGTGATGTTGGCGATGGTCGCGGTCGGTGCGATGGCCATGATGTTGGAGTTACGAATGCCTTTCTGTACACGGGCACGAACCGGTGCCCAGTCCAGGGTTTCGTTCAGGTCAACGTCGATGTACTTCTGGCCACGCTGCTCGATCAGGATCTGTTGCGAATCCAGCGGCAGGATGCCTTTGGACCACAGCGAACCCTGGAACGTCTCGTAGGCGCCGCGCTCGTCAGCCAGGTCGCAGGAAGCCTGGATCGCGTAGTAGCTGACCGCTTCCATGGACTTGTCGGCGAACTCGACGGCAGCATCGGAACCGTAAGGGATGTGCTGCAGGTACAAAGCGTCCTGGAAGCCCATGATGCCCAGACCGACCGGACGGTGCTTGAAGTTGGAGTTCTTCGCTTGCGGCACCGAGTAGTAGTTGATGTCGATCACGTTATCGAGCATGCGCACGGCGGTGTTCACGGTGCGTTGCAGCTTGGCGGTGTCGAGCTTGCCGTCCACGATGTGGTTCGGCAGGTTGATCGAGCCCAGGTTGCAAACGGCGATCTCGTCCTTGTTGGTGTTCAAGGTGATCTCGGTGCACAGGTTCGAGCTGTGAACCACACCCACGTGCTGCTGCGGGCTGCGCAGGTTGCACGGGTCTTTGAAGGTCAGCCATGGGTGGCCGGTTTCAAACAGCATGGACAGCATTTTGCGCCACAGGTCTTTGGCCTGGATGGTCTTGAACAGCTTGATCTTGCCTGGGTACTCGGACAGGGCTTCGTAGTACTCGTAACGCTCTTCGAAGGCCTTGCCGGTCAGGTCGTGCAGGTCCGGCACTTCGGACGGCGAGAACAGGGTCCACTTGCCGTCATCGAAGACGCGCTTCATGAACAGGTCAGGGATCCAGTTGGCGGTGTTCATGTCGTGGGTACGACGACGGTCATCACCGGTGTTCTTGCGCAGTTCGATGAACTCTTCGATGTCCATGTGCCAGGTTTCCAGGTAGGCACAGACAGCGCCTTTGCGCTTGCCACCCTGGTTAACGGCGACGGCGGTGTCGTTCACGACTTTCAGGAACGGCACAACGCCCTGGGATTTGCCGTTGGTGCCCTTGATGTACGAGCCCAGCGCACGAACCGGCGTCCAGTCGTTGCCCAGGCCGCCCGCGAATTTGGACAGCATGGCGTTGTCGTGGATCGCGTGGTAGATGCCCGAAAGGTCATCCGGCACGGTGGTCAGGTAGCAGCTCGACAGCTGTGGACGCAGGGTGCCGGCGTTGAACAGGGTTGGAGTCGAAGACATGTAGTCGAAGGACGACAACAGGTTGTAGAACTCGATCGCACGGTCTTCTTTCTGCTTCTCTTCGATCGCCAGGCCCATGGCCACGCGCATGAAGAAAATCTGTGGCAGTTCGAAGCGGATACCGTCCTTGTGGATGAAGTAACGGTCGTACAGGGTTTGCAGGCCCAGGTAGGTGAACTGCTGATCGCGCTCGTGGTTGATCGCCTTGCCGAGTTTTTCCAGGTCGAAGGACGCCAGAACCGGGTTCAGCAATTCGAATTCGATACCTTTGGCGATGTACGCCGGCAGCGCCTTGGCGTACAGGTCGACCATTTCGTGGTGGGTCGCGCTCTCGGCGACGCCCAGGAAGTTCAGGCCTTCGGCACGCAGGGTGTCCATCAAAAGGCGGGCGGTCACGAACGAGTAGTTCGGCTCACGCTCGACCAGCGTACGGGCGGTCATCACCAGGGCGGTGTTGACGTCGGTCAGGGCCACGCCGTCGTACAGGTTTTTCAGGGTTTCGCGCTGGATCAGGTCGCCGTCGACTTCTTCCAGGCCTTCGCACGCTTCGGTGACGATGGTGTTCAGGCGGCCCATGTCCAGAGGTGCAAGGCTGCCATCGGCGCGGGTGATGCGGATCGACGGGTGAGCGTTGACCGCTTCTTCGGCCGGTGCGTGGGCTGCACGTTCTTTCGAACGACCGTCACGGTAGATCACGTAGTCGCGAGCCACTTTCTGCTCGCCGGCACGCATCAGGGCCAGTTCGACCTGGTCCTGGATTTCTTCGATGTGGATGGTGCCGCCCGATGGCATGCGACGCTTGAAGGTCGCGGTGACCTGTTCGGTCAGGCGGGCAACGGTATCGTGGATGCGCGACGAAGCGGCAGCGGTGCCGCCCTCAACTGCAAGAAACGCTTTGGTGATGGCGACGGTGATCTTGTCATCGGTGTAAGGAACGACAGTGCCGTTACGCTTGATCACGCGCAGCTGGCCAGGCGCGGTGGCGGACAGATCCGAATTCGAATCGGCGGCCTGCGGCAAGGTGCCCTGCGGGTTCTCGCGAGTTGTGTCGGTTTGCATGGGGGGTTGTCTCCACATTCTCTATGTTTGTTTGGGCACCATCACGGTGCCCACCGTTCTGTCCTGAAGCACTACAACCGGCGGGGGCCGGGCATACCAACTTCGGGACAGATCAGGAAGGGGCTATTGGGCGCCGCTTCCATGCCGAAGTCTTTGGTGTCACGCCTTGGGCCTGAAACCGAATTCCGTTTTGGGCGGCAGTAAATGACTGCAACACCCGTACCGTTATCGCCGTTTCGGGCTTAAAAACAGTAGCCATCCGCACGCGCGGTTTGGTCTTTCGAAAATACGTTTGGTTCAACCGGAAAGAGGCAATAAAAGCGCTTGAAATCGGTGTCCGGTTTGTGTTTGGTTTTTGGCATAAAACCCTACATGTAGGGTTTTTTTGGCGCCGAGGTACAAGATAATGCGTTTTGGAGGGTGTTGCAATGTACTACCTGTGGATAAACCTGTGCGTAAATTGTGTGTGAAAGAGGGAACAGGCGTGTAGGCCGCGACCTGGCTGGAGCCGACTGTTTTTCACTGATTTTCAGCGACAGAAAACAGTCATCCGGATTTTTAAGGGCGCGAACCCTATCACAAAAAACCGTTGTGTCCGAACGTATTTACCGGCTTGTGTTCCCGCCGTGCGACGTTTATACAATCGGCCAATGCAGATGCATTCTTATCCTCCCCAATCATTACAAAAAGACGGGTGGATCCTTCCCTTTAAAGTGATGTTGGCAAGCAGAGGTCACCGTGGAGCAAGAAGTCTGGCAGGTATTGATTGTCGAGGACGACCAGCGTCTGGCCGAACTGACCCGCGACTACCTCGAAGCCAATGGCCTGCGTGTGTCGATCGAGGGCAACGGCGCCCTCGCCGCGGCACGCATCATCAAGGAGAAACCGGACCTGGTGATCCTCGATCTGATGCTCCCTGGCGAAGATGGCCTAAGCATTTGCCGCAAGGTTCGCGACAAGTATGACGGCCCGATCCTGATGCTCACCGCGCGCACCGATGACACCGATCAAATCCTCGGCCTCGACCTCGGCGCGGATGACTACGTCTGCAAACCGGTTCGCCCACGTCTGCTGCTGGCGCGCATCCAGGCCTTGTTACGGCGCAGTGAAACTCCTGAAACCGCTCCGGAAAAACAACGGCGTCTACAGTTCGGCCCGTTGGTGGTGGACAACGCGTTGCGCGAGGCCTGGCTGCATGACAAAGGCATTGAGTTGACCAGCGCCGAATTCGATCTGCTCTGGCTGCTGGTGGCCAATGCCGGACGTATTCTGTCTCGCGAAGAAATTTTCACCGCGTTGCGCGGAATCGGTTATGACGGCCAGGACCGTTCCATCGACGTGCGCATTTCGCGCATCCGCCCCAAGATCGGCGATGACCCGGAGCATCCGCGGCTGATCAAAACCATCCGCAGCAAAGGCTATCTGTTCGTTCCCGAAGCCTGCGCAGACTTGTCGCTGTGAACTCGATCTTCCTGCGTATTTATGGCGGCATGTGCGCGGCACTGATTCTGGTGGCCGTGCTCGGCGTGCTGGCCCTGCACCTGCTTAACCAAGTGCGCAGCGAGCAGTACCGTGAGCGCCTGGCCCACGGCACGTTCTCGCTGATGGCTGACAATCTGCAACCGATGAACGAAACCGAGCGCCACCGGGCCTTGCTGGTGTGGGGGCGCTTGCTCGGGATTCCGCTGGCGCTGAAGACGTTCCCCCAGACCGACCTCGACCTGACCCAGCGCACCCGCGTGCTGCGCGGCCAGGCACTGGTGGAGCAGACCGGCCCGCATGCGGCGAAGGTTTATCGCCTGGTCAGCGACAAGGAGCAACTGGTGCTCACGGGGGAAGTCCAGCAGATCAGCGAACAACTGGCGAGGGCGACCATTTACCTGTTGGCCGATGAACTGGTGCGCTACCCGGTGGCCGAGCAGCCCAAGCGCCTGGCGCAGTTAAAGGAAGAGAAGGGGTTCGGCTTTGATCTGCGGCTGGTCACGGTCGATCAGGCCGACATGGACGAAGACCAGAGCCGCCGCGTGTCCGAAGGCGACACGGTGATGGCGCTGGGCAAGGGCGGCGATTCGATCCGGGTGTTTGCCGGCATGGTCGGTACGCCGTGGGTGCTGGAAATCGGCCCGCTGTATCAGATGAATCCTTACCCGCCCGAGTGGCTGGTGCTGATCGCGGCCCTGGGCCTGAGCCTGATCGGTTTGATTGTCTATCTGTTGGTACGGCAACTGGAGCGCCGTTTGCGCGGGCTGGAAGCCGCCGCCACACGCATCGCCAAGGGCAGCCTGGAAACCCGCGTACCGGCACGCGGCGCCGACTCGGTGGGGCGCCTGGCCTCGGCGTTCAACGGCATGGCCGAGCACTTGCAGCAATTGTTGGCGATTCAGCGAGAACTGGTGCGTGCCGTGTCCCATGAATTGCGCACACCGGTGGCGCGGCTGCGCTTTGGCCTGGAGATGATCGGCTCGGCCAGCACGCCTGAGGCGCTGGAGAAGTACCGCGAAGGCATGGACCACGACATCGAGGACCTCGATCGGCTGGTCGATGAGATGCTCACTTATGCGCGGCTGGAGCAAGGCTCGCCGGCGCTGAATTTCCAGCGGATCGATCTGGATGCCTTGGTCAACCAGGTGATCGAGGAACTGGCGCCACTGCGCGCCGAGGTCACGGTGCAGCGCGGCTTGTGCCTGTCGGCCGCCGATTGCGACGGCGCCTGGGTCGAAGCCGAGCCGCGTTACCTGCACCGGGCGTTGCAGAACCTGGTGAGCAACGCGATGCGCCACGCCCAGTCACGGGTGACCGTCAGTTATCAGGTGGGGCAGCAGCGCTGTCGGGTGGATGTCGAGGATGACGGGCCGGGCGTGCCGGAAACGGCGTGGGAGAAAATCTTCACCCCGTTCCTGCGCCTCGATGACAGCCGCACCCGCGCCTCGGGTGGGCATGGGTTGGGGTTGTCGATCGTGCGGCGAATCATCCATTGGCATGACGGGCGAGCATTGATCGGCAAGAGCAAAAGCCTGGGCGGGGCCTGTTTCAGTTTGAGCTGGCCGAGGAATCAGGAGCGGCGTTGAGATTGAGGGTGTCCTTTAGGGCGCCATCGCGGGCAAGCCCGACTCCCACAGGTTATTGGTGTTCTTTCGACTGATACATAACCTGTGGGAGCGGGCTTGCCCGCGATGGGGGCATCCCAAACACTGAAAGCCTTCAGGCCTTGATACTGACCAGACTCAACAAATGCCCATCCATCACTGCAAATTGCGCGTCCAGCTCAGTGCCGCTACGCCATTCACTGGACAGGTCAGTCAGTAACCGCAATCGCACGTCACCACCCTCGCTCCACTCCAGCACTTCGGCATGTTCGAAGTAGAAGCGCTTTTGGACGATCGGGTAGAGCGCCTTGAACAGGCTTTCCTTCACCGAAAACGTCAGCGTCACCCACATTGCCAGTTGATCGCGAGCCCCGACAGCCATGCGCTGCAACT
Source organism: Pseudomonas sp. EL_65y_Pfl2_R96 (assembly GCF_963970905.1). Lineage (NCBI taxonomy): Bacteria > Pseudomonadati > Pseudomonadota > Gammaproteobacteria > Pseudomonadales > Pseudomonadaceae > Pseudomonas > Pseudomonas sp. EL_65y_Pfl2_R96. Next base: position 20,389 of record NZ_CAXAQH010000042.1, on the reverse strand, counting down.
CAGGCCCGGTGAGAATTTCCCCGGCCAGGCGTTCGGCCCGTTCCGCGTCGAGCAGGTTTTCCAGATCCATCCCCAAACCGCGCCAATGGGCCTTGTTCGCGACAATCGCCGCGGCCCGGCCGGTGCTGTGGGTGATCGAACCGGCGATATGCGCTGGCCACACCGGTGCACGGTCCTCACCAATGGCCGGAATGAAACTCAGCCCTTCCAGTTGTTGCAACGCGGCCCGAGCGCAAACCCGTCCGGCGAGAAACTCGGCCTGGCGCTTGGCCACCGAACGCTGGATGCTCGCGGGCGGCTCGATGGCACTGCGCTGAAAATCATCGCTGGCCAGTTGCTTGGGATCGAAGTGAGTCCCCAACAGGACTGTATCGGGCAGCACAAACGGCAGCGGCCAAAGGGCGTCGAGCGGGGTGCAGCAGGCGGGTAGGGCGGGGACGGGATTCATGACGGGCATTTTGCCGGGTTGCCTTGAGGCTGGGTAGTGGCTGAGGGCTTTTGTGGCGAGGGAGCTTGCTCCCGCTCGGCTGCGAAGCAGTGGTAAAGGCGGCAAACGCGTTGTACCTGACGAAATACGGTTGCAGGTTTTGGGGGCGCTTCGCTGCCCAGCGGGAGCAAGCTCCCTCGCCACAGGGAGCAATGCTGTCGGTGTGTCAGCCAAAGATCTTCTTGAAAAACGCCTGCATGTCCGCCCACGACTGCTCATCCGCGGCCTTGTTGTAACCAATGTCCGGCCCGCCGTGGTCGCCATGGCTCAGGCGATCCGCATCGGGATTGCTGAACCCATGCTTGGCGCCTTCGAGGCTGACAAATTTATAGTCGGCACCGGCCTTGTCCATTTCCGCCTTGAACGCCGCCACGTTATCCGCCGTGACCATGCTGTCCAGCGCGCCATGCTCCACCAGGATTTTCGCCTTCACACTGCCAGGCACAGCCGGCGTATTGGTTGCCAGTGCACCGTGGAAACTCACCACGCCCGCCAGCGGCAAGCCCTGACGTGCCGCATCCAGCACCACCTTGCCGCCGAAGCAATAACCGATGCCTGCCAGTTTGGCCGGATCGGTCTGTGGCTGTTTCTTCAGCAAATCGAGCCCGGCCAGAAACCGCGCACTGGCCGCTGCGCTGTCCTTCGACGCTGCTTGCATGAAAGCCATGGCGTCCTTGGCGTGTTCGGTGTTCTTGCCGTCGCCAAACATGTCGATCGCCAGCGCGCTGTAGCCCAGACCGGCCAGATCACGGGCGCGGCGCTTGGCGTAGTCGTTGAGGCCCCACCACTCATGCACCACCACCACGCCCGGGCGCGGACCTTTGATGGCGTCGTCGTAGGCGTAATAGCCGATCAGCTTGGTGCCGTCGGCACTCTGGTAGGGAATTTCCCGGGTCTGGATGGCGGCCTGGCTGACCCCACTCAGAACCAGTAATACGAGGGCGAGTAACACACGCATGATCAAACCTCCTTATCAAGAGTTGTCAGAACAGCGTAGTCGATGTGATTCAGCTCAGGTTCAGAGTGCGTTCAGGGGCAGTACAGGGAGGGGGCGGTAACCTTGCCCCGTACCCAAAAAGCACATAGCGCATGAGGAAATTCCCCAATGACTACTTTGAAAAAACTGCTGCTGGCTTTCACCGTGATGGGCGCCAGTGTTGCCGCCCACGCCGACACCACCAATTTCGCCGGCCTGACCTTTGGCCAGACCAGCGACAAGGTTAAAAAATCCAACGCCCTGAACGACAACCTCAACCATCCGAACGCCGATGGTGTGATCGGCAAGGACAACACCTGGGGCTTGCGTGTGGGCCAGCAAGACAGCAAGGGCCGCTACTACGCCACTTATGACAACGTCTCAGGCTCGCACAATGGCATTAAACTGCGTCAGGAAAACCTGCTGGGCAGCTACGATTTGTTTTACCCGGTGGGTGGCAGCACCAGACTGTTCGGCGGTGCCACCGCTGGTTTGACCAAACTGACCCAGGATTCGCCAGGCTTCAGCCGCGACAGCGACATCGGTTACGCCATCGGTGGCCAGATCGGTGTATTGCAGCAAGTTTCGCAAAACACCTCGGTCGAGCTGGGTTACCGTTACCTGCGCAGCAATGCCAGCACCGAGATGAGCGAGCGCGGCGGCAGCAAACAGGGTTCGCTGGACTTGACCAGCAGCGCCCAGACTTACCTGTCCGCCAACTACGCTTTCTAAACAGCGTTTCGCGAGGGTATGCGCCAGTCAGTTAAACGCAATTCCTGTGGGAGCGGGCTTGCCCGCGATAGCGATCTGTCTGACACATCGATGGTGAATGTGCTGCCGTCATCGCGGGCAAGCCCGCTCCCACAGGTTCCGCGGCTTAATTGACTGGCATCGCCCTGTCAGCCATCGAGGTTGTCTTTGGAGATATTGATTTGCCCAGGAGAGCGTTATGAAATTGCTGGTCGTCGAAGATGAAGCGCTGTTGCGCCATCACCTGCAAACCCGCCTGACGGATAGCGGCCACGTGGTCGAGTCCGTGGCCAATGCCGAGGAGGCGTTGTATCAGGCCGGGCAGTTCAACCATGACCTGGCGGTGATCGACCTCGGTTTGCCGGGCATGGGCGGGCTCGACCTGATTCGTCAGTTGCGTTCCCAAGGCAAAACCTTTCCGATTCTGATCCTCACCGCGCGCGGCAACTGGCAAGACAAGGTCGAAGGCCTCGCCGCCGGCGCCGATGACTACGTGGTCAAGCCGTTCCAGTTCGAAGAGCTGGACGCCCGGCTCAATGCCTTGCTGCGCCGCTCCAGCGGCTTCACCCAGTCGACCATCGTCGCCGGTCCCTTGCTGCTGGACCTCAACCGCAAACAGGCGTCCCTCGATGAACAACCGCTGGCACTGACCGCCTACGAATACCGGATCCTCGAGTACCTGATGCGGCATCACCAGCAAGTGGTGGCCAAGGACCGTTTGATGGAGCAGCTCTACCCGGATGACGACGAGCGCGATCCGAATGTGATCGAAGTGCTGGTCGGCCGCCTGCGCCGCAAACTCGAAGGCCCGGCTGGCTTCAAACCAATCGATACCGTGCGTGGCCTCGGCTACCTGTTCAATGAGCGCTGCACTTGATTCGTTCCCTCCGTGTCCGTTTGATGCTCGCCGCCACGACCCTGGCGGTGTTGTTCATGCTGGCGTTGCTGCCGGCGATGCAGGGCGCGTTCAGCCTGGCGTTGCAGGATTCCATCGAACAGCGCCTGGCGTCGGACGTCACCACGCTGATCTCCGCTGCCCGGGTGGACAACAACAGCTTGCAGATGCCGGCGCAGTTGCCCGATGAGCGCTTCAACCTCACCGACAGCCGTTTGCTTGGCTACATCTATAACCGCGAAGGTCATCTGGTGTGGCGTTCGAAGGCCACCCAGGAAGAGAACATCAACTACAAGCCGCGTTACGACGGGCGCGGTAACGAGTTCGCGAGGATTCGCGAGGCCAATGGTGAAGAGTTCTTCGTTTATGACGTTGAGGTCAAACTGCTGGGCGGCAAAAGCGCGGCGTTCAGCATCGTCGCGCTGCAACCGGTGCGCGAATACGAAATCACCCTCGAAGGCCTGCGGGAAAACCTCTACCTTGGCTTCGGCGCGGCGTTACTGGTGTTGCTCGCCTTGCTGTGGATCGGCCTGACCTGGGGTTTGCAGGCGTTGCGCCGGCTGAGCCAGGAGTTGGACCAGATCGAGGGCGGTACGCGTGAAAGCCTGAGTGAAGAGCACCCTCGGGAACTGCTGCGCCTGACCGGCTCGCTCAACCGCTTGCTGCACAGCGAGCGTGAACAGCGCAGCCGTTATCGCGACTCCCTCGACGACTTGGCCCACAGCCTGAAAACCCCGTTGGCGGTGTTGCAAGGGGTCAGCGAAGACATGGCGCAAAAGCCGCAAGAGCGCGATCAGGCCTGGGTGCTGCAAACCCAGATCGAACGCATGAGCCAGCAGATCGGCTATCAACTGCAACGCGCCAGCCTGCGCAAAAGTGGCCTGGTGCGCCATCAGGTGCGCCTGCGCCCGGTGCTGCAAAGCCTCTGCGACACGCTGGACAAGGTCTACCGCGACAAACGTGTGCGTGTCGCGTTCGACCTGCCGGAGCCGTGCTACGTGCCGATCGAGCAAGGCGCCTTGCTGGAAATGATGGGCAACCTGCTGGAAAACGCCTATCGCCTGTGCCTGAGCGAAGTACGTATCAGCGTGCGCGAAACCCTCAGTGGCATTGAACTCTGCGTCGAAGATGACGGGCCGGGCGTGCCACCAGATCAGCGTGCACGGATTCTGCAGCGGGGCGAGCGGCTGGATCGCCAGCATCCGGGGCAGGGAATCGGGTTGGCGGTGGTCAAGGACATCATCGAAAGCTACAGCGCCAAGCTGACACTGGGGGATTCGCCGATGGGCGGGGCGGCGTTCCGGATTCATTTTCCGGTGGTTTGACCCCTGTCACCGATCGTTCCCACGCTCCGCGTGGGAATGCAGCCCGGGACGCTCCGCGTCCCTGCCGAAGCGGACGCGGAGTGTCCATTGAGGCATTCCCACGCAGAGCGTGGGAACGATCTTTAACAGCGGTGTTTAAAACACATCTCCAGACACTCACTCAGGCTACACATCCTTGCGCCGCTGCCTACGACTACGCCAGAATCCGCCGGCTTGTGCGCCTGGGGTGTGGGCTCTATCGTTTGCCGGTCGCTGACGAATCAGCGATCGGGTTTAGCGATCCGATCCCATACACAGACGCAAAAGCGCCCAAGTTTTGCTTGCAGTTCTTATTGCCTGCAATTCGCGTAATGGTGGCTGTGCGTGGGAGACCTTCGAGTCTACCCGGGGTTTCTGTGACCCGGATCGCTAACCTGCGTACAGCCGCCACCTTTACTTGTTTAGCGATAGGTCGTGGCGGCTCAACCAACCACGGAGCTTCACATGTTCAAGATCACGCCCAACCCACCGGAAACCGACGACGTTTCTCCGTACGAAACCCCCGACTCCAAAAAACTCAACGAAGCCGCCGACCGCGCCCTCGATTACTACCTCAAACCGGTCATTCCCAAAGACACTCCGCGCAAACCCAGCACCATCTACCATGTCGGCGCCGAGGTCGATAACGAGACCCTGCTGGTCAACGCCTGCGAATCCCTGGCGTCAGCGAGCGTGATGCTCAGTGAGTTCGCCGGGTTGATGGACATGCCCCATCGCAACATGATGTTGGGGATTCAGCAGGTGGTCATGCTGGGTGAGTTGGCAGTCAATCGGGTGCTGGATAACTACGATCCACAAGGCTAGCGAAAAACCTGTAACCGATCGTTCCCACGCTCTGCGTGGGAATGCCTCAACGGACGCTCCGCGTTCGGCTCTAGATGGGACGCGGAGCGTCCCGGGCTGCATTCCTTTGCTGCGCGTGGGAACGATCAAAAAAATAGCGCTAGAACTCAACTCTCCTGAGCGCGATAGGCCCCCGGCGTCAACCCCGTCCACTTCTTGAACGCCCGGTGAAATGCCGACGGCTCGGAAAACCCCAGCTGCTCGGCAATCTGTTGCAACGACAGATCCGCGCGCCCCAGGTGATAAATCGCAATATCCCGCCGCAACTGGTCCTTCAACTCCTGAAAACTCGTGCCTTCTTCGCGCAAATGCCGACGCAAGGTTTGCGGGCTGATGTGCAGGTGCGCGGCCACCGCTTCCAGGTCCGGCCAGCGCGCACTGTCGCGGCTGAGCAAACGCCGCAGCTGGCTGCTCAGGCTGTCGCCCTCGTCGGGACGCGATAGCAGGTCGGCGGGGGAGCGCTCGAGAAAGTGCTTGAGGGTTCGTTCGTCCTGCAACAGCGGCATGTTCAGGTAGCGACTGTGAAATAACAGACTGCTCTGCGCCGTCGTGCTCTTTACGGTGGAAAAGCTCAGCGGGCAAGAAAACAGCAAGTCGTATTCGGCCCCGTGTTCGGGTCTCGGGTAGCTGAACGTCGCCTGCTCCAGACGAATGCGCTGGCCAATCAGCCAGCTGCCGAACCGATGCCAGATCACCAACAGGCTTTCGCTGAGGAAATGGTCCGGGTCCCACAGCGGCGAATCGTCCAGGCTCAGGCGAACCCTGTCGCCTTCGCGGCTCAGCGTCAGACGTGGCGCCCCAGGGAACAGGCTGTAAAACAATAAACCGCGATTGAGCGCTTTCTCCAACGTGCGGCAGTGGATCACCGCGTGGCACATCATCGCGAAGCTGCCGGGTTTGCTCGGTGCCTGCCCGAAGCCCAAGTATTCGTCGTCCAGGGCCAGCCACAGTGCCTGGATCAATCGGGCGAATTGCTCAGGTGCGATTCGGGCGCGCGGCTCCTCGAGCAACTCGGGGCTGATCCCCAGTTGCAGTAAAAGACTCGAATAGTCATAGCCACGCCGACGCGCGCCACCGAGGGCGGCACGGGCGAAATGGCTGGCGATGGTGCGTTCGCGCATAGAGGGCAGGTCCGTCCACTGAGCAATGGATGGTAGCGGTGCCTGTCGAGAATCAACAAGGCGGATATCCGCCAAATTGCAGGACGAGGTTTGGCTGATGGGCGGAAATCCGCCACATCGATGTAGCGGGTCAGTGACCCAAAAAAACCTGTAACCCTTGATGTCACGAGGCTGGCAGGGTTTTTTTCGAAGGTGGCACGGGGCTTGCGATACAAGTCGCAGAGGTCTGCCATCGCGCAGCTCGACAAAACAAATCCCTCCAGTGCAGGAGGGTTCGCAAATGAGGTGTCAGGGGCAACAGTTGGATGTTGTTACTGAGGCACTCTTGAGGAACTTTGCAATGACGACTCGTCAGCCACTGTATAAATCCCTGTACTTCCAGGTGATCGTTGCCATCGCTATCGGCATCCTGCTCGGTCACTTCTACCCGCAGACCGGTGTAGCCCTCAAGCCGCTGGGTGACGGGTTCATCAAACTGATCAAAATGGTCATCGCACCGATCATCTTCTGTACCGTTGTCAGCGGCATCGCCGGCATGCAGAACATGAAATCGGTCGGCAAGACCGGCGGCTATGCGCTGCTGTACTTCGAAATCGTCTCCACCATTGCCTTGCTGATCGGTCTGGTCGTGGTCAACGTCGTGCAACCGGGCGCCGGCATGCACATCGACGTGACGACCCTGGACACCAGCAAAATTGCTGGCTTCATCTCGGCCGGTAAAGACCAGAGCATCATTGCCTTTGTCCTCAATGTAATCCCGAATACCATCGTCGGCGCGTTCGCCAACGGCGACATCCTGCAAGTGCTGATGTTCTCGGTGATCTTCGGTTTCGCCCTGCATCGCCTGGGTGCCTACGGCAAACCGGTGCTGGACTTCATCGATCGCTTCGCTCACGTGATGTTCAACATCATCAACATGATCATGAAGCTCGCTCCAGTCGGCGCGTTCGGTGCGATGGCCTTCACCATCGGCGCCTACGGTGTCGGTTCGCTGGTGCAACTCGGTCAGCTGATGATCTGCTTCTACATCACCTGCATCGTATTCGTCGTCGTGGTGTTGGGTGCGATCTGCCGCGCACACGGCTTCAGCGTGCTGAAACTGGTTCGCTACATCCGTGAAGAACTGCTGATCGTACTGGGCACTTCCTCGTCGGAATCGGCTCTGCCACGCATGCTGATCAAAATGGAGCGCCTGGGTGCGGATAAATCGGTTGTGGGTCTGGTGATTCCGACTGGTTACTCGTTCAACCTCGACGGTACTTCGATCTACCTGACCATGGCGGCTGTGTTCATCGCTCAGGCGACTGATACCCCGATGGACCTCACTCACCAGATCACCTTGCTGCTGGTGCTGCTGTTGTCCTCCAAAGGTGCGGCGGGTGTGACCGGTAGTGGTTTCATCGTGCTGGCAGCCACCCTGTCGGCCGTGGGCACTCTGCCGGTGGCTGGCCTGGCGCTGATCCTCGGTATCGACCGCTTCATGTCCGAAGCCCGTGCGCTGACCAACCTTGTGGGTAACGCCGTGGCCACCCTCGTGGTCGCCAAGTGGGTGAAAGAGCTGGACGAAGACAAGCTGCAAGTCGAACTGGCTTCCGGCGGTCGCGGTATCTCCGACGAGCGTGAAGTAGACGACCTGGGCGTGGCTGAAGGCCCGACCCCGGCCAGCGTCAAGTAAGCACTCTGGCTGCATGAAAAAACCCGCTTCGGCGGGTTTTTTCATGCCTGCAATTTGAGCGCAACGGTCACTGCCACTGACGCATCAGGTGATTGCTGCAATGTCCTCGGCTGCCTAGGCTTGGGGAATCGCACGGGAGAACGCTTATGCTCGGTCCACTGGCATCACTCAAGGTTCTGGATTTCTCGACACTGTTGCCGGGGCCGTTCGCCTCGTTGCTGCTGGCAGACATGGGCGCCGAGGTGTTGCGCATCGAATCGCCGACCCGCATGGACCTGCTGCGAGTATTGCCGCCGCACGATCAAGGCGTGTCGGCCAGCCACGCGTACCTCAATCGCAACAAGCGCAGCCTGGCCCTGGACCTCAAGCAGCCCGAGGCGCTGGAGGTGATCAAGTCGTTGCTTGCGGACTACGACATCGTGCTGGAGCAGTTCCGTCCCGGCGTGATGGACCGGCTGGGCCTGGGGTATGAAGCCTTGAGGGCGATCAACCCACGGCTGATTTATGTGTCGATCACCGGTTACGGCCAGACCGGCCCCTACAAGGACCGCGCCGGCCACGACATCAACTATCTGGCGCTGGCCGGGCTGGCAAGCTACACCGGCCGGGCCGACAGCGGCCCGTTACCGTTGGGCATGCAGGTGGCGGATGTCGCGGGTGGCTCGCTGCACGGGGTGATCGGCCTGCTGGCGGCGGTGATCGCGCGGCAGCAGACAGGGCAGGGGCAGCATCTGGATGTAAGCATGACCGATTGCGCTTTCAGCCTGAATGCCATGGCCGGTGCCGGATACCTGGCCTGTGGTGTGGCGCCGGGCAGGGAAGAGCAGATGCTCAATGGTGGCAGCTTCTACGACTACTACCGTTCACGCGATGGGCGCTGGTTGTCAGTGGGCAGCCTGGAGCCGGCGTTCATGCAGCAACTTTGCACGGCGCTGGGCCGGCCGGAATTGGCAGCTCAGGGGCTGTCACCCGAACCGGCCCGGCAACAGGTGCTCAAGGAAGCGTTGAAAGTTGAATTCGAAAAATACGACTTTGCCACGTTGTGTGAGCTGTTTGCCGGGGTCGATGCGTGCGTCGAACCGGTGTTGAGCCTGGGCGAAGCGGTGCGGCATCCGCAGTTGAAGGCACGGGAATTAGTGGTTGAAGTGCCGAGGGGCGATGGAACGACTCAGGCGCAGATGGCTTGTCCGTTGAAATTTTCGGATGGGTTGCCTGAGCCGCAGCATATCGGGGCGGGCTTGGGTGAGCATACCGATCAGGTGTTGGGGGAGTTGGGGTTTAGTGCGCAGCGCATCGAAGAGTTGCGTATGGCGAAAGTAGTGAGCTGATTGATCGTTCCCACGCGGAGCATGGGAACGATCATGGGGTTACTCGACCCGCATCTCGCCACTGAACACCAACGTGCTGCGACAACGCCGGCACAGATACCGCCGCCCCTGTCTCACCAAACCATGACGCTGGGCCGAAAACGGGAAATCGCTGTCGGGGCACGGGCATTTGTAGATGTAGCGGGTCACGCTGCGGCGTTTGACGTCATAGGTATGGCAGCGGTTGGGCGGCAGTTCGTAGACGCCGCGCATGATCAGTTGCCACTCTTCGCCGTGAGGCTGGATGCGGTCGCCGAACAGTTGATGGGCGATCAGGTGCGCGACTTCATGCGCCACGGTCTGTTTGAGGAAGTCTTCGGTGTTTTCCCGGTACAGCTGCGGGTTGAAACGCAGCAGGTTCTCGTGCAGATGCGCGACACCGGCTTTTTGCCCGCGCAGCTTGAGGCTTACCACGGGGCGTTTGAAAGGTCGTTTGAAAAAGGATTCGGCTTGCAGGAAACAGTCTTCGACGCGGGTATTGAGTTGCTCGGGCATGCTTGATGGATCTCCAGAGGCGTCGAGTATGCCGCAACCCTGGGGACTTGCGAATCGCCGAGGGGCCGAATGGTCGTCGCCACGCTCTATTCTTAAGCGCTAGAAGGCCGCCTTGCGGCGGCCTGTATTGGCAAGTCCTGTTTTTGGCCGATGTGTTGCTAATTCGTATAGACCGGTCCCACGCCCAGGCCCCAGACAATCACGGTGAACGCCATGATGGCCACCAGCACCACCAGTCCGACGGCGAGTATCGAACTTGAAAACAGAAATCCCTCGTCCGACGGAATGTTCATGAAGGTCGGCAAGCCTACATACAGCAGGTACACCGTGTAACAGACGGCCGCGGTGCCGACGATCATCCCCAGCCACAGGTGCGGATACAGCGCCGCCAGGCCGCCGACGAACAGTGGGGTCGCGGTGTACGTGGCGAACGCGACACAGCGTGCCAGGCTTGGGTTGGCGTCATAGGTGCGCGCCATCCAGTGAATGAAGGCGCCCATCACCGCGACGCCGCCGAGCATCGCCACGTACGACATGATGGTCATCCACAGCGCGCTTTCCATGGTCAGCATCACCGGCGCTCGACTACCAATGACCCAGCCGACCTGCGTGGTGCCGATAAACGCGGAGACGGCGGGGATCGCCGCCAGAATCAGGGTGTGCGTCAGGTACATGTGGCTGATGCTTTCCTCCTGGTCGCCACGGATTTCCTTCCATTCCTGGTCAGGGTGGGTGAAAAGCCCCACTACGTGATGGATCATGCCAGTCACTCCTCTTGTTGTTGCCATCGCCCCCCAGCGGAGCGCTTACGGGCCAAAGTGGCCAGGTAAGTACAGGTCTGAATACGTGCGCGACCTTATGTCGCAGTATAGAAAGGAGTTACTGGCAATAGTGCGAGGGCTTTAGAGCAAATCGCGCTGTAAACAATCTTGTTAATCGCCGCCGGGTCTGTGCCGAATGAATCCTGTGGCGAGGGAGCAAGCTCCCTCGCCACAGGGGTATGCTCAAGTCATATAAAGCGCAGGCTTCGCCCCGCCAGGGTTTTTGCGTAAAATGCCGGCCTTTCGTCACACCTCACGGATTTCGCGTCATGGGCACTCTTACGGTCAACCAGAACAAACTGCAAAAGCGCCTTCGCCGCCAGGCCGGTGAGGCTGTCGCCGATTTCAACATGATTGAAGACGGCGACAAGGTCATGGTCTGCCTGTCCGGTGGCAAGGACAGCTACACCATGCTCGACGTGCTGATGCATTTGCAGAAGGTCGCCCCGATCAAGTTCGAGATCGTCGCCGTGAACATGGACCAGAAGCAGCCAGGCTTTCCCGAGCATGTGCTGCCGGCTTACCTCAAAGAACTGGGCATCGAGTACCACATCGTCGAGAAAGACACCTACTCGGTGGTCAAGGAGCTTATTCCTGAGGGAAAAACCACCTGCTCGCTGTGCTCGCGCCTGCGTCGCGGCACCCTCTATACCTTTGCCGATGAAATCGGCGCGACCAAAATGGCCCTCGGTCACCACCGCGACGACATCGTCGAGACGTTCTTCCTGAACATGTTCTTCAACGGTTCGCTCAAGGCCATGCCGCCGAAACTGCGCGCCGACGACGGGCGCAACGTGGTGATCCGTCCGCTGGCGTACTGCAACGAAAAAGACATCCAGGCCTACTCGGACCTCAAGCAATTCCCGATCATCCCGTGCAACCTCTGCGGCTCTCAGGAAAACCTGCAACGCCAGGTGGTCAAGGAGATGTTGCAGGAGTGGGAACGCAAGACCCCGGGCCGTACCGAAAGCATTTTCCGCAGCTTGCAGAACGTGATCCCGTCGCAACTGGCGGACCGCAACCTGTTCGACTTCACCAGCCTCAAGATCGACGAAACGGCGGCTTCGCGCTTCGTCAACGTGGTCAATCTCTGACACAAATAGTGTGGGAGCGAGCCTGCTCGCGATAGCGTTCTGTCAGAGACATCAGTGTTGACTGATACGGCGCCATCGCAAGCAGGCTCGCTCCCACAGTTGGTTTTTCGCTTCATTCCTCAGGAGAGGGCATGCGCGACTACAAGTGGCTGAACGAGTACTGCTTGAACCGCTTCGGTTCGGCGGCTGAACTGGAAGCCCATCTGCCCGTCCCCAAGACCCCGGCGCAATTGCGCAAGATCAGCGACGACCGCTACCTCTCGACCATGGCGTTGCGGGTATTCCGCGCCGGGCTCAAGCACAGCCTGGTGGATGCCAAGTGGCCGGCGTTCGAAGAAGTGTTCTTCAAATTCGACCCGGAAAAAGTCGTGTTGATGAGCGCCGAACATCTGGAGCGCTTGATGCAGGACGCGCGGATCATCCGCCACCTGGGCAAGCTCAAGAGCGTGCCGCGCAATGCGCAGTTCATTCTGGATGTCGCCCATGAGAAGGGCAGTTTTGGTGCCTTGATCGCCGAGTGGCCGGTGACCGATATCGTCGGTTTATGGACCTGCCTGAAAAAACACGGCCATCAATTGGGCGGTTTGTCGGCTCCGCGATTCTTGCGAATGGTCGGCAAGGACACCTTCGTGCCGAGCTACGACGTGGTCGCGGCGCTGAGTGCGCAGCAGATCGTCGACAAGGTGCCGAGCAGTTTGCGGGATCTGGCCACAGTGCAGAATGCGTTCAACCAGTGGCATGAAGAGAGCGGTGGACGGCCGATGAGCCAGATTTCGATGATGCTGGCGTATACCGTCAATCATTAAGACCGAGTCGTCCGCATCGCGAGCAGGCTCGCTCCCACATTGGATTGGTGTCGTTCACAAATCCCCTGTGGGAGCGAGCCTGCTCGTGATAGCGGTGTGTCAGGCGGCGGAAATCCCGCCTTCCCCCGCCAACTTGCGGTTCAACTGAAACCGCCACCGCACATACAGCAACGCCGAGCAGAACACCGCCAGGCTTGCGCCCATCTCCAGCAAACCGAACAGCTGCCGGTTCGGGTCATACGCGGCCAGTGCGCCCTTGATGAAATACAGGTTCACCACAAAACACATCCACGAATGCCCACGAGCGCTGCCGACAATCATCCCCGGCGCCAGTAACAGCAACGGCACCAGTTCGATCAGCAGAATCACCCACGGCCGCGCGCCATGCAGGTCGGCGAACACCAGGTAGTAGGCGCAAAGCAGCCCCGCCAGCCCGAAAAAGCACAGCAGGCTGATGACGCGCATCGCTCTGACTCGCGGTTCGAGCCATTCGATGGAAGGCAGAATCTTAGGCTTCTTAGCCACTGTGGCTCTCCAGCTTCTGCGCGGTTTTCGCCAGCCGCAGACCCAAAGCCCGGCATAGCGCGACTTCATGTTCATTCAAACCGCTTTTGCCATCGGCCCCGGCGTGATGGCTGGCGCCATACGGCGTGCCGCCGCCGCGGGTTTCCAGCAGCGCGGATTCGCTGTAGGGCAGGCCGGTGATCAACATGCCGTGGTGCAGCAACGGCAGCATCATCGACAGCAGGGTGGTTTCCTGGCCGCCGTGCAGGCTCGCGGTCGAGGTGAAGACCCCGGCCGGTTTGCCCACCAGGGCGCCGGTCAGCCACAGGTTGCTGGTGCCGTCGAGGAAGTACTTGAGCGGAGCGGCCATGTTGCCGAAGCGGGTCGGGCTGCCCAGGGCCAGGCCGGCGCAGTTCTTCAAATCGTCGAGGCTGGCGTACAGCGCGCCTTCATCGGGAATGTCCGGCGCCACGGCTTCGCATTCAGTGGAGATCGCCGGCACCGTGCGCAACCGGGCTTCAAGGCCGGCCTGCTCGACGCCACGGGCAATCTGCCGGGCCATTTCATTGGTCGAGCCGCTGCGGCTGTAATACAGCACCAGAATGTACGGCGCGCTCACGGCAGCAACTCCAGCACATTCTCCGGCGGACGGCCGATGATGGCTTTGTCGCCGACTTCGAGAATCGGGCGCTCCATGAGTTTGGGGTGCGCGGCGATGGCGGCGATCAATTGCGCCTCGCTCAAACCGCTGTCGGCCAGGTTGAGGGTTTTGTACTCGTCCTCGCCGGTGCGCAGCAGTTGTCGGGCGCTGATGCCGAGCTTGCTCAGCAGGCTCTGGATTTGCGCGGCGTCCAGCGGCGTTTCCAGGTAGCGGACCACCGTTGGGGCCAGGCCACGGGCTTCGAGCAGTTCGAGCGCACCGCGGGATTTCGAGCAGCGCGGGTTGTGATAAAGCGTCAGATCGGTCATGTGCGGGTCGCATCTTGCGTAAGGTGGCGGCTATTCTAACTGTGCGGCGCGTAATCCAGAACCTTGGGAGGCGATGGGTCGCAGGTGCATTCTATTTTTGACAAGGATCGAGACATGACAAGGCGACTGGCAGCGGCATTGGCGATCATGGGGGCGTTATTGCTGGGGGGATGTGGCAACGACTATGGCATCGACCAGAACGGCCACAAAATCGCCGCCGAGCGTCTGGACAAACAATGGCTGGTGCTCAATTACTGGGCTGAATGGTGCGGCCCGTGCCGTACCGAAATCCCGGAGCTGAACGTGCTGGCCGAGCAGCTCAAGGGCAAGAAGATCGGTGTGTTCGGGGTCAACTTCGACAATGTGCAGGGCGAAGAGTTGAAAAGCGCCAGTGAGAAACTGGGGATCAAGTTCACTGTATTGGCCCAGGACCCGGCCGACCTTTTCGAATTGCCGCGCAGTGAAGCGCTGCCGGTGACTTACATCATCGATGACAAGGGCAAGGTGCGGGAACAGTTGATGGGCGAGCAGACGGCGGCGGGGGTGATGGCGAAGCTTGAGGCGTTGCAGGCGACCAACTGATCGAGCACCGACCTGTGGCGAGGGAGCTTGCTCCCGCTGGGCTGCGAAGCAGCCCTAAAACACGTTACCTCGGTTCTTCAGACAGACCGTATGGACCGGTTTACGACTGCTACGCAGCCGAGCGGGAGCAAGCTCCCTCGCCACAGTCATTCACTTGGCTACAACCGAGAGTAATCAACCCTCTTCAAGCCACCAACGCAACGGCTTGCCTTCTGCTGGCCAAAAGCGCATCTGATCGATCGGCGAGACGTCCCAGCGCTGGACGTTTTCCAACACCTGCAGGAAGCGTTTTTCCTGCTCCATCAGCGCCGGCGCACAGAGTTTACGGGTGCTGCCGATCTTGCCGAAGCTCAGCTTTTCGCCTTCCAGGGAATACGGCGCGAACCAGTGGTTGCAGCCACCATTGCCATAAGCCCGACCGTCTTCATCGAGGGTGATGGTCAGGTGGCTGTAGTCCATCAGCGGACGTTCGCCGATCCATTCCAGAATGTAACTGCGGTTCTGTTGCAACTTTACCGGCTCGGCGGCGCAGCCCAGCAGGCTGGCACCGACCATCGTGGTCAGAGCAAGGCGTTTCATCACGCAGGCTCCTGGCATTTCGGGCACAGGTGCTTCTCGGAGGCAGTGGTCCAGCCCAATTCGGCAATTCGCGCGGTGGCAGCCGGTTTTTCGGCCTTGTTGCCCAGCTTGGCGTCGACCGCGAACTCAAAGCTCAGTTCTTTGGCGCAGCTGTCGCAGTTGACTTGCCAGGTGTGAATCGCCAATTCGCCGAACACCGGACCACTGGCCACCGCGACCCATTGGCCGGGCGGGTTGATCAGGTGGCGAACCGTTTCGACGGTCAGGCGCATGGACAAGTCCTTGCTGCCTTTGAGGGTCACTACCAGCACGTCGTTATTACGAATCGAGCCGCCGTTGCCGGTGACTTGATAACGCCCCGGCACGAGGGCGCGGCATTCGGTGAGGGTGTGTTGCGGGTTCATCAGGTTGTAACGGAAATCGTGTTCGACCATGGGTCCTCCAAATATGCGCGATATGCTAGCACGGGCTTGAACGCAGCATGGCGCGGGCATGTGACCTTCGATCTGGTTCAAATGACTCGCCAACTCATGGCACACTGCCGCTTTTGCATCTCTAAGGAACGGAAATGGCCTTAATCGAATGTTATGAATGCAAGCAGCGCATCAGCTCCACGGCGCCTGCTTGCATTCATTGCGGTGCACCTGCGGCAACGGTGCAAGCGGCCACTTCGACGGCAGCGCCTGTGGAAGCACCGCTTTCTTTCGGGCATTTACCGAGCAATGAGAGTGTGCCTCGGGTAACCCCGGCCGCGTTCGGGCGTAAACGAAAGACCGAAGTTCAGGCCGAGGTTCCGGCACCTGTGCTCAATGGGCCGCGTCCCGTGGAACTCTGGCTGAAACTCATGATTTTCTTTCTGCCGCCGTTTTTTGTCTGGTTCCTGCTGCGTCGCGGACATTCCCTTGGGCAGCGCTTGATCGGCTTCGGCTGGTTGGCGCTGATGATTATTTTGTCCAAGGCCTGAGCCGATCAGCTCTCGACCTGGTTCTGTGGCAAACCTGCCGCCCAGGCCGCGATGTTTTGCAGGGTGATCGCGGCAATCGCGCCCAGGGCTTCGCGGGTCAGGAAGGCCTGGTGCGCGGTGACGATCACGTTCGGAAAGGTCAGCAGGCGCGCCAGCACATCGTCTTGCAGCGGCAGGTCGGAGCGATCCTCGAAGAACAATTGCGCCTCCTCTTCATACACGTCCAGCCCCAGATAACCCAACTGGCCGTTTTTCAACGCGTCGATCAGCGCCGGCGTGTCGACCAGACCGCCGCGCCCGGTGTTGATCAGCATTGCGCCGGGCTGCATGTGCGCCAGTGACTCGCGGTTGATCAAGTGTTTGCTCTGCTCGTTGAGCGGGCAGTGCAGGCTGATGATCTGCGACTCGGCCAGCAGTTGCGGCAGGCTCAGGTAGCGCGCGCCGAGGGCTTCGACCTGCGGGTTCGGATAAGGGTCATGGGCCAGCAACCGACAGCCGAAGCCGTGCATGATGTTCGCGAAGGTCGCGCCGATCTGCCCGGTGCCGACCACGCCGACGGTCTTGCCCACCAGGTCGAAACCGGTCAACCCGTGCAGGCTGAAATCGCCTTCTCGCGTGCGGTTGTAGGCACGGTGCAGACGACGGTTGAGCGCCAGGATCAACGCCACCGCATGTTCGGCCACGGCATGAGGCGAGTAGGCCGGGACCCGCACGATCAGCAATCCCAGGCGCTTCGCCGCTGTCAGGTCGACATGGTTGTAACCGGCCGAGCGCAGGGCGATCAGGCGCGTGCCGCCTGCTGCCAGGCGTTCGAGCACCGGGGCGCTGAGGTCATCATTGATGAAGGCGCAGACCACTTCGTGATGTTCGGCCAGTGCCGCCGTGTCGAGACTCAGCCGGGCCGACTGGAACTGCAACTCGATGCCGGCGGGCAGGTCGGCGGCAAGAAAACTGTCGCGGTCGTAGGTCTGGCTGCTGAAAAGAATCGTGCGCATGCTGTCCTCCTGGAAGTCTCAAACCCCGTAGCAGCCTTCGGCAGCTGCTACAGGCGTTGAGTTTAGCGTTCAGGGCGCTCGGCGTTATTGCGCTGCATCAGGCATTGATGCGCGCGTGGGCCGCGAGGCGATTGATGGCTCGTTCGAGTTCTTCCAGCGCGCCGGGGGCTTTCGGGTCTTGTTGCTTGAGCAGGGTTTCACTGCGCTGGCAGGCGGCGCGCAGTTGCGGTACGCCGCAATAACGGGTTGCCCCATGCAGGCGATGGACCCGCTCGATCAGGGCATTCTGGTCGTTGGCTTCACGGGCGACGCGGATGGCCTCGCGGTCGCCTTCCAGGGAGGCCAGCAACATTGCCAGCATGTCCGCCGCCAGATCGGCCTTGCCGGCCGCCAGGCGCAGGCCTTCTTCGTGATCGAGCACCTGCAACTCATTTCCGTTATGGCGGTCGCTGGAGCGCTCCGGCCCCAGATTACGCAACGCCAGGCCGGTCCATTTCAACACCACTTGCGCCAGTTGCCGTTCGCTGATGGGTTTGGTCAGGTAGTCATCCATGCCGCTTTGCAGCAACGCGCGTTTTTCGTTGGCCATCGCATGGGCGGTGAGGGCAACGATCGGCAGTGGCGTGCAATGCCGTTCGCTTTCCCACTGGCGGATGGCTTCGGTGCTTTGACGCCCATCCATGCCGGGCATCTGCACGTCCATCAACACCAGGTCGAAGGTCTCGTTCTGCACGGCCTTGACCGCGGCGTAACCGCTTTCCACCGCGAGCACCTTGGCGCCCATGTCCTCGAGCAGGGTTTGCACCAACAGCAGGTTGGCCGGGTTGTCGTCCACGCAAAGGACCTTCGGCGCGCGACTGGAGACCGGCTCGCCGGGGTCGCTGCGTTGCTGGCGTGGGTTGACCAGATCGGACAGGGCCCGGCGCAATTTGCGGGTGCAGGCCGGTTTGGACTGGAGCTGGCTGTGGGGGTTGGGCACCGAGAGGTGGAACAGCGTCAGTTCGGTGGTCGGGCACAGCACCAACACTTTGCAACCCAGGTGTTCGAGGTCCCAGATATGCTGGTTGAGGCGCTCCGGTGGCATGTCGTTGCTGGTGATGCCGAGCACCGCCAGGCCGATCGCCTGATCAGTCTGATGGGCGCCGGTCACGCCATTGGCCAGGCTTTCCAGGGTGTTGAACGGCGTGACGGCCAAGCCGCAGTCTTCCAGTTGATGCTGCAATGCCTGACGGGCCAGTTCATGGTTTTCCAGGACCGCCACCCGATGCCCCAGCAGCGGTGGGCCGGGCAGGTCTTCGGCGTCGTCGCGGGTTTTGGGCAGGCTCAGGCTGATCCAGAATTCCGAGCCTTCGCCCGGTGTACTGTCGACGCCGATCTCGCCGCCCATCTGCTCGATCAAGCGTTTGGAAATCACCAGCCCCAGGCCAGTGCCGCCAGGTTGCCGGGACAGCGAGTTATCAGCCTGGCTGAAGGCCTGGAACAAGGCGCGCACGTCCTGATTGGACAGACCGATGCCGGTGTCTTGAATGCTGATGCGCAGTTGCACGCTGTCTTCATGCTCTTCTTCGAGCATCGCCCGGGCGACGATGGTGCCTTCGCGGGTGAACTTGATCGCATTGCTCACAAGGTTGGTGAGGATCTGCTTGAGTCGCAGCGGATCGCCCACCAGCGACAGTGGCGTATCGCGATAAACCAGGCTCACCAGCTCAAGCTCTTTGGCGTGGGCGGCCGGGGCGAGGATGGTCAAGGTGTCTTGCAGCAGGTCGCGCAGGTTGAACGGAATATGGTCGAGCACCAGTTTGCCGGCCTCGATTTTCGAGAAGTCGAGAATCTCGTTGATGATCCCCAGCAGGCTGTCGGCGGATTTTTCGATGGTGCCCAGGTAATCGAGCTGACGCGGGGTCAACTCGCTTTTTTGCAGCAAATGCGTGAAGCCGAGAATGCCGTTGAGCGGCGTGCGGATTTCATGGCTCATGTTGGCCAGGAATTCGGATTTGATCCGGCTCGCCTCCAGGGCTTCCTTGCGCGCCAGGTCCAGCTCGATGTTCTGGATTTCGATGGTTTCCAGGTTCTGACGCACGTCTTCGGTGGCCTGGTCGACGCTGTTCTGCAATTCTTCCTGAGCGTTCTGCAGGGTGCCGGCCATGCGGTTGATGCCGGACGCCAGTTCATCCAGCTCCTGGCTGCCGAGGGGCGGCAGACGGGTTTCCAGGTGACCGTCCTTGAGCTGCGCCACGGCTTGTTTGATCTGGCTCAGCGGCCGGTTGATGGTCCGGCCCATGCGCAACGCCAATAGCGCCGCACCGGCCAGGCCCCCTCCGATCAACAGCAGGCTGGCGAACAGGCTGCGGTAACCGCGCAGCAACATGCCGCTGTGGGACAGTTCGAGTTCGACCCAGCCCAGCAGGCGGTCGGCTTCACCGGGGATCAGGTCGCCAGCCAGGTTGCGGTGCTTGCCGAACACCGGCAGCAGGTAACGCGTGGCGTCATTGCCACTGCGGCGCAGCAGCTGTGAACCGTTGCCCAAGGGCGCCTGATTGAGCATGGTCGGGCCGGCATGGGCCAGCGTCGTGCGGTCGGGGGCGAGGAAGGTCACCGCGCGCACATCGGTTTGCTCCAGGGACTGGGTGGCGATGCGCTCCAGCAGCTCGTTGTCTTTGCGACCCATGGCGGGGGCCACCAATGGCGCCAGCTGTTCGGCGATCATTTCGCCGCGCTGCATGAGTTGGGCTTGCAAGTCCGATAGCTGCATCCAGGTGAAATAGCCGCCCAGGACCAGCGCCATCAGGGTGGTCGGCAACAGGGTCAGCAACAGCACGCGGCCTTTAATTCCCAGTTTCTTGAGCACGCAACTCTCCTGCATCCAGCTGTTTATTGACCTGCACATGCGTCCGGCACGCGCCACCTGCGCAGTGTAGCGATTTGCATGCGGGCAATCTTCGTAAAATTGATGTCGTCATTCGTCGGCCACTTCAGCGCTTTGGTCGCGGGGGGGGGGGGGGGGGGGCAAAAATTTTTTTTCCCCGGGGGGGGGAATTTTTTTTAAAGGGCAACTTTTATTTTTTTGGCATATAATTTTAAAACAAATATTTTTGGGAAAAC
>NZ_CAXAQH010000041.1:0-49519 GCF_963970905.1 Pseudomonas sp. EL_65y_Pfl2_R96 | reverse complement strand
ACATCGTTGGGTTTTACAACAACGAGCGGCTGCACTCGAAACTGGGATATCTGCCACCGACCGTTTACGAACGGGCAATGGCGTCTAAACCTCCTATCGAGGTGTCCGGAATTAGTTGACCACTACAGATAACCATCATGAAGAAAGAGGCGGCTGGCTCAAAGGAAACAGAGGGGGGCGGCTCTGCCTCTGAGCGGATAGACGCGAGGGTCAAGGCGCTGGACACGGTAAAGATGAACAAGGCGCTGAACGGGGAGGGCGTAGAGGAAAAACCCGAGATGGCCCAGGCAGACGGTGTTGCTGTTGCTGCATCGACGCCAGCCAGGGCGATGGCCTCATCGCGAGCAGACTCGCTCACGCAAGGGGGTCTATGTCGGGCCCAAATAACTGGGGCAATGCAGTTCAAAAGTGTGTGCGGGCTTGTGTGGCGAGGGAGCTTGCTCCCGTTGGGTCGCGCAGCGACCCTGGCATTTCAAAGTTAAACCGCATGCAAAGGGCTTACGACTGCTTCGCAGCCGAGCGGGAGCAAGCTCCCTCGCCACACAAGCCCGCTCTTACAAGGGCTTGCGCTTGATCAGAGGGGCGGTTGGGCAACCAGGCCTTCTTCCCCACGCAGCTGACGGCTCATGTCGTCGCAGCTTTGCGACCAGGCCGTCAGCCACATCGACATCTCGGGTGACTGTTCGGCCAATCCCAGATCCCTGACGATCTCTGTAGATGCAACCGTGCCTTTGGCCGAGCGGAACAGCCCCCGCATGATGACGACGCCAATCACTCGCCCTTTGCTCACGAAGCGGTGTTCCATAAAGCTCCATTTATCGTCCCAGCCGAGCATTTTGGTGTGAATCTCGAACGATTCGAACACCTTCAGCTCACGACGAAACTTGCCCCAGGTATCCCCAACGATCGGTACTGCCTTGTTGCGCAAAGCCACGCGGTAAGCGCCGCTGCGCAGGACGAAATCCATGCGGCCTATATCGGCCAGGGTGAAATAGCGGCCATTGGTGACGTGCCGGTTGAGGTCGAGGTCGAGCGGCCAGACGCGCAGGCGGATGACGGTGGTGGCCAGGGCGTCTACCGGCTTGCGCCAGGGGCGACGAAACAGCATGAGGATAAGTCGAAACCAGAGATTCATAAGGATGCCGAGGGTTGAATGACCGGTGCACTTTAGGGGGGAGAAATCGGATAAGGTAGGTGCACAAATGACTTTTTTCATGCGAAAAGCGCAATCGGGATCATTCATGCACGTCACCCTGCTACTGGCTGATCAATGTTCCGCCGCCAGCGCCACCTTGGCGCTGGAAGTGCTCAGTGCCGCCAACCTGTTCGCCGACACCGCCAGCGCGCCGTTCAATGTGGTTGCCGCCTCACTGGATGGCGGTGACGTCGCCGGATGGGGAGGGCAGACGCTGCACGTGGACCAATCCATCGCCGACATTTCCCGAACCGATCTGGTGGTGATCCCGGGGTTCCTCTTCACACTGAAGGACGCCTTGCCGGCATTTCCCGGTTATGGACCGTGGCTGCGTCAACAGCACGCGCAAGGTGCCGTTGTGGCTTCCATGTGTACGGCAACGTTCATGCTGGCCGAAGCGGGCATGCTGGACGGCATTCGTGTCACCACGCACTGGGCCTTTGCCGATTTTTTTCGGCGCCGGTATTCACAGGCCTGCCTGGAGGAGGCGCAGATCCTCTGCGAGGACAATCGCCTGATCACCTGCGGCGGCGCGACGGCCGCCATGGATCTGTTGCTGCATCTGATCCGCCGGTTCGCGTCACTGGAACTGGCGCAGAAGTGTGGCAAATACCTGCTGGTCGACAACGTGCGCAGCGAGCAATCGGTCTATGTCATGTGGTCACTGCCCAAGCACCATGGGGACAGTGACATCCTGCGGGTTCAAACGTGGCTGGAGGATCATTTCCATCAGCCGCTGCTGATCGATGACTTGGCCGAGCGATTCGGGTTTGGCGTCAGGAACTTCAAGAGGCGTTTCAAGGAAGCCACCGGTTACACGCCGCTGACCTATCTGCAAACGCTACGTCTGGAGCGGGCAAAGCAGCTGCTCGAGTCCACACGAATGACCCTGGACAGCATCACGTACAAAGTGGGCTACGAAGATGGCAACTCGTTTCGCAGGCTTTTTCGGCAGCGAGTGGGCCTGCTTCCGGCGGCTTACCGAAAGAAGTTTCAAGCGAGCGTGGGTTGAGCGACATCCACTGCTGGTCGAGGCTGTGTAAAAACCGGCGTCAAGGCGCAGCGCCCGGACGAACATAGTAATTGTCGAACTCGCCGCTTTCGACGAACTGGAAGCCATGACGGATGTAAAACCGATTCGAAGCGCTCTCTTTGAGCGCGCCCACTCTGATAGGGAGCGCGGCGGCGTCCGCTTCTTTGAAAATCTGTTCGAGGACAGCAGAGCCTACACCTGATCCCTGAGCACTCGGTCGCACATACAAGTGGTCAAGCAGCAGTTCGTTCAGGTGAGGCTTGACCACAATAAAACCAATCCGCACACCGGCCAGCTCGATGTGACGCGTGTTACGGGGATCAAAACCGTTGAGAAAGCGTTCACGGGCACGTACCGGATCAAATCGCCCAACACGCTCCAGACTTTCGCGCATGGCCTCAATTCGAATGGCCACAAGATTGTCCAGGTCGGCGGGTTGAGCCGCGACCAACGTGACTGGAGAATTTTGATCAGGTATGACGGACATCGTCTGCGCTCTAATTATCATCACGGGGAGCCAGCATAGAGCGTGCACCGGCTCGGCGAAGAGTGCTTCGTCGCTGAAAAGGAGCAAAGAGAGTTATAGATTGGCTTCAAGGCTTCGGTGTAGACGCCAGTCATGATGAAATAGCCGCCCGCTTTTGTTGTCCGCAACACTCGATTTGGAGCCGAACATGAAACACGCCGCCGTACTCACCTTCGCCTTGATGCTCAATACAGGGTTATTCAGCCTGCAAGCAGACGCGGCGGGAGATGTTGAGGCGGGTGAGAAGCTGTTTAAGCGAATCTGCGGCGGCTGCCATCAAGTCGGGAGTTCGGCGAGGGGTTCTTTCGGCCCGCAGCTCAATGGCATTTTCGGGCGCCCTGCGGGAAGCACGACGGACTACCAGTACTCATCCGCCATGAAATCATCAGGCGTCGTCTGGGCCCGCGAAACACTCACCGCCTACATCGAAGCTCCAAAGGACGTGGTCCCCGGCACCCGCATGATTTTCTGGGGCCTCAGCGATCCGGAAAAGATCGAAAACCTGTTGGCCTACCTTCAGACATTTCAGCCGCAATAATCGGTGCATGCCTACCTTTGTGGCGAGCGAGCTTGCTCGCGCTGGGCGCGCAACGGCCCCAAAATCTGACAATCATTGCCGATTTTTGTGAGTGCTACGCACTGGTGCGCCAGCCCGGTCAAGCGGGAGCAAGCTCCCTCTCCACAGGTTTCTCAGTCATTGATTGTGGTTCACGCCCACGCTTTTCCGAGTTCCTCCAGACCGGCGTTTTGCAGGTCCTGCGGGTTCATGACCACACGGAACTTGCAGTTGGCCTGGAAGTTGAGGAAGAAGGGTTCCGCATATCCGGGTATTTCGGAGGGATCCACGATATCGATCAGGAAAATTCCACTTCGCATGCCATCTTGCTCAGTGAAATAAGCCGCCTCGGGCTTAATGGTGTCCAGGATGCGGTTCATGATTTCGCCGACCTTCCCGGACCTGACAAACGCGTTGAAAGGCTCATGGGGGAATTCGACCATCAGTAGCATTTTCATTATTCGATACTCTGTTGATGTGGCGCGCTCCTTACCCGGATCCTTACTCCTGGTGTTGATGCCGCAAGCCGTGCCCGCGGTGTGTGGTTAAGAATAGCGAAGGGTGAGAGGTCGTCGGTGCAGGGTTACGGACGGTCGTTACTGTAGAGACGATGCCGACTCACCGATCCCCACTTACTGCTTTACCGGCGTGCAGAGTTCCACAAGTGTTCCGTCAGGGCATCGAACGTAGGAGACGATTTGTCCCCAGGGTTTGGCGCCTGGCGCAGAGATTTCGACGGCGCCCGCCTTCAACGCTCTGGCATGCGCCGCCGGAACGTCCTCGGTCACCAGACCGACTTCGATTCCGAGTGGTTTGGGGGAAGAGTGCGCCGAGACATGGCCGGTGCTGAAGTTCATCGCAGCCAGTTCATCGGCGGCGAATGCCAGCGCGGTTTCTCCCGTTTCGAGTTCGCCGTAGGTGTTGGATTCATGGAGGAAGCGAACGCCAAGCCCGAAGGCTGACGAAAAGAACTGGAGTGAGGCAACAACGTCCGGGACGTAGATGATCATGTAGCCAAATTTCATGAGCGGGCATTCCTTGTCGCGTCAAATGAGTGGCGAATCTAGCAGATTGTTCTGTAAATTTGTTGTCCGTTTTAAAGCGCTCACAGCATCTTTCTTTCGAGTGGGCGCTGATGGCGCGTAGCTGTTTTCAAGCAGTGTCCTGATTTTGGCGATCCACGCTTTTACTAAGCTCGTGTCCGTCCTGTTTCAGTGAGATGACGGCATGTCATTCGCAGACTAGTTCGTTGCAGAGATACTGGCGCTGAACAATGCGGCGGCTGAAGTGTATTCAGAGGGTGTCATCTTCGTGTCATCGACCTAATGGCAACATCCTCGCAAACCGTCTTGAGCGCTCAGCGGAACTCCGTCTGCGGGCCGATGAATTTGCCAGGAATCCCCCCTATGAAAGACGCCTCCCTGTTTGCGGCCATTGACCTGGGGTCCAATGCGTTTCGCATGATGATTGGCCAGTCGGTCAGGCGTAATCAGGGGTTCGTGATCCAGGAAGTGAAAACCCTGCGTGAGCCTGTCCGTTTGGCGGAGGGGTTTCAGGGCGGGGCGCTGGACGAGTTGGCGCTGGATCGGGGATGGCAGGCACTCGCGCGGTTTGGCAAAAAACTGCGCGGCTTCGAGGCGGGGCGTGTGCGGGCAGTGGCGACCAGTGCCGTGCGCGAAGCTGACAATGCTCAATTATTTTTGACCAGCGCGGAGCGGCATCTGGGTTTTTGTATAGACGTCATCTCTGGGCATGAAGAGGCTCGACTGGTGTACGCCGGTGTTGCCCATACGATACCCGGCACAGAGAGTATGCGACTGGTCGTGGATATCGGCGGCGGCTCCACAGAATTGATTCTGGGGCAGGGCACGCAGCCCCTGTTGACCGAGAGCATTGCCATTGGCAGCGGCACTCTTGGCACTCGTTACTTTCAGGGGGGGTGTATCACGGCTCAGGCGCTCCTGGAGGCTGAGCGAGTGGCCACTCTACAGTTTGAAAAAGTTACCCGTCGTTATCGTGCAATGGGTTGGCAGCAGACTATCGGCTCTTCAGGCACCGCACGGATGCTGGCCAAAGTGCTCAAGGCCAATGGCTTGAATGACGATGGTCAAAGCGGTATCACCTACGGCGGTCTGTTGCGCTTGTCGTTGCGTCTGCTGGAAGCGGGGCATGTTAAACAACTCAAATTGGCGGGCTTGCCACCCCATCGCCTGAGTGTCTTGCCCGGTGGTCTGGTGCTCATGCTGGCGGCGTTCAAGGTATTCGGCATCTCGCATATGAGTCCTTCCGAGCCGGGCTTAAGGTTGGGCGTTCTTCATGGCCTGATGTCCAGGCACTGAATGAAGATGCTTCAATAAAAAAGCTGTGCTATTCGGATCAAACAGGTGTGAGGACGTGATGGCTGACAAACTCCGGGTTCTGTTCGTTTGCGCAAAAAATGACGTTCGCTCACTGATGGCCGAAGCGTTGCTTCGGCACATTTGACGATTCAGTCGGGCAAAAAAACGCATGAAAAAACCCGGCTGATGAGGCCGGGTTCTTTGGTCGAGTGTTGCGGTAAAGCCACTCATTCATGCTGCGCGGTTTTCGATCAGACGATCCGAGCCACCTTCAGCGACGCGATTCTCGATCAGACGATCCGAGCCACCTTCAGCAACGCGGTTTTCAATCAGACGATCCGAGCCGCCTTCAGCGACGACCGGGTGAGTAGAAGACGCGGCGAAAGCGTTAACTGCAAAAACCGAGAAAGCGATGCCGAGAAGAGTTTGGCGTTTCATGATGGTGTGCTCCGGGGTGTTATGGGTTGGGTATGGAGCGGATGTTACGCCGAGGATTTTTTATGAGAACTTCATTGAAGTGATGGTGACTATCGACGCGAGCAATGGTTGAAACGTGGTGGGAAAATGCCGCGTCCACGCGTCATGGGCCCACACCCATCGAACATTGGATGCGGGCTGTTTTCCTCAGGTTTACACGAACAGGTCATAGGACAGTTTGCCGATCAGGATCAGCAGCAACACCAGGAACAGCGCCCGGACAAAGGGCACGCCTTTATGAACCGCCAGCCAGGTGCCGGTCAGTGCGCCCAAAATGTTGAATGCCGCCATGGGGATGGCGATCAGGTAGAGCACGTTACCCGTCGGAATGAAGAACATCAGCGCCGCTACGTTGGTCGCGATGTTCACCAGCTTGGCCGACGCCGAGGCGTGCAGGAAGTCGAAGGCGAAGCAGCGGATGAACAGGAAGATCAGAAAGCTGCCAGTGCCGGGCCCGAACAGTCCGTCGTAGAAGCCGATGGCACCGCCGATGCTGATCGCCAGCAGTTTTTCCCTGGTACCGATGTGCATGGGTTTGTGCAGAGCGCCGAAGTCCTTTTTCCAGAAGGTGTAGATCGCCATCAGCACGATCAACACCAGCACCGCCGGCCGGATCACCGACTGGGGGACGAACGACACCGTGGCCGCACCGAAGAAGGACATGACAAACGCCGCACAGGCGGCGGGGATCACCAGGCTCCAGTTGATCACCACCTTGCGCACGAAGGACCGGGCCGCGAATGCGGTGCCGCAGGCTGCCGCAACCTTGTTGGTCCCCAGCAGCGCCGCCGGTTGTGCCGTGGGCAGCACGTTGAACAGCGCGGGAATCTGGATCAGTCCGCCGCCGCCCACCGCCGCATCGATCAGGCCGGCGGAGAAGGCGAACACGCAAAGGATAATAATATCGACCATGAAATCAGGCTCTGACGATGAAGGGTGGGTGAGCGTCCGGCGGCTTCTACGTGTTTCATCGCATCGGCTTGCCTGCGTCCTTGAGCAGGAAGGTTAACGGAAGGGCTTTTAATGTGTTGCAATGCCACGTTGTGAAAAGTGCAACGAGGTGGCGCATGGCATTGGATATGTTGGGGGAACTTGAAGCCTTCGCGACGGTGGCTCGCAAGCGCAGCTTCGTCGCGGCGGCACGTACTCTGGGGCGCTCCCCCAGCGCGCTGACCCGTGCCGTTCAAGCCCTGGAGGAAAGTGTCGGGATCAAGTTGCTCAATCGCTCCTCCAATGCCGTGAGCTTGACCGAGGCGGGTGAGCGCTTGTTGCCCCACGCCTACAAAATGCTGGATCTGCAACGTGAGGCGGATGAAGACCTGGCCGGCATCAGCGGCCAGGCCTACGGCTGGGTCCGCTTTTCCGCCCCCGAGTTCCTTGGCCACGGCGTATTGCCCCGGCTGATCGCGCAGTACGCCGAGCGTTATCCAGATGTGAACGTCGATGTGATTTTCACCGATGAGATCGTCGACCCGGCCAAGAACAAGCTGGACTTCTCGATTCGTGGTGGGTATCCGCAATCCAGTGACCTGATCGGCTTTCCGCTCTGGAGTTATTCACGTTACCTGTACGCCAGCCCCGGGTATCTGGAGCGGCGCGGAATGCCCGACTCCATTGAGGCGCTGGAGGCGCACTCACTGATCCTGCACACGGCACCGCGGATTCTCAAAGAGTGGAATTTTCGCAGTGAGGCGCAGGCCATCAGCTTTCGGGCTCATCCCAAGTTTCGCTTCAACTCCGGTTCGGCGGTGTTCCAGGCGGCCCTGGCGGGCCTCGGCATCGCCCGCCTGGCGGACTGGCTGGCGGAGCCCGAAGTGGAAGCGGGGCGCCTGCTCCGGGTCTGTCCCGAGTACAAACTCACCTCCAGCAGCGGTGAGAGCCCGCAGATGCACGCGGTGTACCCGGCCGGGAATCTGCCGCTGCGGGTGAAGTCGTTGTTGGAGATGATCCGTGGCGTTGGTGAGAGCCTTGATCGAAAGCGTGTGCGGATGCTTTAGGCGGCGACGCATCACGATTCGCGGACACAAAAAACGGGCGCCACTCAGGCTAATGCCAGTCAGTTAAGCGCAACCCCTGTGGGAGCGGGCTTGCTCGCGAAGAGGGAGTGTCAGTCGGCATTGATGTCGCCTGACACACCGCTTTCGCGAGCAAGCCCGCTCCCACAGGTTCCGCGCCTTAACTGACTGGCATTGGCCACCCAGGAACCCGTTTTCGTTTACTCCGTCGCCTGCGCCCGCAAGCGTCTGCCGATCACATCCATCAAGTCACAGCCATCGCGCAGCGGAATGGCCAGCAGTTTGGCAAAGTCCGACAGCACCACCGTGTCGCAACCGATCTCGGCGCGGAAGGCGATGTTTTCCAACACCTGCGTGACCGTGCGGATGCGGTAGTCGGCCATGGCTTGCAGGACGTCGAGTGGGGCTTGGGTGTCGATGAGCAGGGAGGCCGGGATCAGGTCGATTCCGGTGAGGGGCATGTATCTATCCATCGGTGAAACTCCGAATCAGGGTTAAAGGACTGATCCGATCGGCAGGTCGCCAAACCTGGTCGCCATTTGGGCGACGGGCGGACTATAAACATCAATGGGCTAGGGGGCAAGGTGCAGGGGGCTGCGATTGGTGTAGGAAGTGATAGACAAACCCTTCTTTGCGTCTTTTGGAATCATATGCCGCATAGGTTTCAGAGGAGAGAGAAGCTATACTCCTGTGCCATGCACAATCCAGATCATATCCGCGAACTGCTCAAAAAATGGGTCGCCAAGACCATGCCTCATGCTGAGGACGATGTCTTCATTGGGGAGCTTTGCTTCATCAACAAAGCTAGGCGCGCAGATCTTGTGCATGCCAACGGTCAGCTAACGGCGTTCGAAATAAAATCAGCCTCAGATAGCTTGTCCCGATGGGAAGGGCAGCAAGATGCGTATCTCAGTTGTTTTGATCAGGTTTGGCTTTGCTGTCATTCCAAACACATAGAGAAAGCGTTCGGCGTAACACATCGGAGCGTCGGAATTCTTGTGGTTGATGACCTTGGAACTATTGCTGTGGTCAGGAAAGCAACGAACAACAAATTGCGCGATAAATTTACACTTACAGGACTTTTGTGGCGCTCGGAGTTAGATGAAATTTGTAAGGAGTTTCAGCTTGAAACGAAAAGCGTTATGAAGATCAAAGAAGTGCGCCTCGAAGTGGCCGAGGCGCTAGAGTGGGACCTTATACGAGACAAGGTTTTAACTAGGTTGAAGGTTCGTTACTCTCAAGGTCAGACCATGTCATCGATGGAAATATTGTCGCCATCATCTTCATGCTGAAGGAATTGGAGCGTTGCACAAATATGCTGGTTAGCTCTTAGGCCGTTCCATACCCCATTATTCCCATATTTCTCATTTGTTTGGCTAATCCGCCCATACTCTCTGGTCGCCCAGCAAAAGTCATCGCCATGGTAGTCGGGCAACTGACGAATGTCTCTTGCTAATTGAACGTAGTTTTCAAATTCTTTATCTCTTCCTAGCCGCTTCAACCACCATTCATTAGGTGCGTAATAACTAGCAAAAGGGATGACTGCCATGCCGGGAATATATTCCACAGCGGCACCAGGATTTGTGCCAGCGTAATCGCCATAAATTAAATTTATCGCGCCGTTCAGTTGTTTTGCTTCTGCTTGCCAAACTATGTCGTAGCAAATAGCCGTGCTGGAACTTCCTGACTGAGGTTTCTGGCTCGGGAAGGATGAACTAACAAGAGTAACGCTATGAACCCCGTAACTGTCCAGGGTGGATAAGCTATGGTCGAGTGTGCCACCGTTAATGGTGGATATTGGCGACCTGTCTCCAAAGTCTAGGATTGCAATTATGTTTTCTGGGTTTGGTATGGCGTCAAGAATGCTGATTGCCCTGTCCCAGCTAGCTCCTGTTATCTCGGGAGTGCAAATAATTCTGATGGCGATGGTTTCAAACTCTGTTAATAATAGTCTTGCTTGTTGTATGACGTCTCGGGAGTTGTCTGTGTTCAGCCAGGATACAACTGGTATTAGTGAGTTGTTTTGGGTTTTTAATTCGGTGAGCCAAATTCGTTTGTTTTCGAAGTGATTGGCAGGGTTGTGCAAGTCTCTTTCTGCTATAACCTCGTCGGCGATGTCTTGTGGGGATCTGGATATGTCCATCAAATAAGGGTGGTTGCCCCATCCCACAAGGAAATCATTAAGGTTGCGTTCTTTGCCTCTCATGTTTAGAAGTGGTGATACTAATTCTTTACGATTTTCTTCAAGATTTATCAGTGCCTTTACATCGTTTTGACCTACCTTCATACACGGTATGTAAAGCATGTGTACCTTCCTTTGGTGGTGGAGCGTAACTCGACTAGAGGTGGATTGAGCGTAGATACCTTTTTCGATGCCTGGGTCTATGTGATGTATCCGCGTATTTCTGGTTAGATTTTCTACACGAAATAAAAAATACATTTCAAGGCATCAGTTACATTCATTCATGCTTGTGTAAATCCATTTACAATCCCCCGATTGCGTAACGTCCTACCCTCATCCGAGATTTTTCTACTCATGCAAACCCCCGCCACCCAATCCCACCCCCTCTGGCAAACCTACCTCCTGTTCCTCGCGCCCATGGTCCTCTCCAACTTCCTCCAGTCCATGTCCGGCACGATCAACAGCATCTACATCGGCCAAATGCTCGGCACCCAGGCGTTAGCGGCGGTATCCGGCATGTTCCCCGTGGTGTTCTTCTTCATCGCCTTGGTCATCGGCCTCGGCGCTGGCGCTGGGGTTCTGATTGGCCAAGCCTGGGGCGCTCGCGAGCCGCACTTGGTCAAGGCCATCGCCGGTTCGACGTTGCTGTTGGGGGCGATGATCGGGTTGGTGGCGGCGGTGTTGGGCAGTGTGTTCGCCCGGCACGCGTTGCAGGGCTTGGGTACGCCGGCGGATGTGCTGGACGATGCGGTGGCGTATGCGCATGTGATGATGTGGATCTTGCCGTCGTTGTTGGTGTTTGTGTTGTTCACGCAGTTGCTGCGCGGGGTGAGTGACACGGTGTCGCCGCTGTTGGCGTTGGTGGTGTCGACGTGTGTGGGGCTGGCGCTGACGCCGGCGTTGATTCTCGGGTGGTTGGGGTTGCCGCCGCTGGGGATTCAGAGTGCGGCGTGGGCGGGGTTGGTGGGTAACTTGTCGGCGATGGGGTGGTTGGCGTGGCGGTTGCTTCGCAAGGGGCATCCGTTGGCGCCGGATCGGGAGATGTTTGGGGCGATGCGGCTGGATCTGGCGATCCTCGGCAAGGTGTTGCGCATCGGTTTGCCCACGGGGTTGCAGATGGTGGTGTTGTCGTTGTCGGAGCTGGTGATTTTGGCGCTGGTGAACCAGCACGGTTCCCAGGCGACGGCGGCGTACGGGGCGGTGACGCAGATCGTCAATTACGTGCAGTTCCCGGCGTTGTCGATTGCGATCACGGCGTCGATCCTCGGCGCGCAGGCCATCGGCGCCGGGCGCATCGAGCGCATGGGGCCGATTCTGCGCACCGGGCTGTTGATCAACGTGTGCCTGACCGGTGGTTTGGTGGTGTTGGGTTATCTGTTGTCGCACTGGTTGCTGGGGTTGTTCCTCACGGAGGATTCCACCCGGGCGATGGCGGAGCACTTGCTGCACATCATGCTCTGGAGCCTGCTGGTGTTTGGCTTCCAGGCGATCGTCGGCGGCATCATGCGCGCCAGCGGCACGGTGTTGGTGCCGGTGGTGGTTTCGATCGTTTGCGTGGTCGGGGTGCAGTTGCCGATGGCTTATCTGCTGGATGCGCGCTTTGGCTTGCAAGGGGTGTGGATGGCGTTTCCGGTGGCGTATCTGGGTATGCTGATGCTGCAGACGCTGTATTACAAAATGGTCTGGCAGCATCAGAAGATTGAGCGGTTGGTGTAGGTCACGTGTTGCTCTTGAGCCAGGTTTCGAAGCGCGTCGGCCCGACGATGGGGTGTTCTCCTGGCGTCAGCGAGTGGTCATCGATCGGCGCGCCGAAGTAGGGGACCGCGTCGTCCGGTTGGGCCTGGCGCGGGTCGTTGGTGTGTTGCAAGAACAAGCGCACGAACTCCACCAGCGGCCAGCGCTCAGGCCCGGCCACTTCCAAGGTGTTATTGCTCGGCGCTTGCACGGCGATCTTCGCCAGCGCCGTCGCGACATCGAATGCGGCAATCGGTTGCAACGCGGCGGAGGTCAACCGCACGGTGTCGCCGTCCTGCACGCCCGAGTACGAAATGGCCCCGATGAACTCGAAGAACTGCGTGGCCCGCAGCAGGGTGTAGGGAATGCCTGAGTCCTTGATGAGTGTTTCCTGGGCCATTTTCGCCCGGAAGTAACCGCTGTCGAGCATGCGCTCGGTGCCGACCACCGACAGCGCGACATGGTGTTTGACCCCGACGGCTTTTTCGGCGGCGAGCAGGTTACGCCCGGAGGTTTCGAAGAACTCGAGCACGGCAGCGTCTTCGAAGGAGGGCGAGTTGGCCACGTCGACCACCACGTCGGCGCCTTGCAAGGCCTCTTGCAATCCCTCGCCGGTGAGGGCGTTGACGCCGGTGCTCGGTGACGCGGCCAGGGTTTCATGCCCCAGGTCTTGCAGGTTTTTGCAGAGCTGCCTGCCGATCAGCCCAGTACCGCCAATCACGACGATTTTCATGACGAGTCTCCCGATGCGTTCGCAGTGGGTGCGGTGTGTCAGCCCCGCTTGAGCGTCGTTTTTCTGGTCGGGTTGGGGGGCTGGCTTGGAGTCCTGCAACCATTAAAGCCCCGGAATCTGCTCAATGGCGCAAGGGTCGGGAAGTTGTCCGGTAGGTGGTCGCAACCGCCGTTACTCCGGTGGTGTGGCCGGAAGTTGGAGGGTGTTTTTGCGGGCCCCATCGCGAGCAGGCTCGCTCCCACATTTGATCGGCGGCGATCACAGAAAGTGGATTCACTGCATATCCCCTGTGGAAGCGAGCCTGCTCGCGATGAGGCCAGCCCATCCAGCACAAAACCCATTATTGCTTCTGCTGATTCTCCGCCACAGCAGCCTTCGATTTGCTGAACCGGTAGAACAGGTTGGGCTCGCTCACAATGTAGAGCTCGCCGGAGGTGTCCATGGTCATGCCTTCGGCTTGCGGTATGGTTTTTTTGAGGTCATTCAGGCCGAGCAGGGAGCGGAAGCTGACGAAGTTGCCGTTCTGGTCCAGTTCGGTCACGTTGTAGGACTGCTGGCTCAGTATCAACAAGTGACCGGTCCGCGGATCGTAATAACCCTCGGAAAGGTCCAGGCCGAAGACGCTATGGTCGATCCAGTGGGTCAAGTCCTTGATGCGGACCTGCAATGGGCCGCCGATGGACGCCAGCATGCCCGTGACCGTAAACAGCTGCCGCGGATCGCGTTCCTTGATCGCGAAGATACGATCATTGGCCGCATCATAGGTCACGCCTTCAAAGCCTTTGTTGTGCTCGCTCAGGTTGATCTCGACGGCGACAAATGGGGCGTTCTCCACGTGGATCGGGCCAGGGCTGTCCGGCAAGGTGACGACGTACAGTCGCTGCAACTCTTCATCGGCGATCACTACGCGTCCGTTGCCTATGTAAGCAAGGCCTTCGGTGTCCTGGAAGCCGATCAGCGGGTAACGTTCGAGCAGATCGCCGTTGCGGCTCATTGCCACTATCTGCATGGGCGCACCATTGGTGATACCCAGCAGACGATCGTGGTCCGGGTCATAGGCGATACCGGACAAATTGGTGATGTCCGCGACAGGCTTGGCCTGGATAACGGCTTTATAGTCCGGCAGCCAGATATTTTTGTCGGGCGCCTGATTACCATGCCAGAGGTTTTTCCCATACGCATACAGCTGCTGGTGGACCATGAAACGTGCGGAAACCGCGTAGACACCAAGCAGTACAACAATGAAAAATAGTCCCAGCTTCCATTTCTTGCTCATGACTTGTCCTTGTTCCAGCTGAAGCGATAGACCTTTGCGGGTTGTCCGGGCTGGCATTTGCCGTTGTCGGCATCGGCGCCCACGATCGACCATTGCGCGCGAGACGTTTCGCCCAGCTCATGGGCGGCCTGGGGATTGAAACACTGGCCCAGCACTTCATCCGGGACCAAGGCGTAGGCGTCACGGTGTTCGCGCAGCCACTGCGCTGCTTGTTCGACCGAGGAGTTGCTCATCCCGAAATGCACGATCGGCTGCCGGGCGAATAACCAGTGGCCCTCGCGCCAGTTGACCAACACCAGATCGGCGCCGTGGGTCATGGTCGCCGCCTGCGCCATGATCGCTTCATGGGGGTTGGGGCCTTCCTTGATCGGCTCGATGAAACCGCGGGCGAACCACAGAACAAACCAGGTCACCACCAGCGCCTGGAATACCCGCATACCGCGCGGGCGCTTGCCGAACCAGCGCTTGAGCAGCCAGGGAATCAGCGGCGCCGCCACCAGCACCAGCCCTGGCAATGCCGGGTAGATGTACAACTTGCGCTTGCCGCTGCTCAGGCAGAAAAACAGCACCACCAGCACCACCCAGCCCAGCAGCACCAGCACTCGACCGTCGTGCTTGCGCAGTTGCTTGCGCCAGGCCGGTACCAGCCACGGGAGGGTTAGCACCAACGGCAGCCAGTATTGCGGAATCACGTTGACGAAGAAGTACCAGAACGGTTCGCGATGGTCCCACGCGGCGGCATAGCGTGCCGCTGTCTGGCGCAACAGGATTTCCCGCGCATAGGCGATTTCATCCGCGGTGCCATTGAGCACGATGGACAGTGCCAGGGGCAGCAGCCAGACCGCGATGGCGCCGAGCGCAACCACAAAGCCCAGGAACCACTTGCGCTTCTGGCCGGGCATGGCCACCACGCCGGACCAGTTTTTGCGCACTGCGTAGGCATACGGAATCAACATCAGGACCGGGACGAAGCCGACCCCTTTGGTGATCACGCCAATGCCCATGGCGGCGCAACCCACATAAAACCAGCGCCAGGCCGGCCCGAGCAGCAGGTGCCGCGCCAGCCCGTACAGGCCCAGGGACGTGAACAGAATCAACAGGCTGTCGATCTGGCCGGTACGCAGGATGCTGTAAGTCTGGTATGTGGCCAGGTACAACAGCGCCGCTATTCGACCAATGCGCTGATTCCACAGCCGGCGGCCCAGGTCGTAGACCACGGCGGTGACCGTCGCGGCCGACAACAGCCCCGGAATATACAGGGCGAGGGCGGGCAGGCCGGTGAGCCACGCAAAGAATGCCACCATCCACATGAAGACCGGCGGCTTGTCGCCGTAGATCTCCGCGGCGCGGTGGGGGATGAACCATGAGCCGTTGTGCAGCATTTCCAGGGCTACGCCGAGGAAGCGTTCCTCGTCCACGTTCTGCGGTTGACGCAGCCCCAGGCCAGCGCCGATCAATAGCAAGGCAAGCAGCACCAGGCCCAGGCATTCGATGCCGGGCGACAGGGTTTTACGCATGGCTCAGTCCTTCAGGTGTTTGCTGCGGGCAATCAATTGCAAATTGCGCAGATAGACGATGGAGCCAAAGGCCTGGCCGGCGATGAAGACCGGGTCTTCCCGGTAAATGGCATAAGCGAGCAGCAGGGCGCTGCCGACAATGCTCAGATACCAGAAGCTCACCGGAATCACGCTGCGTTTTTTGTATTCGCTGAACAGCCACTGCAAGACGAAGCGACCGGTAAAGGCAATCTGGCCAGCGAAGCCGACCACCAGCCACAGGGTTTCGCGGGAGACGTTCATCCTTCGATCTCCTGTGCGTTGGTGTTCAACCGCGTGCGTTTGATCAGCCACCACACGCCGAACAGGTCGAGAATGCCCACCAGGGCGCGGTCGATGTTGCCGTATTTGGACACCCCGGCGGTGCGAGGCCGATGGTTGACCGGGTGGACGATCATTCGGCCGTTGTGACGCTGGATCAGCGCGGGAATGAACCGATGCATGTGGTCGAAGTACGGCAAGCGCAGAAACGCCGCGCGCTCGATCAACTTCAGCCCGCAGCCGGTGTCCGGGGTCGCGTCATTGAGCAGGCGGCTGCGCAGCCCGTTGGCGAAACGCGATGCCCAGCGTTTACTCGCGGTGTCGCGGCGGTTGACCCGGTGCCCGGCCACCAGTTGAACGTCTACCAGCCCCTGTTCACCACGCACCAGCGCCAACATCCCGGGGATGTCCGCGGGGTCGTTTTGACCGTCGCCATCAAGCGTGGCCAGCCATTGCCCCCGGGCGGCGATCGCCGCGTGGTAGAGCGAGGTGCTTTGCCCCAGCGAGCGCTCATGGCGCAGGATGCGCAACGCATCCAGGCCGCTGTTTTTCAGCTGCCGCAGTTCATGCAGGGTGGAATCGGTGCTGCCATCGTCCACGACAATGATTTCGTAGGCCTCGTCGGCCAATGCGACGCGGATTTCCTCAAGTAACGGTTTGAGGTTGTTCGCTTCGTTCTTTGCTGGAATCAATACAGATACAAAAATGTCTTGGTTCATAGAGTCCCCCCCTTGCTCCTTGGTTTTTTATTTATCAAGGGCTCACGTTTCATATCTGATAGAAGTGGCGATACCACTTCACAAATTCCGCCACGCCTGTCTCAACCGTCACTTGAGGACGGAAGTCGACCCACTCGGCCAGTGCCGAAATATCGGCCCAGGTCTTGATCACATCGCCTGCCTGTAGCGGCATGAAGTTGCGTTGGGCCTTGATGCCCAGCGCGGACTCCAGGCAGTCGACGAACTCCAGCAGCGGCACTGGCTGGCCGCGGCCTATGTTGAAAATCCGGTTTACGCCATCGCCTGGCTCGTTCGGCACGGGTGGCTTGGAGCGCAGGCGGGCGATGCTTTCGACGATGTCGTCGACGTAGGTGAAATCCCGCGACATCTGGCCATGGTTATAGATGTCGATCGGCAAGCCTTTGATGATCGCCTCGGTAAACTTGAACAGCGCCATGTCGGGGCGCCCCCAAGGCCCGTAAACGGTAAAAAAGCGTAAACCGCTGGCTCTCAGGCCATAGAGGTGGCAATAGCTGTGCGCCAGCAGTTCATTGGCTCGTTTGCTGGCGGCATACAGCGAAATGGGATGATCGACGGCGTCTTCGACGCTGAACGGCATTTTGCTGTTGGTGCCGTACACCGAGCTGCTCGAGGCATAGATCAGATGGGCGGGGCGATGGTGCCGGCACGCTTCCAGCACATTCAGAAAACCTACCAGATTGGACTGCGCATAGACGTCCGGGTTATCCAGTGAATAGCGAACACCCGCCTGGGCGGCCAGGTGCACAACCTCGGTAAAGGCATGGGCCTGGAACAACGCCATCAAGGCCGGTTTGTCGACGATATCCTGGGCCTGGAAGCGAAAGCCCGGCAACGATTCCAGCTCCTTGAGCCGGGCGTGTTTGAGTTCCACGCTGTAGTAGTCGTTGAGATTGTCGATACCGACCACTTCAAGGCCTTCGCGACACAAACGCTTGACGGTGTGATACCCGATGAAACCGGCGGCGCCAGTGACCAGAACCGTCATGAGGCCTGCGCCTGTGTGCGACTGATCCCCATCCTGCGCAAAGGACGCCTTTGCATGACAACCCCCTGTAAGTGTTCGCTGATCAACGTATTTTTTTGAGTCGATGCCACCGTAGGCTCCATGCCTTGCTCCATTGTTTTGTTATAGGCCTGCGCAATGCTCATCATGAGCCGCAGAACTCGCAGCCATATACCCTGCCGGCTGAGTTGTAAAAAAAATGTCAAGTGGTTATTTCGATTTTATGACCGCCTCCTTATAGGCCTTCGGTTGTGATGGCCCTCACAACGCGGCACCCAGCATCTTCAGGTATTGAGCGCTCTCGGAAATCGTGTTGTGGTCCGTGTCCGGTATGACCTGCAGCGAGGCCACACCGTTGGCGAAATGCGTGTAGAGCTGGTCCGTGCTTGAGCGTGGTATGACTTCGTCGTGCTCGGCCACCACCAACAGCGTCGGGACCGTGATGTGGGCGGCGTATTTCCAGGATTCAAATTTTTCCTGTAACAGCCACTTCACCGGGAACCAGGGGAACTGGCGGGCGGCGAGGTCTTCAAGGCTGTTGTAGGGCGTGATCAGAATCAGCCGCGAGGCCGGGCGTTGGCTGGCGAGGCGCACGGCAACGCCCGAACCCAGGCTGCGCCCGACCACGGTGATAGTGGGATGGGTGTTGTAGACCCAGTCGAACAAGGTCATGGCATCGCGCTGAATCGCCTCCTCGGAAGGCGACCCGGAACTGCCACCGTAGCCTCGGTAATGAAGCAAGTAGATCGCATGATCTGCAAAAGCCTGCGAGAAGGGGGGCAGGCTGCGGGAAACGTCCTCGGCATTGCCGCCGAAGTAGATCAACGCCTTCGGGCCGTCGTGCGGCCTGACGGTCACCAGCACCTGCGCGTCGGCGACTGACAATGCAAGAAGCGTTTCGGGTGCGTCGATGGCGCGTGGTTGCGGGTAGTAGATGAGGGCGCGTTGAAACACGAACAGCGCGGCGCAGAGCAGCAGGTATGCAATGGCAATGAA
Source organism: Pseudomonas sp. EL_65y_Pfl2_R96 (assembly GCF_963970905.1). Classification (NCBI taxonomy): domain Bacteria; kingdom Pseudomonadati; phylum Pseudomonadota; class Gammaproteobacteria; order Pseudomonadales; family Pseudomonadaceae; genus Pseudomonas; species Pseudomonas sp. EL_65y_Pfl2_R96. The sequence goes on along the minus strand of NZ_CAXAQH010000041.1, from coordinate 30,876 downwards.
AGCGAAGAGAGACGCCAGGGTTCGCGACATTCGGCTAAGTTTAGTGGACGACATGGACTGCTTTGGGCCTTGAGACAGCTATTGCTGGAGCGCCGCCAAAGTGTAGTTCAGTAATTTCAGCTGTACAGGAGAGCCGCGGTGCGGAATCTGTGGGAGCGGGCTTGCCCGCGAAGACGGCGTCACAGTCAACATTGATGTCGCCTGACACACCGCTTTCGCGGGCAAGCCCGCTCCCACAGGGGTTGTGCTTCACTGACTGGCATTGGCCCATACCCATGGCTGTTTTCACCCGCAGAAGAATACTCACGCTGGCTGCCGGTGCTTCGGCGGTCCTCACCTTCGATCCAGCCTTTGCTGCATCGACGCCGTCGACGGAAACAGGAGGCAAGAACATGCTGACCCGAGCCATTCCTTCCAGCAACGAGCCGTTACCCATTGTCGGGTTGGGCACTTATCGCGGCTTTGATGTCGAGCCTTCAAGTCCCGCTTACAAGCATCTGCCCGCCGTTCTCAACGCGTTGTTCGAGAAGGGGGGAAAGGTAATAGACAGCTCGCCCATGTACGGTCGCGCCGAGCAGACGACCGGTGAGTTGCTATCGATCCATCAGCCTCGCTCACCTGCCTTCCTGGCCACCAAAGTCTGGACCCGTGGCCGCGAAGAAGGCATTGCGCAGATGGAACAGTCGTTCAAGCTGTTGCAAACCGACCGTATCGATCTGATGCAGATTCACAACCTGCTGGACTGGAAAACCCATCTGCCCACCTTGCGCGAATGGAAGGCGCAAGGGCGCATTCGCTACATCGGCATCAGCCATTACACGGCGTCGGCGTATGACGAAGTGGAAGCGGTGTTGCAAGCCGAGCCGATGGACTTCCTGCAAATCAACTATGCACTGGACGACCGCACCGTCGAGAAACGAATCCTGCCGCTGTGCCGCGAACGCGGCGTGGCGGTGATCTGCAATCGGCCTTTCGGCGGAGGTGGCTTGCTCGCTCGATTGAAAGGCAAACCGTTACCGGGATGGGCTGCGCAAGTGGGGATCAACAGCTGGGCGCAACTGGCGCTCAAGTTTGTGCTGGCTCATCCGGCGGTGACCTGTGTCATCCCCGGCACCCACAACCCGCGCTACATGGCGGAAAACGCCGGTGCGGGTGGAGGCCCAATGCTGACGGATGCACAGCGCCAGCAGTTGATTGCCCTGGTGGGGTAGTCGTGTTGACAAAGTAGCGGGGCGACCAATGCCAAATGCGGAACCTGTGGGAGCGAGCCTGCTCGCGAAGAGGGATTATCAGTCGACATTAATGTTGCCTGACACACCGTATTCGCGAGCAGGCTCGCTCCCACATGGATTGCGCTTAACTGGCCAGGGCGACGTCATTGCAGGGCCTGGGCAGTCTGCAATGCGTCCGCTGTCTCCAGCGGGATCTCCAAGGTGAAAAGGGCGCCCTGACCGGGTCCGTCGCTATGGACGCGAAGGCGCCCGTTCATCTCTACCGCCGCGAGCGCACAACTGTGCAGGCCAAAACCATGACCTTCCTTGCGTGTGGTGAAACCGTGATTGAAGATGCGGGTCATGTTCTCGGCAGCAATCCCTTCGCCCTGATCCTCTACGCTGAAGCGCAGCGTTGTGTTATCGATAATCTTGACGCCCAGTGTCATATGGCGCTGCCGGTCGCTGACCTTGGACATCGCGTACTTGGCATTGCTGATCAGATTGATCAGGATCAACAGCAGTCGGTGCTTGTCGCCGATGATGGTCGGTGTGGCCTGATAGTCTTTGGTGACGGTGACATGGTGCCGACTCAAGGCACCGGAATTCATGCGTAACGCATCTTCGAACAGATCGATGACGTTCAGCGGCTCGACCAGCCTGGCGGCGCCGGCATAGGCCTGTTGGGTGGCGACGATGTCCTTGATGTGATCGATGCTTTTGGTGAGTTGCGACAGCTCGTCAACGATGCTCGCTTGCTCGGCCGCGATGGAGTTGACCAGTTGATTGAGGTAAACGGGAAGCAGTTTGCCTTTTTCATCGAGCGTGATGAACTGCCCCAGGTCCTGGGCGTGCTCGTTCATCATGTTTACCGCTTTGCCCAGGCCAAGTGTTTTGCTGGCCGCCAATTTGCGGGTGATCAAATCTGCAGAGACGTTAACGCTGTTCAGCACATTACCGACGTTGTGCAGCACATTGGTCGCGATCTCCGCCATGCCGGCCATCCGCGCGGCATCGACCAATTCGCGCTCGGCTTCCAGCAGTTTGCGGGTACGCTCCTCGACACGTTGTTCCAGTCGCTCGTTTGCCGTCTGCAATTCATTGTTCATCTTGTTGATCACCGCATAACTGCGAATCAGGCGGGCGGCCAGGTACAACAACAGAAGCGCCATGATGCCGGCGCATATCCCCAGGTAAAGGTGATATTGGCGATCTGTCGCGCCGGTGCGCCGTTGTGTCTCGTTCAATAACTCGTTGATGCTGTCCAGTTGCTGTGCGACCGGAATGACGCTGATGCGATCAAGCAAGTCATTGACGATGGGCTGCTCTCGAACGGTGGCATTCACGGCGCCTACAAATGCAGTGAAAGGCAGGCGCTGTTCAGGCGGCAGTTGATGGATGTATTCATTCAGAGCTTTCAGATGTTCGGAGATTTCCTCAGCCCTTTCGTCGGAGACATAGAGGGCGTATTCAAGGGTGTCCAACGTAACATCGAACACCAGTGAGGCCGCCGCCGCATGCACCAACGGGAGCTTGTCGTTGACATCTTCGCGCAGCGCCTGAATGCCATCTTCCAGCTCGGGCAGGGCATCCAGTGAAATTCGCAAGGCCGTGTTGTGTTGTTTGAATTGCTCAACCAACTGGATCTTGTTTTCTACCGCATCCAGATAACCCTGCCGTCGAGATTGCCAAAGGGTCGAGAGAGGGCCGGCAGCGTTGAGGCTATCGAGCTGCGCCCATCGCTGTTCCGCTTCAGGAGGCGCCACCAGAAGCAGGTTGTTGTTCAGGCCGATTTTGGCCCGCAGGATTTTCACGTTCCAGTTGGCATCGTATTGCTTGAGTTGACGAACGAAGTCGCGTGACTCGAAGTAGGTCGATGTGTCGTACGAATAGGATTTGATCAGCAAAAATATCAGTACGCTGAAGAGGGTCAGCGCAATGGTGGCCAAGGCAGGCCATTTGTAATGGTTAGAAATCTTCATGGCGGCGTTCCTCCCTCATACAGGCCGTCCTGAGAGAGAGGCTGCCAACGGTTAATGAATTCCATTTTTGCGCTCCCTGCAAAATGGCGAGCAATCGCCACATCATCCGTAAGCCTAGCGTTGTTGGCGGACGGTGCCGGAAAAAACACCGAATGGCTGGGGCGAACGTCAGGGGGTGAGCACAATCGCTCCTTTGACCTGACCGGCCCTCAGGCTTGCCAGCGCCTGATTGGCATCGTCCAGGGTAAAACAGGTGACGTCGCTGTGCACGGGCGTATGACGCAGCTCTTCAAAAAACGCCGTGCCATCTTCGCGGGTAAGGTTCGCTACCGAGCGGACGCTGCGTTCGCCCCACAGCAGTCGATAAGGGAAACCGGGGATGTCGCTCATGTGGATGCCCGCGCAAACCACACAGCCGCCCTTGACGGTGGCTTCCAGCGCCAGGGGCACCAGCGCACCGACGGGGGCGAAGATCAGGCTGGCGTCGAGCGGGTGTGGCGGTGGCTGATCCGAGGGGCCTGCCCACGCCGCTCCCAGGGTTCGGGCATAGGCCTGGCCCTCGCTGTCGCCCGGACGAGTGAAGGCGTACACCTGCTGCCCCCGGCCTCGCGCCACCTGAATCGCCAGATGCGCCGCCGCGCCGAAGCCATAGAGGCCCAGGTGGCGCGCGCCTTTGGCCATTTGCAAGGCGCGAAAACCGATCAGCCCGGCACATAGCAGCGGTGCGGCTTCGGTCGCCAGGAGCGCGTCCGGGAGGGGGAAACAGAAGTGAGCGTCGGCAACTGTGTAGTCGGCATAACCGCCATCCAGATGACAGCCGGTGAACTGTGCCCGGTCGCAGAGGTTCTCCCGGCCCGAGCAGCAGAACGTGCACTCACCGCACGTCCAGCCAAGCCAGGGAACCCCGACGCGCTTGCCAACCCAGTCGGGCGTGACGTCGGCCCCCACCGCCGTCACTTCACCGACGATTTCATGGCCCGGCACCCGCGGCAACACCGCTTGTGGCAACTCACCGTCCAGCAGATGCAGGTCGGTGCGGCACACGCCACAGGCCAAAACCTTGATCAACAGTTGGTGCGCGCCGGGTCGCGGAACAGGACGTTCTTCGCGTTGCAGCGGCTGGCCGGGGCTATGTAAAACCATGGCGCGCATGACGATTCTCCACAAGCCAATGCACCGCAAGGTGTCAGAGGGGCGGCTCCCGGTGACAGCCGGCGACGAGTTGCTTGAGCCCGTCCAGATCCAGGATTTTGACGTTACGCCCGGAAATTTCGACCAGTGCCAGATCCCGCAGATGAGCAATGCCCCGACAGATGGTCTCCAGGCGCAGGCCCAGATAAGAGCCAATCTCTTCGCGCCGCATCTTCAGCACAAAGTCTCTGGACGAGTACCCCCGAATGCTCAGCCGTTGCGACAGGTTCAGCAGGAAGGCGGCCAGGCGTTCATCGGAGTTCATGTTGCCCATCATCATGAGCATGCTGTGATCACGCACGATTTCCCGGCTCAGGAGCTTGTTCATGTTGTGTTGCAGTGAGGGCAGCTCCTGGGCGAGTTTCTCCAGTTGCGCGTAGTGCAGGGGGCAGACTTCGCTGTCCTCAAGGGCAAAGGCGCTGCAGGCGTGCCGATCGTCGCTGATGGCGTCCAGACCGAGCATTTCGCCGGGTATCTGAAAACCGGTCACTTGCTCGCGGCCGTCGACCGACAGCATGCTGGTCTTGAATGAACCGATCCGTACCGCGTAAAGCGAGCGCAACGGATCGCCGGCCCGGTACAGGGCTGCGCCTTTTTTAACCTTTACACGCTGAGTGATCAGAGTATCCAGCCGTTCGACTTCGTGGCTGGTCATGCCAATCGGCAGACACAACTCCAGAACGCTGCAATTGGAACACGCGGCTTTCAGATAATGATGTTGATACGGCCGGGTTTCAGGCATTGCGTAAGCCCCTCTGATGGTGGCTTAAAGCATAGTTCGGATCACCGTTTCAATCGGGCGTTTACAGATGGAGTCGATGAGCGGGAAAAGGCCTGTCCCCGTTGAGCCGGGACGGGCGGCGCGAGACTTGATGTAAATCAAGTGTTGCGCGGTGCAGAGTCCCAGAATCGACGCATGCCTTGCGGTTTACCGAGGCCCTGGCGGAGGACGTCATGAGCGAATTTCTGAGTGCCGAGCAACTGGAAGGGCTGGATGCCTACTGGCGAGCGTCCAATTACCTGGCGGTCGGGCAGATTTACCTCAAGGACAACCCGCTGATGAAGGTGCCGCTGACGCTGGCGGATGTAAAGCCACGGCTACTGGGGCACTGGGGCACGACGCCGGGGTTGAACCTGATCTATACGCACCTCAATCGTCTGATCACGGCCTACGACCTGAACATGATCTTCATCGCCGGCCCGGGGCATGGTGGACCGGCCATCGTGGCGCAGACCTACCTGGAAGGAACGTACACCGAGTTCTACCCGTCGGTGGGGCGCGATACCAACGGCCTGGCCCGACTGTTTCGGCAGTTTTCCTGGCCCTACGGCATTTCCAGTCATGTGTCGGCGCAGATCCCGGGGTCGATCCATGAAGGGGGCGAGTTGGGCTACAGCCTGGCCCATGCCTACGGTGCCGCGTTCGACAATCCCGACCTGATAGTGGCGTGTGTGATTGGCGACGGCGAGGCGGAAACCGGGACGCTGGCGGCCAGCTGGCATTCCAACAAGTTCCTCAACCCGGCGCGTGACGGCGCCGTGCTGCCGATTTTGCACTTGAACGGGTACAAGATCGCCAATCCCACGGTGCTCTCCAGCATCAGCGAGGAGGAGTTGTCGGCGTTGATGTACGGCTACGGCTACGATCCGTATTTTGTCGAAGGCGATGACCCGGCAGAGGTTCATCAAGCCCTGGCCAGAACGCTGGACACCATGGTGCTGGAGATTCGTGAGATTCAGCGGGTCGCGCGTCAACGATCGCCGTCCCGGACGCTGGAGCGGCCCCTGTGGCCGATGCTGATCTTGCGCACGCCCAAGGGCTGGACGGGGCCGACATTCGTCGATGGCCTGCGGGTCGAAGGCACTTGGCGTGCGCATCAAGTGCCCTTGGCCGACTTCCAGCAGCCGCAGCATTTGCGGCAACTGGAGGAATGGCTCCGTAGTTACCGACCTGACGAATTGTTTGGCGCCAATGGCGCCTTGTTGCCCGAGATCGCCGCGTTGGCGCCCACCGGTCATCGGCGAATGAGCGCCAACCCCCACGCCAACGGTGGGCTGCTGTTGCGCGCGCTGGATCTGCCACGGTTCACCCAGTATGCGGTGAACGTCGAGGCGCCCGGTGGCCTGCGGGCAGAGGCCACGCGGGTGCTGGGCCGGTTTTTGCGCGACGTGATGAAGTGCAATCTGACGTCGAGCAATTTTCGCCTGTTCGGCCCGGACGAAACCGCCTCGAACCGGCTGGATGCGGTGTACGAAGTCAGTGCCAAGGCGTGGATGGAGCCGCTGGGGCCCGATGATGTCAACCTGGCGACCGATGGCCGGGTGATGGAGATTCTGAGCGAACAGGTGTGCGAAGGCTGGCTCGAAGGCTATTTGCTGACCGGCCGGCATGGCGTGTTTTCCTGTTACGAGGCGTTCATCCACATCGTCGACTCGATGTTCAACCAGCATGCCAAATGGCTGAAAACCGCCGCCGAAGTGCCATGGCGCAAACCCGTTGCCTCGCTCAACTATTTGCTCACCTCCCATGTCTGGCGCCAGGACCATAATGGCTTCTCCCACCAGGACCCTGGCTTCATCGATCTGGTGGCGAACAAAACGGCGGACGTGGTCCGGATCTATCTGCCGCCCGATGCCAATTGCCTGCTGTCAGTGGCCGATCACTGCCTCAGAAGCCGTAACTACATCAACGTGATCGTGGCCGGCAAGCAACCGGAGTGGCAGTGGCTGGACATCGATGCCGCCATTCGTCATTGCCAGGCCGGTATCGGGCGCTGGGACTGGGCCTGCCGGGATGACAGCGATCCGGACGTGGTGATGGCCTGTGCCGGCGACGTTCCGACCCTGGAAACCCTGGCGGCGGTCACTTTGCTGCGCGAATACGTGCCGGATTTGCGGGTGCGGGTGATCAATGTCGTCGACCTGATGGTCCTGCAGCCGTCGTACCACCATCCCCACGGTTTGCCCGACAGCGCCTTCGATGAACTGTTCACTGTCGACCGGCCGGTGATCTTTGCTTTCCACGGCTACCCCGCGCTGATCCACCGGCTGCTGTACAAGCGCACCAATCATGAAAACTTCCATGTTCGCGGGTTCAAGGACGAGGGGGCGACCACCACACCGTTCGACATGGCGGTGCTCAATAATCTGGATCGGTATCAGTTGGCCCTGGATGTCATCGAGCGCGTGCCCCGGCTGCACGATCAACTCCAGACTGCCCGGGCGCGCTATTGGGCGACGATGGAGAAACACAAGCTTTACCTCATCGAACACGGGCAGGACATGCCTGAAGTGATGCAGTGGCAATGGACGCCTGCGCCGGACAATCGGGGTTGACGGCAGGCGCCGGGCACTATTTGCTCTTCCAGTATTTCTGCATCTCCAGAAACAGAAACGAGGCGGTCCAGGAGATCAGCACCAGCCCCGTCAGTGCCTCCAGCCCGGTCAGGTACTTGAGGTTTCCCATGGGTGAAATGTCGCCGAATCCGATGGTGGTAAACGTGGTGAAGGAAAAGTACACGCAGTCCATGAACGTGCCGTCGAAATTGCCGCTCAGGCTGCCCCATTCACCGGAGCGGATCAGCAGGTAATAGACCAGCGCGAAACACCAGACTTCTATCGCATGGGCCAGCATCGCGCCGAACACCCCGACGACGATCCGAAAGCGACTCCAGAGTTTGAGCCTGGGCAGCCAATCGTTCAGGCGCAGCAGGCATTCGTAATGGATCACCACTGTGACGACCACCACCAACGTGTTGATTAGCGTGACTGCGAACATGATGAGCCTTCAGCGATAAGGGCGGGGGCAATCTGCGGGCGATTGATCGGTGCGTCACGGTGCCGGTAATGCCGGGGTGGGCTTGAATGGCATCAGCGGTGGAAACTCCTCGGGCGTGAGGGTTTCCTTTTCCAGCAACAGGCGAGCACCTTCGTCCAGGTCGGCCCGACGACTCTGGAGCAGCGCCTTGGCCCGTTGGTAGGCTTCATCGAGCAGGGCACGAATACCCAGGTCGATTTCCCGAGCGGTCTGTTCCGAATAATCCTTTTCGCCCATCGTGGCCATGCGATCTCCCAGGTACGTTGAGGTTTGCTTCTCCAGCACCGACTGTCCGAGCTCGGGGCTCATGCCGAAGCGGGTGATCAGTTGCCGGGCGATATCGGTCGCGCGGACCAGATCGTCGGCGGCCCCGGTGGAAATCTGGCCATAGACAAGGTCCTCGGCGGCGCGCCCGGCCATCAGCACGACGATCCGGTCCTTGAGCGTCTGGCAACTGATGAGGAAATGATCCTCGGTCGGTCGCTGCAAGGTATAGCCCAGCGAGCCGATGGCGCGGGGCACGATCGAGACTTTATGGACCGGGTCCATGGCCGGCAGGCTGCTGGCGGCCAGGGCATGCCCCATCTCATGATAGGCCACCACCCGGCGCTCGTCGGGATCGAGCAGGCTGCTCTTGCGTTCAAGCCCCGCGATGAGGCGTTCCACCGCCGCGGTGAAGTCGTCCAGACTGACCGCATCGGCGCCGCGCCGGGTGGCGACGATGGCTGCTTCGTTCACCAGGTTGGCCAGGTCGGCGCCGGTGAAACCGGTGGTGATTTCGGCGATACGCGCGCTATCGAGGCTTGGTTCCACGGTGATTTTCTTCAGATGAACCTTAAGAATCGCCTGCCGCCCTTTGCGATCGGGGCGGTCGATCAGAATCTGCCGGTCGAAGCGGCCGGCCCGCAACAGCGCCGGATCGAGGACCTCAGGCCGGTTGGTGGCGGCCAGCAATACCACGCCTTCACGGGGATCGAAGCCGTCCAGCTCGGCCAGTAACTGGTTGAGGGTCTGTTCTTTTTCGTCATTGCCGCCTAACACGCCGATGCCGCGCATCTTGCCCAGTGCGTCGAGTTCATCGATGAAGATGATGCAGGGTGCCGCCTGCCGGGCCTGTTCGAACAGGTCGCGGACCCGTGCCGCACCGACCCCGACGAACATTTCGACGAACTCGGACCCCGAAATCGAGAAAAACGGCACACCGGCTTCACCGGCGATGGCCTTGGCCACCAGGGTCTTGCCGGTGCCTGGCGGGCCCACCAGCAAGGTGCCCTTGGGGATGTGTGCGCCCAGGCGTGCGTATCGGGCCTTGTCCCTGAGGAACGAGACGATTTCCACCAGTTCGGCCTTGGCTTCGTCGATGCCCGCGACATCGGCGAAGGTCACCCCGGTGTCGCGTTCGACAAAGACCTTGGCCCGGGACTTACCGACATTCATCAGCCCGCCAAGGCCTTGTTTTTCCGCCATCCCGCGAAACAGGAAATGCCAGAACACCATGATCATCATGAACGGCAACAACCAGCCCAACAGGCTGTTCATAAAGGTGTTTTCGTTGACCCCGGTAAAACCGACGCCCGATTGGGACAGTTCGGTTGCCAGCGACGGATCGACCCGCACCGTGGAGAACCGGTCGCGTCCGTCGATGGGTTCCACCAATTTGCCGCTGATCCGGTCCTTGTCGATCTGCAAGTCACTGACTTTTTGCTCGTTCAACAATTGCATGAACTGGCTGTAGGGCAGGGGCTGCACGGCCTGGCGCTCGACAAAGAAGACCTGCATGAGGCCCATGACGATAAAAGCAATCGCCAAGTAGGACAGGTTCCACTGGTCGTTCTTTTTCATGGCCTTGGCTCAGAGTGGGAACGCATATCGGTAAGCCCGCGGCCAACCCATTTAATAAAGATAGCCTGCTTCAGCTTCTCCCTCGCGCAGGGCGCCGGATGATGTGCACAGATCACCTCACCTCGTGCCGGTCATTCAGGAAATGATGGCTGGGCAGGCGATTCCTTTTCCGGAATATCCGTCATGGTCGCCTCGGTGAGCAGCAGAACACTGGCAACCGACACGGCATTTTCCAGGGCAATGCGCACCACTTTGGTCGGGTCGATGATGCCGGCTTCGTACATGTCGACATAACAATTGGTCGCCGCATCGAAGCCCACGTTGCCAGGTTCCGCGAGCATGCGGGCGATGACCACGCCGGCATCCACTGCCGAGTTTTCAGCGATGAACCGGGCCGGTGCTTCCAAAGCCCGACGCAGAATCTGCAGGCCGGTTTTGACATCGCCCTCATGGCTGGCTTCCTCGGCTGCGATCATCGGCACAGCCTTGAGCAGCGCCAGACCGCCACCCGGAACAATGCCTTCGGCGATCGCCGCCCGGGTCGCGGAAATCGCATCGTCGAGTGCATCCTTGCGCGCTTTCATTTCAGCTTCGGAAGGCGCACCGACGCGGATCACCGCCACGCCACCAGACAGCCTTGCCAGGCGTTCCTGAAGTTTTTCCCGGTCGTAATCGCTGGTGGTGTTGTCCATTTGCACGCGGATCTGTTGCAGGCGCGCCTCGATAGCCTCGCGTGTACCTGCGCCGCCAATCAGCGCCGTGCTGTCTTTTTGCACCACGACTCGATGGGCCTGCCCCAACTGGCTCAGATCCACCTGGTCGAGGTTGATGCCCAACTCACTGGACACCACGGTGGCACCAGTCAGAACGGCAATGTCCTGAAGCATTTCCTTGCGTCGATCACCAAAGCCTGGCGCCTTGATCGCCACCGCACGCAATACCCCCCGAATCTGGTTGACCACCAACGTGGTCAACGCTTCGCCCTCTATGTCGTCGGCGATCAAGACCAGTGGTTGACCACTTTTGGCAATCAATTCCAGCAATGGCAGCAGGTCTTTGAGCACGCCGATCTTATGGTCACAGAGCAGCAGGTAGGCATCGTCGAGTTCGGCCTGCATCTTCTCGGTATCGGTCACGAAGTAGGGCGAGACATAACCACGATCCAGGCGCATCCCTTCCATGACCTCGACCACTGTTTCGGTGGTCTTGGACTCTTCGACACTGACGACACCTTCAATGCCGACCTTTTCCAGAGCGTCGGCAACCAGCTGACCGATGACTGCGTCGTTATGGGCCGAAAGCGTGGCAATCTGGGCTTTTTCCTTGGGCGTGCTGACCGGGCGCGACTGTGCCAGCAGTGATTGCATGACCAGAGCAAACCCCCGGTCCATGCCGCGCTTGAGGTCGATCGCACTGGCGCCGGCGACGACGTTGCGGATGCCGTCGGCCAGGATTGCATGGGCCAGAACCGTTGATGTGCTGGTCCCGTCCCCTACGGCTTCGCCGGTGCGTTCCGCCGCTTGCCGCAGCATTTGCGCACCCAGATTCTCTTCGGGGTCCAGCAGATCGATCCGTTTGGCAATCGTCACGCCGTCGTTGCAGACCGTCGGATTACCCCATTTATTCTGAATCAACACCGATTTCGATTTCGGTCCCAGGGTCACCCGGACAGCGTCCGCCAGCTGTGTGGCGCCACTCAGGATTTTCTCGCGAGCGGCAGCACGAAACAGGATTTTAGTGTGGGCCATCAGGTTGTTCTCCTGAAGAGTTCAACGACATGTGCGTCTTTTCAGCTTCTATGAAATGGCATGTTCAGCGTTGATTTTTATCAACAAAGCCACAGTACGTACCGTTCGGATGATCGACCGTTGGTTGTTGGCCCGAGTTGATAAATATCAACCTGAGCCACAGCAAACCGGGCCCAAATGAAATCTTCAAATCCACGGTGTTTTCAATGGGCCTGACTGGAAGGGGGGCGATTTGAAAGCACAGTTTCGCGTGGGATTTTTATCCAAGTCATTTGCGAGGAAAGACCATGGACAAGTATCAGCAGAGTCAGAAAAACCAGCTGTTCAAAACACCCGCCCATGATCCTTATCGCTTGCCGAAAATCGAAGGTTCTGCCGTCTGCCCGCAGTGTGGGGCCGCTTATCAGGCGGGCAACTGGACTTGTAAGATTCCTGAAAGCACGGTGGTTCATGACGCGCAAATGGTGATCTGCCCAGCCTGTCAGCGTACCAATGACAACAAGCCGGCGGGTACGCTCACGCTATCGGGCAGTTTCTTGCTCGAGCATCGAAACGAAATCATCAACCTGATCGAAAACACCGAGAAAAAGGAAAAAGCGGAGCATGCCCTGGAGCGCATCATCAGCCTCACCGACTCCGAAGGCGCGCTGGTTGTCACCACCACGGGCATCCATCTCGCGAACCGCCTGGGCCATGCACTGAAAGCAGCCTTCAAAGGGCACGCCGATTATCAGTACAGCGATGATGAGTTCGGGGTGAACATCGACTGGACGCGTGACGATTAGAATCGGGCGAGGGTGGAATACTGATTTGTTTCATGCTCATCAGGCAGGGTGCGGCAGGTAGCCTGCCCGGCGAAGGTAGTTGATTTATATCAACGCCAAAGTGATTCCAACGGAGGAGTCTGGGTAGACGCTGGTGCCTGATCCAGCGAGGGCGCAACGACCGCGCCCTCGCAACAGGCCATGGCGTGTTGAAGCCCACCTGCCTGGAGTCAGATCATGAGCCAGTATCAACGGTTGTTATTGATCATCAACCCGGCCCTGCGCCACTCTCCCGCAATACAACATGCGGCGGCCCTGGCCAAGGCCAGCGGGGCACGTTTGCATATCGCTGCCTTGATAAAATCGTTGGACATTCTGTCGCTGCTTGAAGAGGGCGTGCGGGAAACGGCGCGAGAGAATTACCTGCAGGACCATCGCGATTGGTTGACGTACCAGGCAAAAAATATCCGTGGTCGGGGGATCGAGGTGACGACGGAGGTGGCTTGGGCCGATGACCTGCAGCAGGACATTCTGGATCACGTCACGGAAATGCAGCCCGACCTGTTGATCAAGGAGGTTCAGCATGAGTCGGCACTCAAGCGCGCGTTCTTCACCCCGCTGGATTGGCACTTGCTGCGCCACTGTCCGGTGCCGGTCTATCTGGTGGGCGGCAGTGGCCATACCTTGCCGCACAAGATCGTGGCCGCGGTCGACGCTTCGGGTACCGATTCCGACAGAGAGCTGAATGACCGGATCATCCAGCAGGCCAATGGCCTCGCGCTGCAGTGCAATGCCGAGTTGCACCTGCTGTACGCCTGCGACATCACAGACTATCTGGGCGATATGGGCGGCGGTGGTCTGACGCTGTCGGACCTGACCAAGCAGTTGCGTAAAGAACTGGAAAAATCGTTCCTGGGGCTGGCCGGTCGGTACGGTGTGGCCTCTGACCGTCGGCATTTCATTCTGGGGAACCCCGTCTCGGCGCTGAGTGAGTTTGCCAACGAACATCAGGTGGATGTGATTGTGATGGGTAGAGTCCAGTCGCATGGCTTGAACAAGCTTGTGGGCAGCACGACCGAACATATTCTGTATCAGGTGCCTTGCAGCGTCCTGGCGGTTTAGGGACGGCCCCGTTCACGGTTGATGACATCAACGAAGACAACTAGGCCGCCCGGAAATTTACCCGGGTGATGCTCGGCACCTACTGGACTCTTCGCCTGCCCCCCTTGTCCAGTTGTGCCGTCATCGCGCAGCGCCATGACGCCAGACCTCAATACAAAACTCCGTTTCGTAAGGGGGTACGTTGCATTCGACGATGTCGGTGGCGGCAACTTGCAGATGCACGCCGACGATATCGGCATGGATCGGCTGCTGGCAGACGTGCCGGTCGACCAATACGGCCGTGTAGACCCGGCGAGCACCGAGTTGCGCCAGATACGCGCAGGTACGCAGGAGCGAATGGCCTTCAAACAGCACATCGTCGACAACGAGCAGGGTGGTGCTGGCAAGGTCCAGCTCGCCCAGCAGCGGATTTTCGGTCAGTTCGGTGTGGGCATGCAGCACTTTGAGGTCATCGGCATAGCGCTTGACCTTCAAGGGGTAGAGCGGCAGTTCTGGCTGGCCGGTCTGACGTGACAGATGGTGTTGTAAACGCTGCGCCAGAGGTTCGCCGCGGCGTTGGATGCCAATCAGGGCCACTTGAGTGGATGGCAACAGTGTCGCGGCCTGGCGCGCCATCGCCTGCAGCACCGAATCGAGTTCATTGCTGTCGTACAAGCGCAACCGCGGGCTTGCAAGTAAGGTCGGCATGGCAGTCTCCCACAGAGAGCCGCTGCGGCGCGGCGCTGTCCAATATTGGCAACGTAATCCATTCGGCCCAAGCCTGATTGATATTGATCAACAACGACGAAATGAGAAATGCCAAACCCTTGCGCGTCCATGGCGGGCCTTGCGTGCGAACTTGATAAAAATCAACAACAAGGCGACTTCAGCGGAGGACTCTAGTGAAAGCTGATGCTTGATCCCGCAAGGACGTGGAGAGGTCAAGGTTGTGTGATACGGACCGACAGGCGTAATCGCCTGGGGAGGTTTTCAAGTGATTCAGAGTCCCTCGATGCAAACCCTCTTGCGTGACCGGGTGGATGCCGGTCGACGGCTGGTGGAGCCGCTGCTCAAATACGCTCATCGACCCGATGTCATCGTTCTCGCCTTGCCCCGTGGCGGCGTGCCGGTTGCCTATGAAATTGCCACGGCCCTGGAGGTTCGCCTGGACCTGATGCTGGTCCGCAAGCTGGGGGTGCCATTCCATCAGGAGTTCGCCATGGGCGCGATTGCCAGTGGCGGCATCCAGATCGTCAATGACGATACGCTGCGGGCGAACCGTATCGATCAGCGCACGCTCGATAACGTGGTGGCACGGGAAACCCAGGAACTGTTGCGTCGCGAGCGCCTGTACAGGGGCTCGCGTGCCCCCGTGGCGCTCAAGGATCAGGTGGTGATTCTGGTCGACGATGGCCTGGCGACCGGGGCCTCGATGATGGCGGCAATACAGGCGGTGCGCCTGCAAGCACCGTCGCGTATCGTCGTCGCCGTGCCGGTGGCGCCACCCGAGACGGTAGAGGCGCTGTATAGCGAAGTCGATGAGGTGATCTGCCCGCTCACCCCCGAGTGGCTGATGTCGATCGGCAATTGGTACATGAATTTTTCCCAGACCTCGGATGAAGAAGTCATCGATCTTTTGCAACGGGCCTGGCGCAGAGAATCCGCTGCGCGTGTTTCCGGCCAGGAGGATTCCGATGTTTGAGCCTCGCTATCGAAAGCTCGACCTGGGGAACGTGGCGCTGTCTGCCGACCTGCGTTTGCCGGTGCACGCTGGCGGCCTGGTGGTGTTCGTTCATGGCAGCGGCAGTGGTCGTTCAAGCCCGCGTAATCAACAGGTCGCACTATCTCTGGCTCAGCGGGGGTTGGGCACGTTGCTGTTCGATCTGCTCACGGAACCGGAGCAATACCAGGACAACCAGACTCGGGAATTGCGTTTCAATATTGCGCTGCTGTCCAGCCGACTGGTGAAGGTGATTGACTGGATTGGCCGGGACGCCGAACTGCAACCGCTACCGATCGGATTGTTCGGCGCCAGCACCGGTGCAGCGGCGGCGCTATTGGCCGCGGCCGAGCGGGCGGACGTGGTGCATGCGGTGGTGAGCCGGGGAGGGCGGACCGATCTGGCGGGTGCGGCGCTGTCCTGCGTGAAGGCCCCGACCTTGCAGATTGTCGGTGAGTTGGATCCGGTGGTGCTCAATCTCAATGTGCAAAGCGGTCGCGCCTTGCAGTGCGAGCAGCGCCTGGAAGTGGTGGCGGGCGCGACACATCTTTTTGAAGAGGCAGGAACCCTTGAAGAAGTCGCCAGACTGGCCGGCGACTGGTTCGAGAAGTATTTGCAACGGTAGTCATCCAAAGCAGACAACCACCGTCTGATGCCTGTCATATGCCGAATGGAAAGGTTTCGTCTTCCGGTTCCAGCGCCTGGCTTTCCGGCAGCGGCAATGCCGTTACCGGTTGCGTCTGTTCAATCCAGACCATGGCGTCGAATTGTTCGCTCAGCACTGACTCGAAGTAGTGGCTGCTGCGCTCGCTGGCGGGCCTATAGATCACTCCGATGGCCCGCTCCAGCAGAGGTTTGGACAGGGCTTGGCGCAGTTCTTTTCGCTGTGGATCCCGCCAGTCGGTCAATGAAGCCGGGACGCCGGCGTTAAGGAACTTGCGCTCCCAACTGTCTGGCCGAGACGGCCGTATGTCCTTGATAAGCATCTCGCCATCCCAGTCGTCGGCCGCGGCCACCTGGCCATGGTCGGTGCTCATGCCGATCAGAACCACATCGCGCCCATAGGCATTGCGGCACAGTTGACCGATATTGAACTGACCCTTCCAGCCCATTTCCGTGGCGGCCGCATTGCCGATATGGGAGTTGTGCGCCCACACCACAGCTTTGGCTTGAGGGCCGCGGTGTTCGAGCAGCGCACGTAACGTGTCGAACATGTGCCTGTCGCGCAGGTTCCAGGAGGCCGTCGAACCTCGATAAATCGCTCGGTAATATTGTTCCGCCGCCTGGATGACCCGGGCGTTCCGGGTCGCATCGAAGAACGCTTCATCATCCTTGATGGCCCCGGCCAATTGCTCGGCCAGCATGGCATTGAGCTGTTCGACCACCGCATGCTCGCAGGGCATTATGCCGTCGCGTTCGACAAAGTGGCCGTACAGCGCAGGATCATCCTGCCAGGGGCTCAAACAGCCATAGCGACGCCGAGCTTCGTGTGCCAGCTGCGGGTCGACACGGTCCAGATAGCTCAGAACCTCGTGGATGGAATTGCGCAAACTGTAAACGTCCAGACCGCGAAACTCGACGCGCTGCTCAGGCGCGTGTTGGTGGTTGTACTGATGCAGCCAATGGGTGAACGCTTTCACATCGGTGTTGCGCCACATCCAGGTCGGGAACCGGCTGAAAATGTGCCGCGTCCAGGCCGAGCGCGCCAACCCCCGGGCATAACGGTCTACATGACCCGCGTCCGGCCAGTCTGCTTCAACGGCCACGATATTGAATCCGTGCTGCTCGATCAGCCGTTGGGTAATCGCCGCCCGGGTCCGATAGAAGTCACTGGTGCCATGGCTGGCTTCACCGATCATCACCACGCGCGCATCCGCGTAGCGGTCGAACATTTCACCAAAGGCTTGTGAGTTCAGTTCCGGCAGGGGTTCGGCGTATTGACGCAGGAGCGGGACGATGGAGGCCTCATCTATGTGGGTATGCGCGCCATACAGTTGGTTCAGCATGTTTTGGGAAGGTATGTTCATGAACGTCATCCCCATAAAGGCGGGTTGGCCAACCTGCAATGCTGCGTAGTGCCATGTCGACTGTCAGGGGCCGCGCTGACTTGCACTTTTTTGATCTGGTCCCTCTCAGAAAACAGCTCCTTGCCGGTTTCCCGGCAAAGGGCCGAGCCTGCGGTCAGTCGGCTTTGACGGGCACGACTTTGTCCGCTTTCATGGCTTCGGGTTTTTTCGGCAGCGAGATGCTCAGTACGCCTTTGCTGAAGCTCGCTTCGATCTTCTCGGCGTCGACCCCTTGGGGCAGGTTGAACACCCGTTCGAAGGAGCCATAGTGACGCTCGCTGAGGTGATAACCCTTTCTCTTTTCTTCCTTGTCCTCTTTCTTTTCTCCTTTAATGATCAGGCAACCGTTGGACAGTTTGAGTTCGATGTTCTTCTGATCCATGCCGGGCAGTTCAGCAGTGATTTCGAAGCTCTTGTCTTTCTCGGTGATGTCCACGGCAGGCATGCCGTAGCCTGTCAGTTCCTTGCGCCAGAGCGGTTCGACATCAAACAGTCCGCGCCCGAATAGCGACAGCCCTGTGCCGCGGCTGAAGTCTTCGAATACGTGATCGATCTGTTGGCGAAGGTTTTCAAAGGGATGCCACAGATCGGCGTTCAGTGGCTGCGCAACGGTTTTCTTTTCGGTTTGTACCGGCATTTTTTTCACGGAATTGGCCATTTCTTTTCTCCTCTTGGTGAATAAGGTGAACCGCGAACAGTGGTTGTGCGGCCCACCACGACAAAACAACAACCCGACACTCGCCCTTACAAAGCCAGTGTTCCGGACCACAACATCCAGCCGGCGATGGCTGCCGCCGTCCAGATAATGATCAACAGTCCCGTCTCGGGGCCATTGAGCGCTTGTCCCTGGCGAGCCTTCATGGTGCCCAGGTAAATCAACGAGCCGGGGGCGTAGAGCAAAGCGCTGAGCAACATGTATTTAGGCCCGGCGGCATACAGCAACCACAGGCAATACAGCGTGGCGACCGAGGCAATGGCCATGTCGCGCAGTTGCAGGCCTCGGTGGCCGGCGTAGGTCTGGCCCTGCCAGGTCAATTTCAACGCGTACAAACCGCTAAATAGATACGGCAGCAGAATCATCGAAGTGGCCAGGGAAATCAGGGTCAGGTAAGTGGCGCTCGAATACAGCGTCAGCAGCAGGAACAGTTGAATGCAGCCGTTGGTGATCCACAGCGCATTGGCCGGCACTCCGCGGGCGCTCTCCACGGCGAGCGTACCCGGCATGACCTTTTCCTTGGCCGGGGTGAATATCGATTCGGCTGCCAACAGCGTCCAGGCGAGCAGGGCGCCACCCACTGAAATGATCAAGCCGATGCTGATCAACATCGCGCCCCACGGCCCGACTACCGCTTGAAGCACGCCCGCCATCGAAGGGTTTTTCAGGGTCGCCAGCTCCGGTTGTCCGAGAATGCCCAGCGACAACAGGGACACCGCAATCAGCAGCAACAAGGTAATGACGAAACCGATAACGGTGGCACGGCCGACATTGACGCGTTCTGCCGCACGGGCGGAAAACACGCTGGCACCCTCGATCCCGATGAACACCCAGACGGTCACCAGCATGGTGCTTTTGACCTGATCCAGCGTGCTGCCCAGTGCAGGAGAACCCCAGAAGTCGACCATAAAGGTTTTACGCTGGAAGGCTGCGATCACCAGCCCGATAAACAGCAGCAAGGGCACGATTTTGGCCAGTGTGGTCAGCGCGTTGGCTTTGGCTGCGGTGCGCATGCCCCGCAGGATCATCCAGTGCAACGACCAAAGCACCACGGACGCCCCGGCAATCGCCGCTTTGTTGTTGCCTTCGCCAAACAGCGGGAAGAAGAAACTCAGCGCGGAAAACAGAATCACCATGTAGCTGACGTTGCCGACCCAGGCACTGATCCAATAACCCCAGGCGGAGTTGAAGCCGAGGAACTCACCACCCAACGCCCGGGCATAGGCAAACACGCCGTTGTCCAGTGTCGGTTGACGGCTGGACAAGGTTTGATAGACCAGCGCCAACGACAGCATGCCGACGCCGGTGATCAGCCAGCCAATCAGGATGGCGCCAGCACCCGCACTGGCGGCCATGTTTTGCGGCAGGCTGAAAATGCCGCTGCCGATCATCGAACCGACCACCAGAGCAACCAGCAGGCTCAAGGACAAGCGTTTGGGCTCCAGTTGTCGCCAACTGCCGGCAAGGGGTTGGGGGGCGGTCGGCGGGAGGATCGGTTGCGTGCCGTGCAGATGAGTCGCCATGTCAAGCCTCCACGAAACGAAAGAGTGGGCGCAGACCGCAGATGCGGTGGAGTGAACGTTGACTCTGAATGTCTACGTGAACGGTCAACGCCTGTTTGATTTAGATCAGAAAGGAAGCAGACAGCGATGTTGTCCCGCAGCGGCCATTGCGCGAACGCCGGGCGAAGCTTCAATTGATAACGTATAGCGAACATGTCGGGCGTTCGAGACCTAAGCTCTACCCATGACGGCGATGAGTCGCGGGCGTTTCTGTAGCGAGGGATGCGGAGCGCTTTTTTGAGGAACCACATCGATGCTCAGTAAGTGGCTGGACCCGGTTCTACTGCTGCTCACCGCCCTGACGCTGCTGGCCGGGGGCATTGCGCAGGTTGCTCACAAGTCTGACTGGGCATCGATTTGCTGGGCCGCGGGCAGTCTGGTGATGGCCCTGGTGCTGCTCGTCGAGATTGTCAGGCGCCTGGCCCGTCGCGAGGCGGGTGTGGATCTGATCGCTCTGCTGTCGATTGCCGCCGCGTTGTTTTTTCGGCAGACGCTGGTGGCGGCGGTGATTGCCTTGATGCTGGCGTCGGGGCGCATCCTGGAGTTCTTCACCAAACAACGCGCCGAACGCGAGCTACGTGCGTTGGTCGACCGGGCGCCACGCTTTGCCTGGTTGCAGGAAAACGGCAATTTACGGCAGATTCCGGTCGAGCAGATCCAGGCGCATCAGACGTTGCTTGTGCGCCTGGGGGAGGTGGTGCCGGTCGACGGTCGTCTACTCAGTCCCACCGCGATTCTCGACGAGTCGGCGCTCAGCGGCGAGTCATTGCCGGTCACCCGCCGGGAAGGAGAACAACTGCCCAGTGGCGTGACCAATGTCGGTGCGCCGATGCTGCTGACAGCCACTCGAACCGCAGCGCAGAGCACCTATGCGGGGGTGGTGCGTCTGGCCGAAGCGGCACGACGCTCGCGGGCGCCTTTCGTGCGTTTGGCTGACCGTTACGCGTTGTTCTTCATTCCGCTGACATTGCTGATTGCCGGCATCGCCTGGTACATGAGTGGCGATTCTTTGCGCGCGCTGGCGGTTTTGGTGGTGGCCACGCCTTGCCCGTTGATTCTTGCAGTGCCGATTTCGATCATGTCAGGTATCTCGAGGGCGGCGCGGCGCGGGATCCTGATCAAGGACGGCGTCACCCTGGAAGCGCTGGCCGAGGTCAAGCAGGTGTTTCTCGACAAGACCGGCACGTTGACCAGCGGCCACGCCCGTCTGCAGTCGATCGAGACCAACGGAGCGCTCGATCCGCAGCATCTGCTGAGCCTGGCCGCTTCGCTGGCACAGGCCTCGACCCATCCCATCTCCCAGGCCATTGTCGAGGCGGCCTGTCAGCGTGGATTGCCGCTCAGCGTGCCGCAGGCGGTCGAGGAAAGTCCGGGCTCTGGTCTTTGCGGGTTGATCGATGGCCGACGGGTGCGTTTCGGCACGTTGTCCTTTGTTCAAAATGAATCACCGGGCGACTGGGCCGCCACCATGCTGCGTCGCATGGATTACCTGGCGTGTAGCGGCAGCTTCATTGAAGTGGATGGGGCACTTGCGGGCCTGCTGATTTTCTCGGACAAACTGCGTCGGGAAACCCCGCTGACCCTGCGCCGGCTGCGCAACAGAGGCATCGAGAGGATCGTCATGCTCACGGGTGATCGTGTGGAAACCGCCGAGATGATTGCACTGTCAGCCGGGATCGACGAGTTGCGTGCCGGGTTGAGTCCTGGGGACAAGGTGCGTGCGGTACAGGATGCCTGCCTGCACGCCAGCACACTGATGGTCGGTGATGGCATCAACGATGCCCCGGCCCTGGCGGCGGCCAATGTCGGGGTGGCCATGGGGGCCAGCGGTGCCACGGCGTCCGCGCAAGCGGCGGGAGTTGTGCTGCTGGTGGATCGTCTGGATCGTCTGGTCGAGGCGCTGGACATCGCCCGCCGGACCCGCCACATCGCCCGTCAAGGCGTATTGGCCGGCATGGGCATGTCGGTGCTGGCCATGGGGGTGGCAGCCTTCGGTTACCTGCCGCCGCTGGTCGGTGCCGTGGTGCAGGAGGGCATCGATGTGGTGATCATTTTCAATGCCTTGCGTGCATTGGGGCCGTTACGAGGTCTGCGCCAACGCAAGCTTGCCGCCGAACATATCGATCGCCTGCAGGACGAACACGACCAGCTCTCTACGGTACTGAGCGATCTGCACCAACTGGCAAGCGACTTCGCCCAGCGTCCACTTGAACAAGCGCAGACGGACCTGCTGGCGCTGGTAAAAAACCTGCAAGAATCACTGGCCCGTCATGAACGGGACGATGAAAACACCCTGTACCCGCTGTTGACGCAAAGCCTGCCTGGCGAGGATCCCATGTCGGCGATGAGCCACGTCCATCGAGAGATTTTTCGCCTGATCCATTTACTGGCGCGCATGAGCACGGATTTCAGTACCGACCCTGCAACGGCTTCTGTCGATGAGATACAGCATCAGTTGATCCGCCTCGATACCCTCGTGCGGCTGCACTTCGATCAGGAGGAGGAGCTCTTTCGCTACCTGGATAAGCGCTGAAAAAGCCGGCTGCCTCGCCGCAAGCCCTTGATGCCCGGGGAAACTATAGGTTCCCCGGGCTCATTGACTCAGGCGATGCGCAAATGATCATCAACTTGCCTCACACCCGGTACTGACCAGGCGGCACGCTCGGCGATCTGACGCTCGCGCCACAAATGAACTTTGCCTTCAAGCTTCACCACATCGCCTTCGACCTTGACGTGAATGCCCTTGGCATCGACTTCGGCATTGCGTTTGAGGGCTTCTTCGATGCGACGCTGGATATCATCCACGTTCACCTGCGGACGAAGGACGAGCCGATTGTCCACGCCTACCACTCCCGACAGCTTGCGCACAGCCATCTCGGCGGTCTCTTTCTGGTACTGCCAGTCCACTTCGCCTTCAAGGGTGATCCACCCGTTCTGCACAACGACCTTGATATCCTGCTCGGGAATGTCGGAGCACCAGGTGAGGATATTCAAGGCGCGGGAGGCAATGGCGTCGTCCGCCGTGCCGGCGCCTTTCATCGGCCTGACCTGAATTTCTTCGGCCACGGCGCGTACCCCTTTTATGCTTTTAACCGCGCGTTCTGCGCTGACTTTTTGCGCGTAGCTTTTAACGTGGCCGGTGAGCGTGACGACGCCGTTGTCCACGGTCACACCGATGTTGGCGGCATCGATATCAGGCTGGAATTCAAGCTCATCCATAATGCTCTGACGCAGACTCAAGTCGCTCATGGTGATGTCCTCTGTCTGAAATGCTGGTACGGCAGGTGCGATATAGCTCTCTACAGCTCCTCAGGTGAAACCACCCATACACTGCACGGCATCTTGTACAGCAGATGTTCCACCGTGCTGCCCACCAGTCGACCCACGCCTCGGTGGCCGACCCGGCCCATGACAATCACGTCGATGTCGTAGGCATCGGCGTATTGGGCAAGGACCTTGGTCGGGTTGCCCATGATCATGTGCTGTTGCTCCGGCGCGATACCATTGCGCTCGGCCAGTTCGCGGAAGGCATCGGCCTGTGCGTCGAACAGCGTCTTGGCTTTGCCTGAAGAAAACAATGCCGAGCTACTGTCGAAATCGAACTCGTCCGCGCTGAGGGATGAAAGGTCGTGGGCGTAGATCACGTCGAGCTGGGCGTTACAGGTGCTCGCCAGTTTTGAGGCCTCGCGCAAAATCCTGTCGTTGAAATCCTTGTACTGGGTATTGCTATGGAAGGGATCGACTGCGGCGAGGATCCTGCGCGGCAGCGCGTGCTGCGCATGGCTGACAAAATGTAGCGGCACCGGGCATTCGCGCAGCAAATGGATATCCAGGGGCGTGAACATTATCCGTGACAGCAGCGACTCGTATTCCAGTGCCTTGATCAGTACCGCCATGGGTTGTTCTTTGAGATGAATGAGGATTTCCTGCAAGGGTCGTTCAACCCAAACCACCTCCGTGGTGACGGGCACCCCGATTTTACGCAAGGGCCGGGCCTGGTCTTCGAGCCATTGCCGATGGCGCTCGACATACCCGAGCCGCATCTGCTCCAGCGCTTGTTCGTTGACCATGCTTGCCGTTGCCAGGCCTTGCAGGTAATCGAAGGCGACGATGTGCAGGGCCGCGCCCGAGGCCTTGGCCAACGCGGCGGCGCGGTCGAACGCGGGGCTGTTTTCCATGAGGGGCGAGACGACCAGCATGAAGCGTGATTGCTCAGACATGACTAAACTCCCGTCAATAATCGTAGATATTCCTGTATTCGCTGGCACCCCTGCGTTTTGGGCAGTGGTCCTCTGGCTTTTATCCTGCCGCTGACTGGGGGGGGCGGGATTGATCTTTATCAATCTGGCGAGTGATCCAGCCTGCGGTCCGACGTGTGGTGGGGCGCGCCGTATCCATCTACAAAATATTGACCATTATCAACCTCTCCTGCGTCATGCCGGCGCAGTCTTGGGGTTGTGGCTTACCCGGACGGGACTCACATGAACGACACCTTGGGCCTGGCAGGGGCGGCAGCTGCGCTGGGGATCGGCATGCTCGTCGGCCTTGAACGTGAACGGCACAAGGGGCGGGGGGACAGTCGTGCCTGTGCCGGATTGCGGACGTTTGCGATCACTGCGTTGCTGGGGTATGTGGCGATGCAGGTCGGTGGTGGTCTGTTGTTGGGGGCCATGGCGATCTGTCTGGCCTTGCTGGTCACCGTGGCTTACTGGCGAAGCCTGAGCAATGATCCTGGTGTCACCAGTGAAGTGGCGTTATTCATGGTGTTGGTATTGGGGGCGTTGTGTGGCACCGCGCCCGAGTTGGCTATTGCCATTGGCGTGGTGGTGGCGGGGCTGCTGACGTATCGTCAAAAGCTGCACCACTTTGCGCGTAGCCAATTGACTGAAGCGGAAATGCGCGATGGTCTGGTGCTGTTGGTCGCCGCGCTGGTGGTGTTGCCATTGGCGCCTGACCGTTTTATCGGTCCGTATGCCTCTATCAATCTGCGCACCATTTGCACCCTGACCGTGTTGCTGATGGCCGTCGGGGCGACAGGGCATATCGCCGTTCGTATCCTGGGCACTCGTTACGGCTATGTGGTCAGCGCCATCGCCTCCGGATTCGCTTCCAGCACCGCGACCATCGCCGCGATGGGGCACCTTGTCGCCAAGGAGCCAGGCAACATCAAAATCCTGAGCGCGGCAGCGATGCTGTCCAACCTGGCTACCGTCATTCAGATCGGCCTGATCCTGGGGGCGGTCGACACCGGTCTGTTGAGGCACATGTGGGGACCGCTGTTGTGTGGTGCCGCCGCCACGGCGTTGTATGGCCTGAGCCTGATGTTCCCGCAACCTGCGAGTGGCGCCAATCGGCCGGTCAAGGTCGGCGGTGCGTTCAACCTCAAGCTGGCCCTGGTCATCACACTGACCATGACCGGCATCACCTTTGTGTCTTCGATGGTGCTCAGCCACTTTGGTGAAGTGGGCGTGATGGTCACGACGACGCTCGCCGGTTTCGCCGATGCACATTCTTCGACGGCGTCCATTGCCGCCCTGGCCAAGGCCGGGCTGTTGCCGTTCGATGCCATTGCCGGGCCCACGCTGGTTGCCGTCAGCAGTAACTCCCTGAGCAAATGCCTGGTGGCCTGGGTCAGCGGCGGGCGACGGTTCGCCGCGTATATCATCCCCGGCCAGGTCTTGCTGACGTTGGCAATGTGGGCGGGCATGTTGCTGCATTAACGTGCATCCGGGCGCTGTAGCTGACAAAGATCAAGTCGCCTGAATCTGCTGCGATCACTCTAGGGTTCTACTCACTGCATCGAGATGGCCGCGTGCCGAGGTGTCCCATGTCGCAGACTCAGCGTTTACTGTTGATCGCCCCCCAAGCCATGACCCGTACACCGGCGTTCGACCGGGCCGCCGCATTGGCCCGCGCGATGCAATCGCCGCTGCACATCGTGGCATTCGATTACTTGCAGGCCTTGGCCGTCGCCGGCCTGTTTGCCCCCGAGCAAGTCGCCCAGGCCCGGGAGGGCTATTTGCAAACCCATCGGCGATGGCTCGCCGAGCAGGCCGAATTGATGAAAAAACACGGCGTCGAGGTCACCAGCGAGGTGGTGTGGGTGCAGCACCCTTATGAGGAGATCCTGCACTTCGTCAACGAGATGTCACTGAGCCTGATCATCAAGGATGCCCAGGAAGAATCGGCGTTGAAGCGGGTGTTTTTCACACCGCTGGATTGGCAGTTGTTGCGCGATTGTCCGGTGCCGGTGCATCTGGTGACCAACGCTCTGAACCCGCGGCCACGCAGCGTGCTGGCCATCGTCGATGTGTTGCGTAGCGAAGAGCAGGACCTGGTATTCAATGACCAGATTATCGACGCCGCAACGAAGCTGGCTGAACAATGTGAGGCGAAAATCGAGTTGGTGCATGTGTATGACTGGACGGCCGTGTATGCCCTGGACATGGGTGTTGGCGCACTCCCGTTGGCCTCCGGTCTTTACGAAGCCATGGGCACGGCGCAACGCGAAGCGTTTACGGCGCTGGCCGAGCGTCACCGCGTGCCGCCTGAGTGTCGGCACTTCATCGAAGGTTCGCCATTGCTGAGTATTTGCAAGTTCGCCGAGGACCATCGCACCGATGTGATTGTGATGGGGACGGTGCAGCACTCGGGGTTGAACAAGCTACTGGGGACCACTGCCGAACAGCTCTTGCACCGAGCCCCTTGCAGTGTGCTGGCGATCAAGCCCGACAGAATGTTGCAATCCTGAACGTTGACTTGCCCCACGGCGGGCCGTTGCCGGTGCGTCGTGGGGCGATTGGCTTTTACATATACAGACGATGAATGACCTGGCGGCTGTCGTCAGGATCATTGTGCCTCTCAAAACCCAAGGCTTGAGCCAGGTCGCGCATGGGGGTATTGCTGGAGGCGTCGATCGAATACATCTGATGAAAACCGTTTCTGCGGGCGGCCTTGATCAGATGTCCCATCAAGGCGGTGCCGAGGCCCAGATGCTGCCATTCATCGGCGACCGTCACCGCGCACTCACACTCATGTTCCGACGTGGCGGCGTAGCGGCTGATGCCGATTTCGATCAATTTGCCGTTTTCGTGAACCAGCGCGATGTAAGCCATGCGCTGTTTGTTATCGGTGTCCATCAACTGATCGAGCATGGCGGCGCCGGGCTCGTTGATCTGCGCGAGAAAACGCATGTGCCGGGACTCGGGCGACAGGCGCTTGATGAAGGTGTATTCAAGTTCGCGGTCCTTTTCCAGCAGTGGCCGGATCAGCACATGGCGGCCGTCCTTGAGCGCTTCGATCCAGTACTTTCCGGTGACTGCGGCATAGACGGCCGCGGCCCGATCATTGTGGTCTTTGACAGTGAGCATGGATGATCCTCCATCTTGTTTGAAAGGCCGGTGCGTATTCACTCGCCACGCGGTTGATTCCTTTTTACGCCGCTGGCAGCCCTTGAATCTGATCTGGATCAGACACCCGTCACGAGGGCGTTCATTTGCGGGTATTTGATGTAAATCAACCTGGGGGAGGGGGCAGCGAGCGCAGTCTTGGGTGATGCCGGCGGGTAAGGACCGGTTTCGAGCCGAGGTGTGTGATGGGTCAATATCAACGTTTGTTACTGATCGCCGACCGAACCCTGCATCAGTCTCCAGCCTTGCTCCGTGCGGTCGCACTGGCCAAGGCGAGCGGGGCCACGCTGGATGTGCGGGCCTTTGTCGATCCGGCGCCGATTGTTCATCTATGGGAAGAAAAAATCGACGAGGCGGAGTATCAGCGTTATCTGCGTCACTGTCATCGTTGGGTGGCCGACGAGGTCGAGCGGCTTAAAGGGCAGGGCGTGGACGCGACGGTTGAAGCCGTCTTCACCACCCATCCGTTGCTGGACATCTTGAAGACAGTCGAAGACCTCAAGCCTGACCTGCTGATCAAGGACGTCACCCTGGAACCGGCGCTCAAACGGGTGTTCATCACGCCCCTCGATTGTCACCTGCTGCGCGAATGCCCGATCCCCGTGCACTTGGTCAACCAGATCCGTTACGGGCTGCCGCACCGGGTCGTGGCCGCCGTGGACCCGTTCGATCCGGCGACGCAAATCAGTGGCCTGAACGACACCATCATCCAGACGGCCAATGCACTGGCATTGCAATGCGACGCACCGTTGCACTTGCTCTACGCCTATGACTTGTCGCCGGCTTTCAATGGTGATGCACCGCTGGTCAGCGGTGGTTGGGGCGTGGACTTCATCGAAGAGCTACGCGAATCCCTGCACCGGGCGTTTATCACCCTGGCGGATCGCTACGGTGTTCCTCCGGAGCGTCGGCACTTTGTCATGGGCCTGCCGGTGCCGGTCATCAGTGAGTTTGTCGAGCAATACCTGGCGGATGTGGTGGTGATGGGCACGGTGCATCGCGTGGGGATCGACCGCTTGATCGGCAGCAACACCGAGCGGGCGTTGTACTCGGTGCCAGGCAGCATTCTGGCGGTCAGGCAGCCGGGTTCGAGCGTCGGGCGCCAAGCCGACGGCTGGCCGCCCACTAGTTGATAAAAATCAGAGCCTCACGGCGAGAGCCCCCGATACTTGAGTCACAATCTGAAGCTATCCAGACGAGGTGGGTGAGGGTGAAAATTCAGCGTTTGCTATTGATTGCCCCAACTGAAATGGCCTGCACCCCGGCGTTCGATCGGGCGCGGGCCCTGGCCTGTGCAACCGGTGCGATGCTGCACATTGTCGCTTTCGATTATGTCCAGGCGCTGGCGGCGGCCGGCCTGTTTGACCACGAGGCCATGGCTCAGGCGCGGGAAGGTTACTTGCAGGTACATCGTCAATGGCTGGAGCAGCAAGCGCGGTTTCAACGATGCGAAGGCGTGCAGGTGACAACTGAGGTGGTGTGGGCCAGACCGACCCTGGCGCATCTGCTGGAGTACGTGAATGACTTCCATGCAGACCTGGTGATCAAGGACACCCACCGCGTGTCGGCGCTCGACCGCGCCTTCCATCGGCCTCTGGACTGGCAGTTGCTGCGCGACTGTCCGGCCCCCTTGCACCTGGTCATCGATGCTACGAATCCGAAGCCGTCGAGCATACTCGCCACCATCGACCTGTCCCATCTGGAGGAGCTGACCCTGGGGCTCAATGACCGGATTCTCGACCTTGCCTCAAGCCTGGCCGAATCCTGTGGCGCCACCTTGCACCTGCTCAATGTCAGCGGCTGGTCGGAGTTGGGGGAGGCGCAAGTGAATGTGCCGACCGCGACACTGAATGGCAGTTTGAGAGACGCAGTCAGCGATGCTCAGCTGGAGGCCTTTGAAGCGCTTGCCGACCGCTACGGAGTCGAGAAACAACAGCGTCATCTGTTGCCCGGTATCCCTTCCAAGGTGATTGCCCATTTCGCACAACAACATGCCTTCGACATGGTGGTGCTGGGAACGACCTACCATCGGGGGATCGATGTATTCATCGGCAGTACGGCCGAAAGTGTATTGAACCGGTCACCCTGCAGCCTGATGATCGTCAAGCCATTGGCCCGTATCGACTAGAAGATGAACCAGTGTGATCTCCGTTGATAAAAATCAACTGCCCATGAACGTAAAGGAGCGATCAATAGCGCTCCATGAATGCTCAAGGAAACGGCCATGCGAATGACATTTCTCGGTGCTGCGGGCACGGTCACGGGCAGCAAGTACTTGCTGGAACATCACGACCAACATGTGCTGATCGATTGCGGCCTGTTCCAGGGCTATAAGCAACTGCGCTTGCACAACTGGGACCCGTTCCAGCTGCCGGTTCGCGATCTGGAAGCCATTGTGCTGACCCACGCTCATCTGGATCACAGTGGCTACCTGCCGGTGTTGGTGCGCAACGGTTATCGCGGCCCGGTGTATGCCACGCCAGCCACCTGTGAGCTGGTGAAAATCCTGCTGCGCGACAGCGGCCGTTTGCAGGAAGAAGAGGCCGAGTTCGCCAATCGCCATGGCTTCTCCAAACACACCCCGGCCTTGCCGCTGTACACCGAGCAAGACGCTGAGCGGGCATTGAAACTGCTGCGGCCGGTGCAGTTGCACCACCGGGTCGAGATTGCCCCGGGGATGAGCATTCTGTTGCGCGGTGCCGGGCATATTCTGGGCGCAGCGACCGTGGAAATCGTCGCTGATGGCATGACCCTGGTGTGCTCCGGGGATCTGGGGCGGCCGAACGATCCATTGATGTTTGCCCCGGAGACGATCGAGCAGGCCGATTATCTGCTGGTGGAGTCGACCTACGGTGACCGTCGACATCCTGACGAGTCCCCGGAAGATCAACTGGCCGAGGTCATCACCCGTACCGCGTTGCGCCATGGCATCACGCTGGTGCCATCGTTCGCGGTCGGTCGCGCGCAGTTGCTGATGTACCACCTGTATCGCTTGCAACAAAAACACGCGATTCCCGACCTGCCGATCTACCTCAACAGCCCCATGGCCACCGACGTCACGCGGTTGTACCAGCGCTTTCGCAGTGAGCATCGGTTGTCCCAGGAAGAGTGCGAAGGCATGTGCCATGTCACGCGTTTTGTGCGCTCCACCAAAGACTCCATCGACCTGGATCAGCAACGCACACCGGCGGTGATCATCGCCGCCAGCGGTATGGCCACTGGCGGGCGGGTGCTTCATCACCTCAAGGCGCTGGCGCCCAACCCGCTCAATACGCTGTTGGTGCCGGGTTTTCAGGCGGGCGGCACCCGCGGCGCGCAGATCATCGCAGGCGCCCTGTCGGTACGTATTCACGGCAAAGACGTACCGATCCGGGCCGAAGTGGTGCCGATGCAAACCCTGTCCGCGCACGCCGACGCCGATGAAATCATGGCATGGTTGCGCGGTTTCAAGCGGCCACCGAAACACACCTATGTGGTACATGGCGAACCCAACGCCTCGGATGTATTGCGCCGGCGCATCAGCCTGGAGCTGGGCTGGTCGGTCTCGGTGCCGGAGTACCGCGATAGCGTGGAGCTGACGGGGCCTCTCTAGTGCTCTGGCCACTATAGAAAAGGGGCTCTAAAAAAAGGTTCTTCACGGATTACCGGGAAAGACGCTCTTGATCTTCATGAAAAAGAATTCGCTGTCCCGGTAACCGTACGCCATCCGCTTAATGACTTTTATTCGATTGTTTATGCCTTCCAGCTG
>NZ_CAXAQH010000040.1:0-52007 GCF_963970905.1 Pseudomonas sp. EL_65y_Pfl2_R96 | reverse complement strand
ACGGCGCGCCTTGGAACGCAAGGCGCGCAAGCTGGGGATGCAGTTGGTGATGGTTGGATAAATTTCAGAGCAAAAACAATGCGTTATTTTTTGTTTGATAAGAGCTGGCGCAGCCTGCGATCTTTTGCCTTTGATGTCAGCGAAAGCAAGATCAAAAGATCGTCCGATCGCGGCCCGAGCCTTCGGCAGTTCCTACGGGGATCAGGGCCACCCGGGGAGTTCAGGTGGCCGATGATCGCCTGTTTCAGTAACCGAGTGACAACCCGGTATTACGCCGTGGGTCGTTCGCCCCATAGAAGCGGTTCTTGCCCACTGGCTTGCCTTCCAGCGAAGGCGCACCTACCAGAATAGCCGCGATATGGTTGGGGTCCTGCGGCTTGGCAAATTTGTGTCCCCAACTTTCGAGCATCTTCTTGGTGTCCGGGCTGGTGGCGAAGTTCTCCAGGTTGGTTTCTTCCGGCAGCCACTGCTGGTGGAAACGCGGCGCATCCACCGCTTCCTGGATGTTCATGCCGTAGTCGATCACGTTGAGGATGGTCAGCAAGGTTGCGGTGATGATGCGGCTGCCACCGGGAGTGCCGACGACCATGACGACTTTGCCGTCCTTGGTGACGATGGTCGGGCTCATGGACGACAGCGGGGCTTTGCCGGGGGCGATGGCGTTGGCCTCCCCTTGTACCAGGCCGTACATGTTCGGCACGCCGACTTTCGAGGTGAAGTCGTCCATTTCATCGTTGAGGATGACCCCGGTTTTGCTCGCCATCACGCCGGCGCCGAACCAGTCGTTGAGGGTGTAGGTTACCGACACTGCGTTGCCCCATTTGTCGACGATCGAGTAATGGGTGGTGTTGCTGCCTTCGTGGGGCGCTACGCCGGGTTTGAGCTCACGGGACACGCCGGCCTTTTGCGGGTCGATGGCGGTGCGAATTTTGGTCGCGTAGTTTTTATCCAGCAAATGGGCGATCGGGTTTTTCACGAAGTCCGGGTCGCCAAGGTAGCTGTTGCGGTCCACATACGCGTGGCGCATCGCTTCGATCTGGTAGTGCATGGCCTGAGCCGAGCGGTAGCCCAGGTCTTTCATCGGGTAGCCGTCGAGAATGTTCATGATCTCGCAGATCACCACGCCACCGGAGCTTGGCGGCGGCGCCGAGACCACGTGGTAGCCACGGTAGTCGCACTCGATCGGTGCCAGTTCGCGGGTCTGGTATTTGTCGAGGTCAGCCTGGGTGATGATGCCCTTATTGGCCTGACTGGAGGTGACGATGGCGTCGGCCACCCAGCCTTTATAGAAACCATCGGGGCCCTTCTCGGAAATTTCCCGCAGGGTTTTACTCAGGTCTTTTTGCACCAGTTTCTGGCCGACCTGCATCGGCTCGCCGTTGCTCAGGAAGATCGAGCCCGAGTCGCGCATGTCTTTCTTGAAGACGTCGGTGGCGTACTCCAGCAAATCGACATCGCCCTGCTCCAGCACAAAGCCGTCTTCGGCAAGCTTGATTGCCGGGGCGATCACTTCCTTGCGGGGTTTGGTGCCGTATTTCTTCAGCGCCAACTCCATGCCGGACACGGTGCCCGGCACGCCGACGGCCAAGTGACCACGGGTGCTGAGATCCGGGATGACATTGCCCTGCTTGTCGAGGTACATGTCGGCGGTGGCGGCCAGCGGGGCTTTCTCACGGAAGTCGAGGAAGGTCTTGCGCCCGTCCGCCAATTGAATCGTCATGAAACCGCCACCGCCCAGGTTGCCTGCCGCGGGGTACACCACCGCCAGCGCATAACCCACCGCCACGGCGGCATCGACAGCATTGCCGCCGTTCTTGAGGACATCGACGCCGACGTGGCTGGCCAGATGCTGGGCGGTAACGACCATGCCGTTTTCGGCCGCGACCGGGGCAACGGAGGCCGCGTGGGCCGTCAGACAGCTCAGCGCCAATGTGGTCGCCATGAGCGATTTGGCAAAAGGTTCGAACTTCATGAGTCGGTCTCTTTTTGTTTTTAGGCTCTGTACAAAAACAGAGGGATCGGTTCAAGAGCAGTAGGCAAGTATGGCCGGGATTGCGTATTGCGCCTCCCCGACGAGGCAGTATGCTTGGCCGCCTGTTCAGCACTTTTGCGGAGTCCGTCGGCATGACCTACACCTTCACCACCCTGGCGTCGCCGGTCGGCGAGTTGAAGCTGGTCGCCAAAGACGCGCGACTGGCAGCCATCCTCTGGGAAAACGACAAACCCGGCCGGGTAAGGCTGGGGCCGATGAGAGAAGCGGCGGACAAACCGATCCTGGTGCGCACCGCACAGCAGTTGCAGGAATACTTTGCCGGCACGCGTCATCGTTTCGAGCTGGAGCTGGACTTTGTCGGGACGGACTTTCAGAAGCAGGTGTGGCAGGCGTTGCTGACCATTCCGTTTGGCCAGACGCGCAGCTACAGCGAGATTGCCCGGCAGATCGGCAATCCCGGCGCGGTGCGGGCGGTGGGCGCGGCCAATGGTAAAAACCCGATTTCGATTGTCGCGCCGTGTCATCGGGTGATTGGCGCGTCGGGAAAATTGACCGGGTTTGCCGGTGGACTTGAGGCGAAAGAGCGGTTGCTGACGCTGGAAGGCTGCGAATGGTCGGGGGCCGGCAGGACGGGTGATTTGTTTTAACTGAAGAACCTTGACGGCCCATCAGACCCGCGACGCCGGCACGCGATCTGCTGATTCCGCTACGCCCCTCTTTAAAGACCCAAGACGGTATAAGTACGTACTGGAAAGGCCACGGCTGTTGCCAGATTCGCCACCTTGTCCATATTCAACTTGAACCTGATGGACAGTGTGCTTCCATCGCCCAGTTCCCGCAGGTAACTGTACGCAACATAGGTGCTGAAACTGCCGGATGAGGCCCACCCTCGAGTGACCGAGTTGCGCCCTCCCACCCACATCGTAAGATTGTGAGTGTCACCATTGGCGTTCCGACCTTCCAGATCCAGCCAAACCCGCTGCCCGGCGGCAATAAGTGGCCAGCTGCCAAACAGAAGAGTCGCGCCCTCCAACACGTCTTTCAAATCCAACACCGCCGTACCGTTCGCCTGGGTAATCACCGGGGCAATCAACTTATCTGCCGGGATAGTCTGCACGTTCAACGTCAGCGGTAGCGAGGGCACAGGCTCCGAGCTCTCTCGGATAACGGTGTAGGTCACCGTCACCGTTTTGCCCAGGTTAAAGGCCACCACTGCATTGGGCAGCGGTATTTCTCTAGGATATGTACTACCGGCCTCGACGAAACCCGTGGTGTATGAACCCTCGGCCGGGGTGCCCGCCGCGCCTGTCCAGGTCACACTGATCCTGTCGATGGGTTGCAGGGCGTATTGCACGACGGCAGTCAGGGTATCTTTGACCGCCACCGGGTTCAGGTTGGTGTTGTCGGGGTTTTCCTTGATGGACGGTGGCGGAAATTGCACCGCTGCAAGCGTTCTGACGGTGTAGGTTCGTAGCGCAAACCTCACCGCCTCATCCTCATTCAGGCTCCTGCCCAGTGCCGCTTTGAACTCCAGGGTTAGCGTGCTGCCGTCCTTGAGCCCTTTCAGTGGGCTGGCCGAAAAGTTTTGCTGATGAAAGCCGTAGCGGATCCAGGGCTGACTGACGTTGTCGGTGGGAGCCTTCCAGTACGTAACGTTGAAAAGGCTACCGTCGGCGTTGGTTCCTTTCAGGTGCAGCCACACGTACTGACCATAAGCGATCAGTGGCCAGCCGTTCATGCGTAGCGTGAATTCAGTCAGGTCTCTCACGTCCAGCACCGAACCTGCGCCATAGTCGGGTGCTTGTGTAATGAACGGTCTGGGCAGCGCGTCTTGCGCAAGCGGCAACACATTCAATGTCAGCGGTAGCGAGGTCACAGGCTCCGAGTTCTCTCGGATAATGGCGTAGGTCACCGTCACCGTTTTGCCCAGATTAAAGGCCACCATTGCTGTGTACAGCGGTATTTCTCTGGGATATGTACTACCGGCCTCGACGAAACCCGTGGTGTATGAACCCTCGGCCGGGGTGCCCGCCGCGCCTGTCCAGGTCACACTGATCCTGTCGGTGGGTTGCAGGGCGTACTGCACGACGGCAGTCAGGGTATCTTTGACCGCCACCGGGTTCAGGTTGGTGTTGTCGGGGTTTTCCTTGATGGACGGTGGCGGCAGGTCGATGAGCGCTTCTGCGGCAGACGGAACATTCATTATTCTTTCCATGAGAGTGATTAACCTTGCCCCCCTTGGGACGCTGGTTCATCACACACCGGTTCGGGAACATGCGCTACTGTCAGAACTTATAGGTAAATGAATATTGCGGACGAATGGTAGGGTCCGTTGCACAAAATCCCCTGTGGGAGCGGGCTTGCTCGCGAAAGCGGTGTGCCATTCAACATTGATGCTGGCTGACCCGACGCCTTCGCGAGCAAGCCCGCACACAAGGAAATAGAGGTGCCTTCAGGCTATCGGTAACCGCGAGCCTGCACCTTGAACAACTGCGCATAGCGCCCACCCGCTTCGACCAGGCTGTCGTGATCGCCTCGCTCAAGGATCGATCCCTGGTCCAGCACGATGATGTGGTCGGCATTGCGTACGCTGGAGAAGCGGTGAGAAATCAGCAACGTCATGCGGCCTTCGGTGTGTTGGCTGAAATGCTCGAACACCGCCGCTTCCGCCGCCGGGTCCAGGGCCGAGGTTGGCTCATCCAGAATCAGGATATCGGCATCGCGGCGCATGTAAGCGCGAGACAAGGCGATCTTTTGCCATTGCCCACCGGACAGTTCCTGCCCACCGGCGAACCACCGCCCCAATTGCGTGGCGTAACCGCGATCCAGACGCTCGATGAAAGGCGCGGCCATGCCCTCGGCGGCCGCCTGCTGCCAACGCGTTTCATCGTTGAACGCCTGGGTATCGCCCACGCCAATGTTCTCGCCCACGGAGAATTGGTAGCGAATGTAGTCCTGGAAGATCACGCCGATGCGCCGTCTCAGCGCCTCTTCTGCCCAGGACTGCAAATCGCTGCCGTCCAGTAAAATACGGCCCTGGTCGGGGCGATACAGCCGAGTCAGCAACTTGATCAGCGTGGTTTTACCCGAACCGTTTTCCCCCACCAGTGCAACGCTGTGTCCGGGCAACAAGTGCAGATCGATGCCCTGCAAAGCGGCTCGGCTCGCCCCCGGATAACGGAAACCGACGTTCTCGAAACGCAAACCATCGTCGGGCACCGCGCCCACGATAAGGCTTCCGGTGTCGGCCACCACCGGCTCGGCCAAATACTCGTAGAGGCTGGACAGGTAAAGACCATCCTCGTAGAGACCGCTGATCGCGCTCAAGCTGCTGCTCACGGCGGCCTGCCCCTGCTTGAACAGCACCAGGTACATGGTCATTTGCCCGAGGCTGATGCTGCCGTGAACGGTATCGACCACGACCCAGGCATAGGCCAGATAAAACGCAGCGGTGCCCAGCAGCCCCAGCACAAAACCCCAGCCATCGCGACGCAATGTCAGGCGTCGGTCTTCGGCGTAAAGACGAGCAAACGTGTCCCGATAACGCTTCAACAGCAGCGGCGCGAAACCGAACAGCTTCACCTCTTTGATGTAGCCCTCATGGGAGAGCAGTGTCTCGATGTAGTTCTGCTGCCGACTCTCCGGCGCCCGGCGCGTGAACAGCCGAAAAGCATCCCCGGAAAAATGCGCTTCGGCAAAAAACACCGGCAACGCCCCGACCACCAGCAACACCAGCGCCCACGGCGAAAAATGCACCAGCAACACACCGAAGCTGATCAACACGATCAGGTTCTGGATCAGCCCCAGCGACTTCATCACCAGCGCCAACGGCCGGGTCGACGCTTCGCGCCGCACCCGAACCAGCTTGTCGTAGAACTCGGAATTTTCGAACTGGACCAACGATAACGTCTGGGCCTTCTCCAGAATCATCGTGTTGACCTTCTGCCCCAACTGCACCCGCAACAACGACTGCTGCACCGACAGTGCGCGCTGCGTCCCGGACAACAACGCAAGCACGCCTGCTTCAAACAACACATAGCGCACAACCGGCCACAACGGCGCGCTGCCCTGCTGGGCGTGCAACTGCATGGCGGTGACGACCGCATCGACAATCCGCTGCCCCAACCAGGCCGCCAGTGCCGGCAGCACACCGGCGATCAGCGTCGCCAGCACCAACCCCAGAAACAGCCCGCGAGACGTTCCCCAGACCAGCAGCAAGGCACGTCTGGCCTGGTCGAGCAACGAGGCGAAACGGATAAGGACAGGCATAGGGCGATGGACTCGGTAGCGGATATCAGAGAAGCGCGGCAGGCTCTACAGTACGTGGAATGAGCCATCCACTCTACGTGGATATGACGCGATAAGCCTCGCCTCGCCCATAGTAAAGGCATCTAAAAAAACACCATCACTCGCTACGTTTTAGCGCTTTGCTATGGAGAGTCAATGCCCATCGGGACTCGAGGATGAGCCCCCGATGGCCCCCACTCCATGACCGGGAGCCGATCATGAAAATCAACCCCTACCTGATCTTCAACGGCGACTGCCAGGCCGCTTTCACGTTCTACGCCAAAAGCTTGCCTGGCAAGATCGAAGTCATGATGACCTTCGGTGAAACCCCGGCTCGTGACCACGTTCCGGCGAACTGCCACAACCTGATCATTCATACGCGTCTGTTGGTGGGCGATCAGGCGATCATGGGGTCGGACACCACACCTGATCGCCCTACCACGGGCATGAGCGGTTGTTCGGTTTCGTTGAATGTCGACAGTGTGGCGGAGGCAGAGCAGGTATTTGCTGCGTTGGCGGAGGGTGGAAGTATTCAAATGCCATTGAAGGCGACGTTCTGGGCGGCACGTTTCGGGATGCTGGTCGATCGGTTTGGCGTGTCATGGATGGTTAACTGCGAAAAGGATCAGTAACCGCTCTGCTCCCCGGTTAGTACATAAAATTAATGGCGCTTTAATATCAACTTTAGCTTTTTTTATTAAATAACCAGACGGAATAACTACAGGTTCACAAATTCAGCCCTTGACACAAAATATTACAAATATAATGCAAGAGGAGTCAATTAATATAGGCCCCTGCCTCGTTCGCCCTAAAAAGAGGCGACATTTGAACTGACGCCTTCCGAGAGCGCGCCTACACCGTGATAGAACACCGTGGAATATCCTTATAAATCAACTCCAGTTTTCAAAAATGCGGACCTTCGCACAATTCATACGCAAGACTTCTCAGTTATGCCTCGTTCTGTAGCCTGATCGGGAGATCGGCCACGCGTCTGTATTGTTCATGGAAAAGTCAACCGAGAGAGCCTAGTCCGACGGAAAGGGCACACCAACTAAAGTCGGATATCAAAAAAAACAAATTGGCTAAAGCCTCCACAGTTGGCTACGCCATTGAAACCAGCTGAAAGTACTGACGATGGAATGCGCCTGTTGACGAGGTCGAAATGTTATAAAAAGTCAGATAACTTCAGTATTTTGTGTATTAAGATTGCAACGCCAGCACATATGAGTAATTTACATGATGAGTACTGAGAGCAAGATCGAAAATAGCCAGAGAGCTATTCTCGCTATTGGGCGCACTTGGCGCTCGACAGAGAAACTACGCCAACTATTTGTACCCAATCTCACGCATGTTTATACATTAGATTACCCAACCCCGCTAAGCCTTGATATCGAAACTCAGACGCTCGATACCGTACTGATCGATATTGAAACTCCCTCCCTTCTTAATGACTGCTTGGCGCTGATTAAGAAATTACGTACAACTCCGACAGAACTGACCATTATCGCTGCAATCAATTATCGTTCTCCGCACACTAAAATTGAGTGCTACCTGGCCGGTGCCGACCACTGCATCAATGTACCTCACGACCAGGATGAAAAGGCCAGGTTAATTTCAGAGCTGCTCGAAACGCCTGAATGGAAACCCGCCATCAAATTGATCCTGGACCAAACATGCCTGCACTTATACAACGATGAGTACAAACTGGATCTGGCCTATCAGGAAATGAAAGCCCTGGATGCACTTATCAACGCAGAAGGCAATATCCTGCACCACGATTGCATGGCCGAATCCATGGGATTGAATATAAAACTCTATGACTCACGCGTTTTGGAGAAATCCATAAGCCGGTTGCGAAATAAAATCAAAAAACACTTTGGCATTAACATCATTCACAGCGTTCGCGGTTATGGCTATCGGTTGCTTCGAGGGGTCGTATCAGTCAACCCAGCAGACTTTCACTCTTAAAGGGACTAAATGATGGAGTCCAGCAGGCAATACACAGTGCAAGAAAATTTCGCATTGGTCTTCTTCAGGCAATCGATTCTCAAACGAAACGATGAACTGTTCGGCAGTGAAATCTATGCCAAGGCGACCAAACAGCAGACACCTCTGAACAAGAGCTATCAGCAACTGCATCCCGATCACCCGCTGGCGATCTATCGCGAAGTACTGATGCGGATCCAATTAAATGCCCTTTCACAGATCGAGGCCATGCCTTCTCCGTCCGTGCAGGCACCCAACAAACTGTTCATGACCATGAACCCATTCGCTTTGTTGGATAAAGCACTCATCAAGGAACTGAATGACGCTCAGACGACACTCAACAAGCATGAGCAACAGCTGATCCCCAGCATTAACAGCAGTTCGTTCCTTTCGTTCAACCTCAAAGAAAAAAGAACCATTATCAATCACATTCACTTATTGAAGGACAACGGGATCGAGATCGCTTTCGATGGCTATGACTTAAGCGATGACAGCGCTGAAAAACTGATCAGCCCGAAGCTGTTCGATTACATAAAAGTGGACTTGACCCGATCCAACTTCGACATCATGGTCGACAACAGCCAGGACTTTTTCAACCGCTCTTACGACTGCCTGAGCAGCATGATCCATGACAGCAAAATCAAGTTCATCGCGGACCGGGTGGAGCACAAAGCACTGCACACACTGGCCCGCAGCATGCCTTTCGATTTTTTTCAGGGGCGGTACTACTCCCCAACCGAGGTCATTTAAGCTTTAAAAATTTCACCGAACTAGGAAGGAACCTTATTGTGAATACCCCAAATAACAGCTTTCTAATTTTCACCCGCGACCAACTGGCACGACAAGCAATCGAATCGCTTCTCGCACAACGCCTGTATTTATCTTTCGAAATCGAGTCTGGCAAACTCAGCAGCGAACGCATCAGAAAGAGTCGATTCACGCACATCCTGCTCGACCAGGCAGACATATCGCTGAGCGATGTCAGTTTTATCCGCAAGAATCAAAAAGATGCAGAAATCATACTCATAACGCCCAACTCGGAACATTCAGAACTCCATCACTTCTCGCATTTCGGGGTTGATGGCTTTCTCAAGAAGCCGGTGGCCGACGAAGAATTCATCACCGCAGTGAGCCGGGTTAAAGAGTCGCAGGGTAAACCCGAGACCTGGTGGTTTAACGCTGACGATAGAACATTAGTCAAGGAAAATATAACCATTCCATTGACCGGCACCGAATCGTTAATGCTCACCCAATTGGTCATCAGCGACCGACGGGTACTCAGCAAGAACGATCTTATTCTACGCATCGACAAAGACCCGGAGCATTACAGCGGTCTTGAGATGTGCTTGAGCCGGTTGCAGAAGAAGTTCAAAACTGCCGCCAACGGAGAACGACTGGTTCGCTCGGTCAGAAACCGTGGTTATTGCCTGGCACAAAGGATAAGAGTCGCTTACTGAGCAAGATCGCAAAAACAATAACAATAAATGCGACCTCCCGTCCTACCCGATACCGCTTGACTGCCTGACCGCCTGACCGCCTGACCGCCTTGCGCTGCACTTCCCGCCTCCTGTCATCCTCGCCATAGTTCCTGCCCGGCTTCCTCCCTCCTGTACTGGCAAGCGCTTATCGGAATACTGCAATTATATAGACGATTCAGTGATACTCACCTAACAAAAGAGCACGACCTTTTATAACAAAGCCTCTGACAGAGTGACCGTTATAATTCGTCAGACACCCACGAAGATTAAGGTACTAGTATAAAAACCAGACACTGAGACAACCGTATCAGCTGACTTGAAAACAAAAGCAGGGTGGCCAGCCATAAGCCCGCGTTATTCCCTTCTAATAATAAAAAAACTCCTGACTTAACCGCGCTCACCCAGCCTTTGCGCGTGGCTGCCATTTATTAACCGTCGACTGATACACAACGTGGCGCATGCCCGAGGGACACCGCGATGGTACATAATCGTATTAATCGAA
Source organism: Pseudomonas sp. EL_65y_Pfl2_R96 (assembly GCF_963970905.1). NCBI lineage: Bacteria > Pseudomonadati > Pseudomonadota > Gammaproteobacteria > Pseudomonadales > Pseudomonadaceae > Pseudomonas > Pseudomonas sp. EL_65y_Pfl2_R96. The sequence goes on along the minus strand of NZ_CAXAQH010000040.1, from coordinate 41,761 downwards.
ACAGCATAACCAAAGGACTGACTTTCTGGGGGCAATGGATAATTGCCATCACTTCGGTCAATGCGTTGTTATTTGCTCTGGCGCTGTACCAGACAGGAGAAATCGACGCCCATTATCGTGTGCTTGCAGTGCTTACTTTCCTGGGTTCGGTCCCTTCCTATTCCCTGCTGCTGGTCTATCACAAGCAGCATGGCTACCTCACCGGCCTGGGACGCCTGCTGCTGGGTTGGCTGCTGACGCTGGCCGGGCTGACCAGCATCGGCTTTCTCAGCAAGACCAGCGAATTGTTCTCCCGAGAGATCATCCTGGTCTGGGCTGTGGCCGGTTATTGCGTGCAGGCCTTGCTGTACCTGCCCTTGCACAGTTTTTCCAGGCACTACCACCGGCAATTGCACAGCCAATACAACACCCTGATCATCGGCACTGACCAATTGGCGGTGAATCTGGCGGACAAACTGGCCAAAATCGACTATCCGCCGCTGGTCGGCCTGATCAGCTCAAAACCCAACGAACTGTCGATCAACGTCAATACCCACAGGATCGTGGGCCAGTTGCAGGAACTGCGTGAGCTGATCCGGGTGCACGATGTCCGGCGGTTGTACATTGCGCTGCCCTTGAGCGAAGCCAAACAGGTAGAAGCGCTGTACATCGATCTTCTCGACTCGAATGTCGATGTGGTCTGGGTTCCCGACCTGGGCAGCATGACGTTGCTCAATCACTCCGTCAGCGAACTGGATGGCTTGCCCGCCATTCACCTCAATGAAAGCCCGCTGACCAGTTACCCGACGGCGGCGCTGAGCAAGACCCTGCTGGACAGAGGCCTCGCCGCGCTGGCGCTGATCGGCTTCAGTCCGCTGCTGCTGGTGATCGCCGTCGCGGTGAAGATCTCCTCCCCGGGGCCGATCATCTTCAAGCAGGAGCGCCATGGCTGGAACGGCAAGATCATCAAGGTCTGGAAGTTCCGCTCCATGCGCCTGCACGACGACCATCAGGTGCGCCAGGCCGGCCGTGAAGACCCGCGCATTACCGCGGTCGGCCGTTTCATACGACGCACGTCCATCGATGAGCTGCCGCAGTTCTTCAACGTGCTGCAAGGCCATATGGCGCTGGTCGGGCCTCGGCCACATGCCATTGCCCACAACGACTACTACACCGGCAAGATCCGCGCCTACATGGCCCGTCATCGAATCAAGCCGGGCATCACCGGGCTGGCCCAGATCAGTGGCTGCCGTGGCGAAACCGAAACCCTCGACAAGATGCAAAAGCGTGTGGAAATCGACCTCAACTACATCAACAACTGGTCGTTGTGGCTCGACATCAAGATCCTGATCAAGACCCCTTTCACACTCTTTTCCAAGGACATCTATTAACCCCCGCGATTCGCCCCCCCGCCTCTTCTTCACCTTGTGGCTGACAAGACCGCAGTCCGGGCAGTCAGATCTCTGACTGCCCGAAACCCCTTTCCCCGCCTCACCTCATTCGCCCTCTGTTTTGTAGCAGCTGCCGACGGCTGCATTCGCCTGTCGCAGCTGTCGAGCTTGCGAGGCTGCGTTCGGCTGCGTTCGGCTGCGTTCGGCTGCGTAGCAGTCGTGAATCCGGCTGACGCGGTTTGCCTGATGCACCGCAAGCTCTGGTTTGACGACTGCTGCGCAGCCGAACGCAGGCTCGGCAGCTGCTACGGGCGGATGGAGGGCAAGAGAGGTGTTGCTGGAGGGGGATACAGCGAGGATCAACGGTTACAACATGCCGACAAACTGCCAGGTGCCTAACGCCTTTCAGCGCACCCAGCACCTGGAGACCAACAACCCCATCAACACGCCGATACAGTTTGCCAGCATGTCATAGGGCGAAGCCGTGCGCAGCGGCATCAAACCTTGCGCGAGCTCAATGAGTACGCCGGTGAGCAAACACCCCAAGGCGACCCAAAGAAACCTCACATTGGGGAAGGCCAGGCGGCAACTGCACGTAAAAACCAGAAAGCCGATCCAGTGATGGAGTTTGTCCTCTTCGACGAACAGCTCCGGGATCGGTTGAGGGCGCAAACCTGCGTACAGCAAAATCACAGTCACCGCAGCAAAGGCCAGGCCCCGGAGCCAGAATGGCAACTCGACCAAGCCTTTGAGCCACGTGATCATTCAGTGATTTTCTCGAAGTTGTTGTAGAACAGGCTGCTGTCGCGCCCGTCGGTCATGGTCTGCAGCGAGTAGGCACGGTTCAGGCGCGCACCACCGTCGCGGGTCAGTGGCGCCCAGACGATATTGGCCCGGCGCATGGTCGAGGTACTCATCATCTCGTCGAACGGGATGGAAATATAGATCCCTTTGTCGAAGCTACCCTCACCATATTCCGCCTTCGACGCGGTAGTCAGAGTGACCCAGCCACCAAACTTCACGCCGTTCTTGAACTCCCGCGACAAGTCGACAGTGGTACCCCAGTCCCGTGCCAGATAACGCCCGACACTGACCGCTGCAAGCATGTCATTGGGCAGCTCAGTATAGCTGGTGACATGGCCCGTCACGGTCTGGTAATCGCGCAGACCGAAGCCCTGATCAAAATCCCGTTGACGCACAAAGTTCAGATCGGCGCCCACCGACCAGCGTTTCCCCGTGGGTCGATACAGCACTTCGCTGCCGACACCGGCATACATGGATTCCAGATAGCCGCCGTAGACCATGCCATACAGGTCCCTATCCAGCTGCGTCGCGTGGTTGAACTGGAACGTCGGCATCGTCACATCGGAGGTGGTCAGGTATTTACGCAAATCGGTGCGCACTCGCGGCAGCCCGCTCGGCGCGTCGTAGGTGAACTTGTCGTAGTTGTTCAGCAGGTTGGCACTGAGCAGGCCGCTCCACCAGGTGTTGCGGGTGAAACGGTACTCCGCGTCAGCATCGGCGGTGAACTGATAGAGCAGCCCGTCGGGGCCGCCGATGTTCTGTTTGTAGCCCAGGCCCAAGCCATAGCTGAACGGTTCCAGCGCCTGGGTGTAGAGCGTGGTTTCCCGGTGCGCAGTCGCCGGATTGACCTCGGTCGTACGGTGCAGATCCTTCAGCGGCTGGTCGTTGTTCACCACCGCGCGGAAGGTTTCCCGTGGCACGCTGGTTTCCTCGACGGACATGTCATAGCGCTGGTTCACCAGGGTGAACCAGTCGATGTCCTGATTGACGCTGTTATCGAGAATCCGGCTGGCTCGCCCAACGGCCTTGGCCGGATAAAAATAACGGGACTGCTCGCCATACACCATCAGCTCCGAACCGCGCCGGGCGATGCGCTTCACCTTGTATCCGGCATTTTGTTGCAGCCGGTTGGAGACATCGGCCCAGTTGACCTGGTCGGGCGGGGTCGACGGCGCCTGTGCCGGCAGCGGCTCGGCGGGAGGGTCGTAAGCTTTGACCGGCGCCTTGCGACTGACAAAGTTGGTGTGCAGGGTGATGCCGAACATCGCGGTATTGCCGCGCTCCCAGCCGGCGCTCAGATCGACGCTGTCGGCCAGCTTGTAGACCACACCGAAGTTGATCGGCAGGTCTTGTTTGAGCGGGTTGTCCAGCGGCTCATTCTTGTAATCGTTGCCCTCGTACTCGATCTTCAGGCTCAGTGGCTCCCACGGCGTTTGATAAGCGACCCCGCCAAACAACGAAGGGTGCCCTCTGAAATACGCGTTGGCATTCACGTCCCCTGCCCTGGCGACAGCCGCCGTGCTCTGCGGCCGGTCGTTGAACTGGCTGCCGAAGACCGACAGCGGGTTACTGAAATCCCCCCGATTACCCAGATAACCCCAGGCAATGCCGAGGCTGAAATCGAGGTTGCCATAACGCTTGTTGGCGACGAAATATTCGCTGGAAAACAGCCCGGTACCGCCGATGTCCCGGGCGCCGATGGCGACTTGCGGCGCCCAGCGACTTTCTTCCCAAAGCCGTGCCTTGAAATCGATGGCCTTGTCTTTGAAGCTCTGGTCGCCACTCAATTCTTCGGTGCCGTACTTGCGGTTGGTGATGGCGGTGTAACGAAACGAGCCCTCCAGCCAATCGAACGGCTGCAAGGAAAAACTGTAGCGTGAGTAAGGATCGGTACGACTGGCCGTGGCACTCAACTCCCCCGCGGGGGCCATGCGAGCGGTGGGGGTCTGTAGCAGACCGACGCCACCAAAATCACTCTGGGTGTAGCGCGGTTCACCGTGAGCCAGTCCGTAAGGCAAAAGCAATGCAGCAGCAAAACGTAACTTCAACGGGCACTTCAAGGGGCCACCTCAGCCAGGGGTTGAGTGGCGAGAAACTCGGCCAGTTGTTGATTGAGCTCAGGGGTCGGCGTCTCGAGATCGTCGCTCCTGATTGGCACCAGGATCCTGCTGCCAGGAGCCGCCACGACGCCATCCTCACGATTCCATGCCGCCACGCCCACGCGCCGTACCTGGCCGTCGGGCTGGATCAGCCACAGATAATCGCGCTCGGCATCGTCGAGGATGGTGCAGTCCCGGGCATAAACACGCGCTTCCAGCAGGGCGCGGTAAGGCACCCGACAGGGCTGCGCGACCGCCCCCAGAATCTCTACGGTGGATGGCCGCTCGGGGTAAATCAGACGGTCGCCATCATCCAGTAGAGCGTTGCGGGCGAACCCCACCTCCACGGCGATCGGGTCGAGCACCGCGACCTGCCGTCCGGTGACCGACAGTTGCGCGACCTGCTCATACAGACGCGTACTCAACTCTGCTCGCGTGTTTTTGCCGTCGAGCAAGGCGCCCCGTTGCAGCAGCTTCAGATCGAACAGGACGCCCGCCTTCAAACGCGCCTGTTTGTCCACCAATGAACGGTGCAGCCAAGCCGCGCCCAGCCAGTAACTTTCGGCGTTGGGTTGGGCGACGCGAATAACGTCCAGCAAGCGTGCACCGGGTTTGACCTCGATGGGGCCGGGGCTGCGCACGTCACCGCTGACCGTGACGGCCGCCTGGCCCACGGCCGGGCCGATCAACAGCAGGCCAAGCAAGAAAAGGCTTGAACACTTCACCGGGCCGCTCCCCTGTCAGGGCGCACCTGCACGATGTTCAGAAACAGCTGCGGCGTCAGATGCTGCTCGCTGCGCAGGATGAAACCGTCCTGGGGGTCGACCCAGTAGCGGTTGGTGGCGTGGAAATTCAGGGTGGGTGCATCCACCTGCTCGTCGATGCGCAGCAAGGCGTATTCCTTGTCCAGAATGCTGATGGTCTCGATGCCGTGGGGGCTGAAACGGCTGTTGACCGCGATACCGATTCGGTTGCCGTCGTAGATGTCGATCCAGCGCGTGCTGGTATAACCGTCGGGCAAATACTGAAGGCCGCGCTTGAAGGGCGACTCATCATTGAAACGAGTGCCATCCAGTGAAACACCCAGCCCGACGGTACGTACCACCAGACCGTCGCGCATCATCAGCACTTGCTTGCCGGAAGCGACCCAGAACTGCAGGTCGCCCCGCCGACGAGCCATGGCCATCACCCCCTCGCTGGAGGGGGTGGTGACCAGGATCTGCGGATACGGCACGGCATCGACCTGAGCACGGGTCAAGTTGATGGAGGCAGGCCCCACGACGGATGTTTCGAGGGTGTCCCAGGAGGCCTTCATCAACGGGTTACACCCGCACAGCAAGAGCGCCATCGTCAGACTGGCGAAGGTAGGCAAATTTTTCACGGCGGGATTGAGCCTTATCTGCTGTTGGCTTCGCTGAGGTCATTAAGAGAGCTGGCACCGGTCCCGAGGACGGTGGCCGTAGGCAGAAGCTGGCTGATCAGACGGTTCCAGCGTGTCACGCCGGCCGGGCCGACATAGACGATGTCTTGCGGTTGCAAGTCAAAGCGGGTGGCCAGCACCAGGGCCGAAGGCGATTCGGCATCGAGCTGGAACACCTTGGCCGGTTCGGTTTCCAGGTGGTCCGCGCCGCGAATCACGTACACCGCATTGCCGTTGGAGGTGGTCTGGTTCAAGCCCCCCACCGTGCCCAGCGCATCGGTCAGGTTGATCGATTTGCTCTTGAAGCTCAGCGCGCGAGGCTGGTTGACCTCACCCATGACATAGATACGTTTTTGGTCGTTATAAGGCAGGTACAGCCGGTCGCCGCCCTTGAGGTAGACGCCCTGCAGCTGTGAGTCCTGCCGATTGAGGGTGTCCAGATCAAGCTTGTATTCACGCCCGTCCCGGGTCAGCGTCAGGCCCGACAGGTCGGCATTCGAGGGGTCCACACCGGCCGCGCCAACGGCCTCCACCACGCTCAGCGGGGTGGTGGTGATCGGCTGCTGGCCGGCTTTGAGCACCGCACCGGAAATCACCACGGTCTGGCTGGCGAAGCGCAATACGCTGACGTCGACCTGGGGGCTTTCGACAAATTGCGACAAGCGCTCGGCAATAAAGGCTCGCAACTCTTCGATGGTTTTACCGGCGGCCGGCACATTACCGATGTAGGGATAAAACAGCGTGCCGTCCGGACGAACCAGACGACCGTTGGCATCGATTTGCTGTTGCGGCCCCGAAGGCGCCGTCAACTCGGGGTGATCCCAGACCGTGATAAACAACAGGTCATTGGCACCCACGCGATAACCACCGGGCACATAGGACAACAACGCCGATGGCACCGATTCGCGAACCTGCGTGGCGGCATCCATGGCAATCAATTTAGGCGTGATGGGAATAAGCTCCACCCGGCTACTTTCCACAGAGCCGTCACTGACCATTTGACTGGTGTCCATGTGTTGACCAGGCGAAAACATACAGCCGTGCAAGCTGATACTTGCCAGCATAACAACAGATAATCTACGGATCATAATGGCACTACGCTAGTCGAGGGCAAGTCTAAAACAAGATCACCCAGAAAGTTCTGAGTGATCTTGAACAACATACTTCGCGGGGTTTAGTTGGTACCTGTCGTACCACCAGTACCGGTTGTGCCACCCGTTCCAGAGGTACCGCCATTGGAACTGCCGCCGGAGCTGGAGGCGGCCGCAGCAGCGCCGATAATGGCCGCGCCGACCACCACGGTTTCGGCGACCGTCACGTCCCCGACCAGCGGGGTATTCAAGGACAGTGGCTCGTCCAGTGCTTCGCTTGCCGTTTCACTCGGTGGTGCATCCGCCGCCAACGCCGCGGTGCTCATGACAGCCAGCAAGCTGGCAGTAAGTAGTTTCTTCATATCAGACTCCTTCTCGACATCAACTCTGCATTAGATTTGATACTAAGGGACCGGGAATGGAACAGCAGATGAATGAACTGACACTCGTAAGTTGAACGAGCCCGTTCATGCACATTGCCTCATTTGGAGGATGTCATTTATAGGGAGTGCGTGCCATACGCCGAATCTCGTCACATCCTCGGCAAAAGCGCTTGCGCGGGGCAAGGCTTATTGACAAATAAAGGCGATTTTCAAAGATATTCGCCACACAACAAGGCATTTTAAGTACAAACTTACGAGCGCGAGTCACTCACCCCAGGCGTCTATTGTTATTATTAGTCAGGATTCTCCCGACTTCTTATCCCGCAAGGTTCTACTGCGATTGGAAATTCAGGCTAAATAACATCAGGTCATCAATAGTTAATATTAACTATAGACCATTATTAATCCGTCATTCCCCGCTCAACAGCGTGCGCAAGCGCGGGTTGCGCAAGTCTTTTTCCGAGAGTTGAGGTGACTCCAAAGGCCAGGCAATGTCCAGGTCAGGATCACTCCAGAGCAGACCACCTTCGTCCTCGGGAAAATACAGATCGGTGCATTTGTATTGAAAATCGGCGGTTTCACTGAGCACACAAAAGCCGTGGGCATAACCTGGCGGCACCCATAGCTGAAGATGGTTGTCGGCGGTCAACTTGACCCCTACATGCTCGCCGCAAGTGGCCGATTCGGGATTGATATCCACCACCACGTCGTACACCGCCCCTTGGGAAACCCGCACCAACTTGCCCTGGGGCCGGGTCCGCTGGAAGTGCAAACCACGCAACACGCCATACTGCGAGCGCGAGTGATTGTCCTGGACGAAAGGCAACTCGATGCCGGCGTCGCGATAACGCTGCTGGTGATAACTCTCGAAAAAGAACCCGCGGCCATCGCCAAACACCTTGGGCTCGATAATCAGTACGCCAGGCAACCGGGTGTTGATGACATTCATATCGCAGGCTCCGTGCTCAGCACCCGTGCCAGGTATTGGCCGTAACCGGTTTTGCATAACGCCGTGGCTTGCTGATCCAGTTGTGCAGCCGACAACCAACCCTGGTGGTAGGCCACTTCCTCCAGACAGGCCACTTTCAAGCCCTGCCGCGCTTCGATGGTCTGGACGAAATGCCCGGCCTCCATCAATGAATCATGAGTCCCGGTGTCCAGCCAGGCAAAACCACGCCCCAGCACGCTCACGTGCAAATCCCCGCGCTGTAGATACGCGTTGTTCACATCAGTGATTTCAAGCTCGCCGCGGATCGAAGGCTTGACTTGCTTTGCAATGCTCACCACGTCTTTGTCGTAGAAATACAAGCCGGTGACGGCATAGTCGGACTTCGGGTGTTTAGGCTTCTCTTCGATCGAGATCGCCTTGCCGTTACTGTCGAACTCGACAACGCCAAAGCGCTCCGGGTCGCTGACTCGATAACCAAAGACAGTGGCACCACTGTGTCGTTGTGACGCTTCGCGCAACAAGGCGCTGAAACCATAACCGTAGAAAATGTTGTCGCCCAGAATCAGCGCCACATTGCTGTCGCCGATAAAGTGCTCGCCGATCAGAAAGGCCTGGGCCAGACCATCGGGAGAAGGTTGTTCGGCATAGCTGAGTTCAATGCCGAAAGAAGAACCGTCACCCAACAGGTTCTGGAAGTTGGGCAAGTCCTGCGGCGTGGAAATAATCAAGATCTCGCGAATGCCCGCCAGCATTAATACCGACAGCGGATAGTAAATCATCGGCTTGTCGTAGACCGGAAGCAGCTGTTTGGATACACCACGGGTAATGGGATGCAAGCGGGTGCCGGAGCCTCCCGCCAGAATGATGCCTTTCATATGAGGATTCCCTTCGAAACTTAATAGAGGCAGGGTTTGAATGTTTCAGCCGACGTGGCCAAGACGCTCCGACCGGTACTGGCCGTTGAGTATCCGTTCCCACCATCCTTGATGGTTCAGATACCACTGAACCGTTTTGCGTATGCCGCTCTCAAAGGTTTCCTGTGGTCGCCAACCGAGCTCACGCTCGATCTTGCCCGCATCGATGGCGTAACGAAGATCATGCCCCGGACGATCCTTGACGAAGGTAATCAGCTCGCGATAACGCGCGACGCCCGCAGGTTTATCGGGAGCCAACTCCTCGAGCAGATCGCACAGGGTTTGCACCACCTCAAGATTGGTTTTCTCGTTGTGGCCGCCGATGTTATAGGTTTCGCCAACCTCGCCACGGCGCACGACCTCGCATAAAGCGCGCGCATGATCTTCTACAAACAACCAGTCGCGAATCTGCAAGCCGTCGCCATAAACCGGCAGAGGCCGGCCGTGGATGGCATTCAGAATCACATGGGGAATCAACTTCTCGGGGAAGTGATAAGGGCCATAGTTGTTCGAGCAATTGGTCACCAGCACGGGCAGGCCATACGTACGCTGCCAGGCCCGAACCAGATGATCTGAACTGGCCTTGGAGGCCGAATAGGGTGAACTGGGCGCATAAGGCGTGGTTTCACTGAACAGGCTATCGGTGCCTTCCAGGTCGCCATACACCTCATCGGTGGAGATATGGTGGAAGCGAAAAGCCTGTTTGAGTTCTTCCGACAACCCGCTCCAATAACGCCGGGTCGCTTCGAGCAAGGTATAGGTGCCAACAATATTGGTCTGGATAAAGTCCGCAGGACCGTCGATGGAACGATCGACATGGGACTCTGCGGCCAGGTGCATGACTGCATCCGGTCGAAATACCGTGAATACCTGATCCAGTGCCTGAGCGTCGCAGATATCGACCTTGAAGAAGTGGTAGCGCGGCGACTCGTCGATGCTCGACAGGGAGTCGCAATTGCCTGCGTAGGTCAACTTGTCAACGTTCGCGACCCTGCAGGTGGTTTCACTTATCAGGTGGCGTACCACTGCTGATCCAATGAAACCGGACCCACCGGTTACGAGGATTTTTTTAAACATGAGTGGAGATCCTGACGGCGAAATGAAAGATTAAATCGGTGACCCGCACCGCTGTCGGCTAACCCAATGGATGACGGAGGTTCATGCCCTGCCGTATTTATCTTCAAACCGCACGATATCGTTCTCGCCCAAGTAGGAGCCGGACTGAACTTCGATCAGCTCAAGAGGAATGACACCCGGGTTCTCGAGCGCATGCACTTGACCGATCGGGATGTAAGTCGACTGATTCTCGGAGACCAGATAGGTCTGCTCACCGTTGGTCACTTTGGCCGTACCGCTAACGACGATCCAGTGCTCGGCGCGGTGGTGATGCATCTGCACAGACAGCTTCGCTCCCGGCTGCACCGTGATACGTTTCACTTGATACCGAGCGCCTTTATCTATCGAGTCATACATACCCCACGGGCGATAAACTTCTCTGTGGTTCGAGTACTCATGCCGATCGGATTGCTTGAGCCGTTCCACTACTTTTTTAACGTCTTGCACCTGATCCTTGCGGGCCACAAGAATGGCGTCGTTGGTTTCAACGATGACCAGTCCTTCAACGCCAATGGTCGCGATCAAGCGGCTGTTCGCATGAACATAGGTATTGAATGTGTTCTCGGCGAAGACATCCCCCTTGAGCACGTTACCGTCAGCATCTTTTGCAAAGGCATCGGCGAGCGCAGACCAGGAGCCAATGTCACTCCATCCGGCATTCATCGCGACCATCACCGCGTCGTCGGTCTTTTCCATTACCGCGTAGTCAATAGAGTCCTCGGGGCACGCAGAAAACAAAGCCCGATCCACCCGAGTGAAATTCAAATCCTGCGAACCGTTGCCCAAGGCCTCGATACAGGCAGACAAAATATCGGGCCGGAATTTTTGCAACTCTTCCAGATAACGGCTCGCGCGAAAAAGGAACATGCCGCTGTTCCAGAAGAAATTGTTCGTGAGCACGTACGCTTGAGCCGTCGCCAGATCGGGTTTCTCGACAAAACGGTTCACTCTGAAACCGCCACCGATATCGTCGCCCTTCTCAAGATAGCCATACCCCGTTTCAGGATAGGTGGGCACTATTGCGAAGGTCACTAACTTCCCTTCCATCGCCAACGGAAGCGCGACCCTGATGCTCTCTTGAAAAGCGTCGACATCTTTAATGGTGTGATCCGCCGGCAAAATCAGCAGCATCGGGTCTTGACCTTCGACCGTTGCCTGCAGCGCGGCCAACGCCACCGCTGGCGCCGTATTACGACCGACGGGCTCAAGCAGGATATTGGCATCTCCCATGCCCAGTTTTCGCAACTGTTCAGCGGCCAGAAACCGATGTTCTTCGTTGCAGATGAGCCTGGGGGGCTGTATCTCCAGCCCATCAAGTCTCTGAATGGTGGCCTGCAACAAAGAGAGATTGGTATCTATTAAAGACAAAAACTGCTTGGGGTTCAGTTGTCGCGAAAGCGGCCACAGGCGCGAGCCAGAACCTCCAGATAAAATAACCGGAATCATTTAGCACCTCATCGAAAAGTAACAGCCTGGATTAGATCGAAGTAATGGATGACTTATGAAGGTCGCCATTCAATGAAAAGCTGTTCATACGCACTCAACACTTTTTCCCACTTGAAACACTCGACAAATCTCGCGGCACCGACTTCTTTCATATCCGCAATTCTGTCTTCATCCGCCAGCCATTCATCCAACAGGCACGAAAGAGATTGTTTGTCCGAAAAGTAGGCTGCACCCTCACCCACGACCCAACGGTTAAATGGGTTATCGTGGGCAATAATTGCGCAGCCAGCGCCAAGCGCCTCGACCAAAGACGGGTTGGTTCCGCCAACACGATGACCGTGGAGATAGAAACGACTGAAATACCTGAGTGCCTGAACGATGTTCGAATCGTAGATGGCGCCAGGAAATATCACCTCATCACTTGCGGCGTCCATCACCTTCTTGTGATATTCGTTCGTGCTCGGCGTAAAGTTTCCAAGCACCACAAGTTTATGATTCCTGACCGAGGAACTAAACGCATCGACCATCTCGAAAAAAGAGTTTTCCGGTTCAGGCCTGGCAATAATAATAGAGAAGTTTTTCGGTTCCAGGCCGAAACCTGCCAACACTTCGACAGACGCCGTTTTCACTTCATCGCCACCATAGGGAATCATGGTGATCTTATCGGCACTGACTCGAGTGGCAAGGTGGTCTTTTATCTTCGGATGATCGGCGACCAGATGATTACCTATCCAGCAACCCAATCGCTCATTTATCCAGAACCAGGTCTTGGCAATCGCCCCCCACTTTTCTCTACGCCATTCAATGCCGTCCATATTGATTATATTGGTCTGGCCTTTCGCACGTTGCAGCAGATTAAAAATGGCGGTGTTATACCCCAACGTCAAAAACAAACCTTTTTCACTCAACGCATGACGCACAGCCTTGAAATCAAAAATAACAGTACCCAGCGCACCCTCTCTGGAGACCGGTATATGAACACGACGAATACCTTGCCATTCGGTTTCCGTTATGGCGCCACTGCCGCTTTCCTGGCAATAAACGGTAATTCTCCAACCCCTTTCCTTCAGGTAGACCGCCAGCTTTTCGGCAAATGTCTCGAAGCCGCCATGCTGTGCCGGAATGCCTCTTATCCCTAGAATCAACAAGTGCCTATTCATAAGTTTCAAATACCTTAATGTGCTGACGCGCTACGCGCGTCCAATCATGCTTTTCGATCATCGCGGCTCGAGCGTTCTGCGAAATGTCCTCTGCAGCATCTGAGCCCAGTGCTGCAAGTATTTGCCGAGCCAGATCCTGTGGGTCATCCGTTTCAAACAAAAAGCCATTTCGACTGTCATCCACAACTTCAACCATGGCGGGCAGACGTGAAGACACGGTAATACAGCCGTACGACATCGCCATTAGCAGTACGCCGCTTTGGTAGATCTTCTTATAGGGCAGGACCACGATATCGGCAGAGGAATAATAAAAGTCGACATCCTCGTCATTGATATAGCGAATATGTGGAATCACCACACCCGATATGTTTTTTGATTTTATTATGTCTTCATAGTGCTGAAACGAATCCTTCCATACTTTACCGGCGATGAGCAACACGGCATCAGGCTCAAGTTTCGACACAATCTCCATTGCACTCAAAAGAACATCCAGGCCCTTGACCTTTTTTATCTGACCAAAGAAGAGTATGAGCTTTTTATCGACGGGCAATGATAAGTGCTGGCGAGACAAAACGGTCTCTCGCCTTTTCACGAACGGAAGGTAGTTACCGTGAGGAATAATAGCTATCTTTTTATTGATACCCTGCGCGGAAATCACCGACCGTAATTCTTGCCGAGAGAACTCGTTATGAACAATAAACTCCTCCGGCGCTCGCAATATGGAAGTATGGGTTCTTGTCAGAGAACTCCCTGAAAACGATTCAACATCATGAATCGTGGCAACTATTTTTATCCCACTAAACTTCAACAGGTTGCACGTTATCAACTCGAGCAGCGAGTACTGAAAAAAATGCAAATGGCAAATTTTTCCGCCTTTCCTCTTTATATCAATGATGGATCTCGTCAACGCCGTGACGAACCTGGCGAGCCTGATAACTTTATTAGACTTACCGTAGACCCCTTTAAAGAACTTATTTATCGTGAAATTACTTGAGCTTTGCTCCTGCGATTCAGGGCAAGTGTAGAGATGTACAGTGGCGTTATTCAGAACCAATCCTTGCCCAAGGCCGGTGTTGTAATAATTCATTCCACCATGCCCTCCTACCGGTTCAATGATGAAATAATTCAAGTGACCCATGAGGAGAATCCTTATTCAGATCAATTTAACAACTGGTATATTTCGTGAACAGTCGATTGCGCCAGCTGTCTATGCGTGTTTTTTTCGCCCGCGGAACCGATTTTGTATTGAGGTACAAATCTGTTTATCGCCCCCCTGTGAATCAAACACTCATCGGTGTGCGTCTCAGCGGTAAACTTTTTATTCTTGTCTGAATAGTTATACAAAGAGAAGGGAGTCCCTACCGAATAAGCGACCACCGCAGGGTGCAACCGGGCACTGATCACATGCCTGGCATTTTTAATACAGTCGATGGACCGATCAATATCACTGCCTGGAATTTTAAATACCGAGAACCCGCAATCTTCCAACTCACGCTCGGCGTACAGCGATACGCCCGCATCAACTTCGGCGTCCGCATTCAGTACGCCGATCCTATTAACACCCAACGCTCTACACGCCTTTATTGAAACACCTAATAACTGCCTATAGATATCGCCACTGGATTGTTCGCCATATCCTTCAAGATCACGTAAGCACAAGATAATGTAATCATCCGCGCCCTCCAGATCACCCGCGCCCTCGACATCGCCTATATCAAGCGCATACGCCAAGTCCACAGATTGTTTTATTTTTCCGGAGCGCATCCACGGATTTATTTTTTTAACGGCTTGCAGCGAAGCCGAATCTCTTATGTAAAGCGCTTTAGCTATTAACGTTGCCAAAAACAAAATCAGCCGGGTTTTCAATTTTTTGTGGTTATCTACCCCAATGCCTGCATAGATAACATTCGCGCCGAACAAGCGGGCCAGCGCCATGTACTTGATCCCACCGGTACCCCCCTCATCCATGAAGCAAGTACCACCGCCCCAGATGATCGCAGAACTGTTTATTACCTTTCTGTAAGCGGCCAATGTGTTGGCCTTATTAAGTTCCACCACTCCCACATCATTATCGCTAATGAAGCTTTGCTTCCTGAGTGACTGACCATCCCCGTAAGTTAGTACGGTAAACACCGCACCTGGCTTCTTCAAAGACAGGAGTGACTTCAGCATCAGCAGATCACCAAAGTTATCCCCATAATAGCCGATAATAGAAACATTCATACTCGCATGCTCTTTCTATAAAGAATATAGTACGAAACCGCTATGAAGAACTCACTAGCCAAGATACTTGCACCAATGCCTTTTGCTTCAAATTGCATTAACAAAACAAACAAGCCGACCTGTAACGCCATCCCGATACTGGCGACCATTATCTTTTTACTCACCCACTCCTCGCTCAATAATGCAGCGCCAAAAGGTGTCGCGAAAAACCTGAACGGAATAGACAACGCCGCTATTTGCAACACCTGGGCCGCATAACCATATTCACCGCCAAACAGCAAATGAATAAGCTCTCGGGAGTAGAAACTCAAGCCACCCGCAAAAACAGCCCCCACGGCAAAGGAATACAATGAATGTTTTACAGGTATCGATTTTTCAGCACTTGAAAGCGCATGGTATTTCTTTATTAGATAGGTATTAAATACCGTATTAGGGGCTATATACAGCGCCGTGAGCAACGTATTACAAATCGCCAGATAGCCAGAATAGGTAGAGCCGTAGATCACCCCTAACAAGGAGATGGGAATTTGCAACTGAGCTATATTCAGGGCGCCATTCAACGAGTATTTAATGGAGTCTTTCAAAAAGTCTCGAATTTTCACACCTGCTTTTTTTCCGTGCCGTGTTATCAAGGCGACACACAACATCAGGCAAAGAATGTTAGCCGCCCCCAAGGCTGCCGCGGCGGTGGTAAAATTCGGGACCATCGAATAGAAAATTGCCGCAACCAACAATATCCTTGAAAGCGGCACCACTACCTGGCCAAACGAGATCCGCAGGGGACTGCTCTTGAGCTGACCTTGAGTGATCACGATCGCCTGAGAAGACAGTGCTACAACACCTGTCGCCAGCAAGACCGACTCCAGAAGACCTATGCCTGCTCCATACAACAGCGCCATGCTGATGACATAAGCGCCCAGTGTATTGAGCAACAGGCAAACATAGGCAATTTGCATATACCCGGTATATTCGGACGGAGCCCGGCTGACACGCCTCAACAACAAACTATTTATGCCGCTGAACGCCAGCGCTCCCAGCGTGATGGTAATCGCATTGGAAAATGATATAAGGCCAAAGCTGGCGGCGTCCAAAGTCCTGCTGAGCAGAACTTGAAGTAAAAAAGTCGCACCCGCGGCGCCAAACGATGAGATCAACAGTTGAATTGCTTTCAAGTAAAGTGTCCTGCTCGCGATTAGTCAGCGGCCTGAAATCGATCGTTTAATCTAAAGTGCGCCTTCAACAGCAAGTATTTCTTGGATGCGCCGTCCGGGGCCAAACCTCTTTTTGTCAGCGACAGTTCGGGGTTCCAGATGTCTGCCTCTTTATAAGAGTGATAAAACCAGCTCCAGCCGTTGCGCTCAAACAGATCAAGCAATGTATTCATGTACAGTTCAGAATCATCCACCGGACTATAATTCGACACACTGAACTCACCCACTATCACCGGCCCCGGGTGATTTAAAATCCGAGACAGTGTTTTTCTGAAATACAACCTCAAGCTCTTTTCACTTCTAAGCAAAAATGGCAGGCGTTGATTGACAGGAAACTGATGAACACCCTGATGAGTGAAATCCCCTGGATCATAATAGTGCAGGCTGCCAACGACTGTTTTGTCATCAATCAGGTGAGTGATCTCACTCCAGTTGGAGCGCTGCCCGTTAGGAATTCCATTCGGTTGAATGGTGATGCGGGGCTGGATCAATACCAGTTTACCTGGCGAAATCTTCAAGATTGTTTCTGATACCTGTTTTAGAAAACCTAGGTAGTTCGAAAGGTCAGCCTGCGCCGGTTCGTTCACAATGTCATAACCAATGACCATGCTTTCGTCTTTCAACTTCTCGGCCAGTTGCGCATAGCTCTTGATCAGCTCACTCATCAAGTCGGTATTACGCCAATATTCGTCGCCTATCGAACCCGAGTATTTTTTGACATTGCCAGGAAAAGTATGAATATCGATCAGAATCAGAATATTGTATTTCTTTGCATACCGAATATAGTTATCAAGTACAGCGATTGCCGCACTGTCCAACCCACCCCTCTCATCAAACAATGGATGTGATGCAAACGCCACACGCACCGCATTGACATTCAGATCATCCAAGCTTTTAAAGTCCCGCTCACTTAAATTCAAATCGACGTTGAATCCTCGTAACGGCATGCCCGCCTTATAATCCAGAGCACTTCGAGTCGATGCCGAGACGTTAAAAGCAACCGCCAAAAGCATGACACACAGGAAAACTCGTCTAAGCATGTCGTTTCGCTCTGTCATTAAGGGCGCAAATGATTCCAAAATTGATCCAGATGATTGCCTGTATGCTATCCGCCCGGAATGACCAACCCTGGATACCGGTTATTAATATCGCGATAATAGAGACCAGCGCGGCCGCCGAGGCATTACTTACAGAAACATCACCTGCCCTTTTGATCGTATTCTTATGAACTTTGTAAATTCCATATATAAGAGCCAAATAACTAATAATCCCTATCAGTCCTGTCTCGGCCATGACCAGCAAATACATATTGTGAGCCGGGTACCTGAAGCTTTTAGATGCACCGAACTCATCGTACTGTTCCATGACATCTACAAAATTATTCCACCCCACACCGATGAGTGGATGTTCTACAAACATATTGAGCGCAATTTTTGCCAAAATCAGCCTTGAGGTCGTACTCGACTCAGGTGCATCAAAAAATCGTGCGTAGAGGTTTTCCAGGTTATAAATGGCACCTGCCATAATCACCAAAGAAAAAATCACAGAGGTATAAATGATTTTTTTGTTTCTTAGAATCGAGCTGCCATTCGGACGCTTAAAATAGAAAAGGCAAAGCCCTACAACAAAAAAGTACAATACAATTTGAGTTCTTGAGTAGGTCAAGCAAATAACCACAAAGCCTGCTGCAATTGCACCGATATACAGCAGCCGGCCCTTTCCATTTACCGCGCCATAGACACAGAACGGTAATAACAGCACCGTAAACAGAGACAGCAACGCCGGGTGTCTTAATGTACCCGTGACCCGGGTGATTCCATTTTCTACGAAAAGTTCTTTAACTTGCTGGGCATCTTCCGTGACATCGCCGGTTGCCAGTTGATACGCCGCATACAATGTTTCGAAGAGTATCAATAACGCGGCAACCCTGGTGAACTTCTCCATGGACTTGCCATCCTGGAAAACCGATCTCACCACAAGAAACAGTACGATGATCTTCCAGTGCCTTAAAATTTCATACACGGTAAAGCTTACCGCTTCCGAATTAATGATCGACACGGAGGACAACACGACAAAAAATATTGCCATCGCCGTTATGCGGTCAATTTTGATTTTTTCCAGATTGATTTGTTTACTGAAAAAAATGATGGAAACCAGTATCAGAAATAGAAAAATATCGTAGGGTGCTATGGAAAGCTCCGCGCCCCCCAGGTGTATATCAGCCCCCGTCAATCGATATCTCAGGTTGAAGGCCGTCGCTACGAGAAGCAACGGAAACAGCATATAGTTGACGAGGACCCTTACTGGCATTTTAGTTCTCGAGAATAGACTGACGTGGCTATTCTTTTACCGATATCAATAAAGGGCGTCTCGATATACCGATGAATCACCGATGAAGCCGCATAAGTGAAGACTATTGATAGCGCGATGAAGAGCGCAACCAAGTCACTGCTCAGATAACCGAACGCTCTCGCGACAATCATCACGGCGTCGATAATCAGGATATGAATCAAATACGTGGAGTACGACAGCACACCCAGTTTGACCAGCATCTTGTTCCTGAGTGGGGCTTTAGACAACTCCAGCATTCTGGTGATCAACGGCTGCCTGAATCGGCCGTTCAATTTGAACACGATCGCCAATACTGACCATAAAGTGATAGACGCAAAATTGGCAAGGGATCGGCTAATAAGACCTATCCCCAAGACGATGACAATGATCAAAAGTCCATTCTTCAGTTCGTCCTCGCCACGGCGAATCAAATCGTGGGTTAACATACCAATAATGAAAACAGGTAATTTTATAAGGATGAAGCTGCCGTAAGAGAATGTCAGGCCAGAGTGAGTCAGAAGCAGCAGCGCAAGCAAACTTGACGCCACAAGCAGTTCTTTCCCGCGTTTCAGCAAAAAGCCCCCCACTAACAACGGCGCAATCAGATAAAACTGCCACTCCAGTGTCAGGCTCCACGCTGGCGCTAAAAAGGCATCTCCTGCATGGGGCAGGACCTGGTCCGGAATCAGCCCCTGAAGCAACATTAAACAAGGCATCAAGTAAGCGGCCACATTGTCACTGATGGTCGACCAATAGTTTTCAACCGCTGCTAATTGCCCAGGGGTGTTCCATGGCATCTCCATGCGAACACTCATCCTCTCATTAAACAACAAGGCAGCCAGGAACATGGCAAGCAGATAAATCGGAATGATTCTGAAAGCGCGCCGAACAATATAGGGTTTATAGTCGCTACTTTTCCCGTTCAGGGCTTTGGCGATAAAAAAGCCGCTTAGACAAATAAAAATATCGACTGGAATAGCCGTGGCCAACAACACTTCATTGATGATAGGAGGTACGTTGCCTATCGCCTGACGAAAGCAGGAATACAGGTGTCCAAAAACGACCCACCACGCCATCAACCCTCGAATCGATTCCAGCTCTACGTAGAATCCCTGTTTATTTGCCATGGCCATCTTTTTCTCAACTATCCATCAGGAGGAGTCACTTGGAACTGCACACCCATTACTTGCCAATCAGCTCAATCCGAGAAACAGGCTTTTCTTCAGACTTTTTTCGAAAAAACCACGCTACCGCCCCAGGATTTATAGTCAATTTCCTGAGAACACGATGTATTTTTTGTCGGGCAACATGGGTATCAGCTCGTTACCCCTGCCACCCGGGTGGGGTGTCAGGTGCTGATACCTCACACAATCAAAACAACTCAAAAAACCGGAAAGATTTACGGACCCGGGCCGCACTCGATTTAACTATTATCCGATTGATACTCGTAGTTGTAATAACCGTAAGCACCGTACCCGTATTTTGCCGAAGCGCGTTTTTCTACCCCATTGAAAATGGCGCCTCTCAACTCGATGCCGTTTTGCGCGAACCGGCGAATGGTCAGTTCTATTTCTCTGGAGGGATTAAAACCGAAGCGCGCAACAATCAAGTTTGTACCTGACTGTCTGCCGACAATCGCCGCATCGGTCACTGCCAATAACGGAGGGGTATCCAGGATGACCAAGTCATACATTTCGCTGACCTGCGACAGCAGCTCAGTGAAGTTTTGATGCATTAACAGTTCCGAAGGGTTGGGCGGTATCTGACCGCGGCTGATGAAGTCGAAATTGTCGATGTCTGTTTTGTGGATCGCGGTTTTCAGATCGCAGCGTTTGGCCAAGACATCGGAAAGCCCGTTGGTGCTGTGGGAATTCATGACTTTGTGGATATAGCCTTTACGCATATCGACGTCGATCAGCAAGACTCGCTGCCCTGTTTGGGCGATCACGGCTGCCAGATTGACCGATACGAAGGTTTTACCGACTTGCGGGCTAGGGCCGGAAATCATCAGACGATTGTTGTCAGCTTCATGCATCGCGAAATGCAGGCTGGTGCGCAAACTGCGAAGCGCTTCAATAGCCAGGTCGGTAGGGTGGTTAACGGCCAGCACCGATTGGCTGCTGCCGGAACGCTTCCCTCCACGCGTACTTTTTTCATCTGCATTTTTTTGCAGCATGCTGTAGGGAATGGAGGCGTATACCGGGAGCCCAAGCTGCTCAATGGCTTCCGGGCTTTCCAGCCCGCGATTCAAGGCCTTGCGCAGCAGAACCAGCAACACGGCCAGGAACCCACCAAGAAAGGTGGCAATCAGAACAATGAGGATTTTTTTGGGTTTGATCGGCTTGATCAGGTTCACATCCGCCGTATCGATCAAACGCACGTTGCCCACCGTCCCGGCGCGCATGACATCGAGCTCCTGGGACTTATTCAGCAGCTGGGTATAGATCGCCGTACCCACTTCGACGTCACGAGTCAGGCTGAGCAGTTCTTGCTGGGTCGAGGGAAGGTCCTGGACCTTCTCGGCCAGACGCTGTTGTTTGCTGCTCAGTTCAGCAATCTGAGCGAGCAGCGCACGGTAGGCCGGGTGTTGACGGGTGAACTTTCTATCCATCTCGGCTTGCTGGAGTTTTAGCTGAGAGATAGCCGTGTCCAACGATACAATCTGGTCCAGGATCGCTTTGGTTTCCAGGCTGATGTCCACGGACTTGGTGCGCGTCTGGTACGAATTGAGCGCGTTGCCGGCCTTCTCCAGATCATTCTTGACCTGGGGCAGCTGTTCTTTCAAAAACTCCAGACTTTGCTCGGCCTCGGCAGAAGTCCGTTGTACGTTCTGCTCGACGTAGAGTTCGGAAATCTTATTGAGGATTTTTACCGCCAATTCCGGCTCGGTACTTTCCAGCGCCAACCCGATGATGCCCGACTCTTTCCCACGCTCGATGACATCCAGTGCTTCCTGATAATCCAGAATACTGGTCAACCGTGGTTTGCGGACGATACGAAACCGGGTTCCGGGGTTGGCCCGCAACTCTTCGACAAGCAATTTAACGCCGCGTTGATCGACAACCTCTCCCACCTGCCCTTCAACCAAAAGTTCGTCACTTTCATTGAACAGCTGGAAAGCCCCGTTTTCACCGGCAATGAAGGTCAGTTTTTTGGCTAACTTATCTTGTGGCAGCTCAAGGCGAGCTATTTTTAACGACTCGCCACCCCAGGCGTAACCCGTCATACCCAACCATGGACTGGCGACTTCATCCGGGCTAGCATTTTTAAAACGACGCGCAATGAACTCACCGATAATGGGGAAGTAACTGGGCTCTACGATAATGGCCAGTTTCAACTCATCGACTGTCTTGCCAATCACCGCACGAGACTTGATCAGCTCGATCTCAGTCGCGGAAGGCGACTCTTTCCCCAACATGCTGCTGACATCGGAGAAGCCCAGCAAGTCGTTCTTTTTCGCTTCAACCTGCAGCAGCGCGTTCGCCTGATATACCGGGGTCGCCAGCACCGCGTACGCGGCACCGGTCACCATGAAGGCACCGGTAATCGCGGCAATCAGCCATTTATGGTCGATGAGTGTTCCAAACAAGCCGAGAAGATCAATCTCGTCATTGTCGTCGTCCCGCACGTTGACTACCGGTGCTTGCTGCATAAGTCGGATTCTTTGCCTTGATTACGATTCAAAAAGGAGTGGCCATCAGCGTGCTAGACGCTGTGCCCATGCGTGTACGGCTTCTTCGATCAACGCATAAGCATGCACAAAAGCAGGTTTGCCTTGACGGTAGGGGTCGCTGATTTCGCGATCGTCCTGCCATTTGCCCAGCAGTAACACCTTGCCTCGCGCCTCAGGGGCAATGTTGAGCACCCCGCTGACATGCCGTCGCTCCATCACCAGAATCAAGTCCGCCTCGCTGACGGCTTGAGACGTGAGTTGGACGGCCTGGTGCTCATGGGGCAGATGACCATGCTCCTCGAGTACAGCGTGTGCCGTCGGCTCGATGGGTTTGCCTGCCAAGGCGGCCAGACCAGCCGAGCTGACCTGAATATCGGAATGGACAAGTGCCCCGCGCAGCAAATGCTCCGCGGTGGGACTGCGGCAAATATTGCCGACACAAACAATCAAAACCCTTTTAAGCAAGATAACCTTCCCCGTCTTGTCAACATTGGCGGTGACCTAACACTTGCCGAACATAAGAGCTTTAATCTACGAATGAATTCAGGTATTTAAAAACCCGGTAACTGCAGAAGAAACATTAAAACAATCGATGCGTATTTATTACCATGGCACCTAAACCACCCCCAACTTTTTCTCCAGACAAAAAATAACATTTCGCTTTCAGGCACTGAAAATAACAGTTCAGGATTTTATCCAGACAATTTCTAACAGTTGCCGTTTTCCCGCGTTCGTTCAATCTAAATTACACCGAAATAGCGAATGGCTAATGTATAGCTGTTCCGCTAGTGCATTGCCAGGGTGTCGGACATTCGGTTAGTCGTTGGGTAAAGGGCGCCTTGGGCAATAACTTTTTTTACAGCGGATTGCGTCAGGAACATGCCATGGAACAACCGGGCATGCTCGCCGGCCACCCGATATTCCCCCTGCCCGCGCCTGACGAGAAACATGGCGCACGGGCCTTTCGTTGCCCCTGTAGCGTTGCGAACATTTTTCTCGAGTGATCGGGCCATTTCGAGCCCGCACTCCTCAGCGTGACCGGTTCCGACATCCGGATCGAATCTTTCCTACTGCCATCAGCCACTCCATCAGTCTACTTTCAAGGACGCTTCCATGATTCGTAAATGCCTGTTCCCCGCTGCCGGTTATGGGACCCGCTTTTTACCCGCCACCAAGGCCATGCCGAAGGAGATGCTGCCGATCGTCAGCAAGCCGCTGATCCAGTACGCCGTCGAGGAAGCACGCGACGCCGGCCTGCAACATATGGCCATCGTCACCGGCCGCGGCAAGCGCGCGCTGGAGGATCATTTCGATACCAGTTACGAGCTGGAACATCAGATTCGTGGCACCGATAAGGAAAAGTTCCTGCATGGCACTCGTGAGCTGATCGATACCTGCAGTTTCTCCTATACCCGTCAGGTGGAGATGAAGGGCCTGGGGCACGCGATTCTCAGCGGCCGCTCGTTGATCGGTGATGAGCCATTCGCCGTGGTGCTGGCCGACGATCTGTGCCTGAACCTGGAGGGCGATGGGGTGCTGGCGCAAATGATCAAGCTCTACGAACAGTTCCGCTGTTCGATCGTGGCGATCCAGGAAGTGCCCCATGAGCAGACCCAGAAATACGGCGTGATTGCCGGCGAGTTGATTCGCGAGGGTATTTACCGGGTCAACAGCATGGTCGAGAAGCCCCGTCCGGAAGACGCCCCGTCCAACCTGGCCATCATCGGTCGATACATTCTGACCCCCGATATCTTCGACCTGATTGCTGACACTGAACCTGGCAAGGGCGGTGAAATCCAGATCACCGATGCGCTGATGAAACAGGCCCAGAACGGCTGCGTCCTGGCTTACAAATTCAAAGGCCGACGTTTCGATTGCGGCGGCGCCGAAGGTTACATCGAAGCCACCAACTTCTGCTTCGAGCACCTGCATCAGAACACCCTGTGACGGCGCTGCCCCCTGACAAGCGTGTGCTTAACCGAATCGATTTTATGGTCTTTATTACCCTATGGACGAAGCCTCTATGAATACGTTGAGCGGTTTCAAGGCAGATGACAGTCGCCCCCCGTATGGCGCTGACCTTAAACACAACCTCGCCTACCTGATCGTGCGCGCCTATGCGTCGGAACTGATTTTCCCCCGCGTGCAGAAGCCGCCAGTGCTGCTGGTGGAGCGCATCGGCGCTTTCCCTTCTTCCGGGGAAGTCCATCGTCACGTCAAGGATGGCCCCGCACTGCTGGCATGCATCAAGCAGCGTTACGCCGCCGATGCCCTCGACATCAACGAGAGCGACGGACTGAATCTGGTCTTTGCCGACTGGCGCTTCAGCTTGCGCCTCTCGGACAAGGGTTGCGTGGTGTGCCTGGCCGTGGAAAGTCGTGGCGACAGCTCGTTAATGCAGCGCAAGACCGCCGAATTGCTGGAGCAGATCAACGCAGAGGAGGCCTCTAAATGAACGCGATTGCAGAACACGCCACCAAAGCCTGGTATCTGCTCCAGTGCAAACCCAAACAAGATGAGCGCGCCGAAGAACATTTGCAGCGCCAGGGCTATGCCTGTTTCCGCTCGACCTACAGACGTGAGCGCATTTTGCGGGGCCAGCGCAAGGTGATCAGCGAGTCGCTGTTTCCGGGCTATCTGTTTATTCAACTGAGCCTTCAGGACAGTTGGGGTCCGCTGCGCTCGACCCGCGGTGTTTCGCGAGTCGTCGGGTTCGGCGGTCAGCCGCTGCCAATCCGCGATGCACTGATCGATGAACTCCAGGAACGGGACAGTCAGGCGATCGTGACAACGTTGTTGAGACACGGAGATACCGTGCGCATCAATGAAGGCCCGTTCTGCGATCTCGAAGCGGTGTTCCTGGCCATGGACGGCGAGGAACGGGTGCTGCTGATGATGAATTTCCTGCAGCGTGAACAGAAAATCAGCCTGCCACTGGCGCGGGTCAACAAGCTTTAGATACTTTCAGCAGCCCACACGTGGCGAGGGAGCTTGCTCGCTCGCCACAAAGGCAGGCATGGAAAACCTACACCCCTTCCGAGAGGTGGTTCCAGTCGACCCAACCCAAAAACCACGTCGCCAGGATCAGCAAACCGAACGCGATCCGGTACCAGGCGAACACCGCATAACTATGGTTGGCGATGAACTTGAGCAAACCGCGCACGGCCATCATCGCGAAGAAGAACGCGGCCAAAAAACCCAGAGCAAACACTGGCAAGTCGGCGGCCTGGAACAGATCGCGATACTTATAGCCCGAGTACACCGCGGCCCCCACCATTGTCGGCATCGCCAGGAAGAACGAAAACTCGGTAGCCGTCTTGCGTGACAGGCCAAACAGCAACCCACCGATAATCGTCGATCCCGAGCGCGAAGTGCCGGGGATCATCGCCAGGCACTGTGCACAACCGACTTTCAAGGCATCGGTCCAGCGCATCTCGTCCACATGATCGATCACCACCACATGCTCGCGTTGTTCCGCCCACAACATGATGATTCCGCCAATCACCAGCGCCACGGCCACAGTGATAGGGTTGAACAGATACTCATGGATCTTGTCGGCGAACATCACCCCCAGGACAACCGCCGGCAGGAAGCCGATCAACAAATTAAGACTGAAGCGTTGCGCATTACGCTGGGTCGGCAAGCCGGTGGTGATGTCCAGAATCTTGTGACGGAACTCCCAGACGACCGCCAGAATAGCCCCCAACTGAATAATGATATTGAACGCCATGGCTCGCTCACCGCCAAAGTCGAGCAAGTCCGCGGCAATGATCTGGTGTCCTGTACTGGAGATGGGCAAAAACTCTGTGAGCCCTTCAACCAACCCTAAAATCGATACTTGCGTGGTGGTCCAGAAGTCCATTAATCCCCCGTTAGTCCCTCTCAGCCGAAAGGTCTGTTGATGATGCCAAGCCTCTAAATCCTGATCGCGATCAAACCTGTCGGACCAACGCAGGATTAAAGCGCACTCTCCGCCCGCTTTTGCCAAACGTTATAAAACGTCCATGACAGGGCTATCGCCGCGTATACGGCTCCCGTTCACCTGCTACGCTTTCCTTTCTTGACTGGAGGAATAACCATGCCAGACGATCCTGTCCCCGCCCTGCTCGACCGTATCAACCAGAACATCACGGCCCTCGGCTGTGCCATGGATGAGATTGGTCGCTGTGTTTCGGGGCCTGCGGCTGCCACTCATCGTTAGATCGTTGACGTTTTGAGTTTGGACGCGCGCAATGTCCACCCCAAAAATGATCGCCCAGAGAACACTCCATATGGCAAAGATCACAGTGCTCGCCGGTGATTTCCCGCAGTGCGACGGGGAGTATCACTCGGGTACCATTACGCTCAAGACAGCCCTTAAACCACGACTGGGGAAAAGTTTCCCGGTCTCGGAATTCAAAGATCTGACGGTCCAGAACACGGAGTCCAACAAGAATATAAAGAGCGCCATAGGCCTGGGCATTGCAGGCGCGATGTTGCTGGGGCCAGTCGGCGCCATCGCCGGCTATCTGCTCGCCGGCAACAGCACTGAAGTGACCTTCATGGCCACCTTGAAGGACGGTGGAAAGCTCCTTGCGGCAACCGATTGCGATACCTACCGGGATATCTCGGCACATGCCCTCAAAAAATCCCGCTCCAGCCGCCGAGGCGCTCTTAGCGAGTCATTGAACAACGGATCCATTCACTGATCCACTTGCCCCGTGACCGCGAAGATGTTGCAGGGCACTCGATACAACACATGCTCCGTCGTACTGCCCACCCAGTTGCCCAGTCCCTTGCGATGCGCATTGCCCATGACGATCACATCGGCCCGATGATGCGCTGCAAAGTCAGCCAGCGCTTTGCCAGGCGGCCCTGCAACGAAGTGTTGTCGCTCGGTGGGCACGCCAAAGTGGTCGGCCAAGGCGATGAATGACTTATGCAGAGACTTGCGCACATCGCTGCTGAAGCCTGGCATTGTCACGGCTCCGGCGCCTGCATCGGACATATGAGTCAGCGATAGATCGTAGGCATGCAGCAGATGCAACTCCGCATTGCATTGCATCGCCAATCCGTTCGCCGCCTGGATAATGCGGTCGTTGATGCCGGTGATCTGCGTCTCGGGGCGCGACGGATCGACGGCCGCCACTATCACCCTCGGCAGCGGACACCTGACTTCACTGACCAGATGGACAGCCACCGGACATTCGCGCAACAAGTGCCAATCCAGAGGCGTGATGAACACGCGCTTGAGCGCCGACTCGTGCTGCACGTCCTTGATCACCAGGTCCGCCGGCATTTCTGTCACATGTCGAAGAATCTCTTGCAGTGCGTTGTGCGTTATCAGCACTTCGGTGCTCACCGCGATGCCGCGCCCACGGATCAGATCGGCCTCATCTTTCAGCCATTTTTCGTTCTCTTGCTGACAGACCTCACGAAACCGCGTACCTGTGCTCATCAAACCCAGGAGGTGGGAGTCTTCGATAAACACTGTGATGTGCAGCGCGGCACCGGTGGCTTCGGCAATGGCGACAGCTCGCTCCAGCGCCGGGGTGTGACGCATGGCTGGACCGGCTATCAGAAAGAGTCGTTGATATTGGCTCATGTAACACCTCCAGACACTCCGGGAAATCTAACTCCCCCAGCGCTCTCACCTGCCACACCACGACGAATTGCTATCGCCTCAACGACCTGGATCGACACTATCAATATACGCCTGGATTGAATAAGCGAGTGATAGACGTGCCACCTCGCACCGAATCCGATGATCCGGATTCGGTGATGACCCGACGCTACTTCTGCGCATATTTCGCGCCGTGCGGATCATTAAGCTGTGCCTGCATCAGCCGCCACTCACGCTGAATGATCGAGTACGGGATAAAGATGCTGATCCGCTCCGCGCCCTTTACCCCAGGGTGAAAACTCACATCGTGAAGTGTGGTGGAGAAAAAACCGACATTAATACCGACAATGTTGCCGTCACTGGCGATGACGGGCCCACCCGACATCCCCTTGATCATCGGGGCATCATGGATGGCATAGCGTTCTCCGCTGCCTTCATCACTGTTGATGAAAGGTGCCGGATACACCTTGCCTTCCCCGCTGACCGTTGTCATATACGGGCTCGTCCCCACGGCAGTGATGTGCTCACCCACGCGCGGTGCGCGCCATGACGGATAATGGCCGTCGGCCTTGTGCTTGATGAAGACCAGGTCGCAGCCGGTGCTGCAGCTGTATTTCACGTTGCGGATGAGTGGGGTGTGGCGGGTGGTGACGGCGTAGTCCTCGTTCCATTGCACAGCCGAGGCCGTGTACAGATAGGGCAAGGGAAAGCCTGAGAAGACTGAGAAATATGAATCATTGGCAGGTCCCGACAAGTCGGGTTTCACCATACCGTTGCATCCTGCAATACCAGCTCCTATTAAAAAGTAGGCCATGACTTTAATCATGATGTTCACCGACTTATAAGGAGATTTCTGTTTTTGTTGTGTCAGTTTTTTAGTGATGAGGTTGTTGTAGTTTTCCTTGCTGCCTGATCGGGTTGGTAATGTATGGCTTAGATTGCAATAGTGCGTATGAATTAATTGCACTAAGAGCAATCGCTTTTCGATCCATATAAAAAACTGCAAATATTTGGCGCCTGAAAAGCGTCAGGAACGCCAAAACAAATAAAAATGAAAGTTGCACTATGACGAGTAAAACGCGTGAAACAGCGCCTTCAGAGCGATTTAGATCACTTTGGAATGCCTCGGCAACCTAATGGAAATCAGTGCCGCGAATATAACAAATGCGCTGGATATCCATAAACACGCTCCCAGCCCGAAGACCTGAAAAACCCAGCCAGAGAGCACGGTGCCGATCAGCCGTCCCATGGCGTTGGACATGTAGTAAAAGCCCACGTCCAGCGACACGCCGTCTTCCTTGGCGTAGGACACGATCAGGTAGCTGTGCAGAGAGGAGTTCACCGCGAACAGCGCACCAAAAATCATCAATCCGCCCAACAGCACCCATTGTTGCGATAACCCGGTGTTCAGCCCCAGAGCGATTGCTGCGGGAAAGCCTGCCAAAGCAAGCGCCCAAACAAACGCAGCGCGGCCATCTGGGACATGTCCTCGTTGCTTGCCGGTAATCCGTGGCGCGAACGATTGCACGATGCCGTAGCCAATCACCCAGGCCGCCAGGAATCCACCGACCTTCCAGAAATCCCAGCCAAAGACACTGCTCAAGTACACCGGTAAAGCCACCACAAACCAGACATCGCGGGCACCGAACAGGAACATTCGTGCTGCCGACAAGATGTTGATGGCACGGCTCTTGGAGAGGATGTCGCGAAACCTTGGTTTGGCTTTCGCCTTGCCCAGATCCCTTTTTAACAGGATCACGCTACTGAACCAGATCAGCGAAAGAACGGCGGCCATGGCCAGCAACGCCCCTCTGAAGCCGATCAGGGCGAGCAATGCCCCACCGAGAAAGAAACCGACACCCTTGAGGGCATTCTTCGAGCCGGTGAGGACGGCTATCCATTGATAAAGCTTGCCCTGTTGCCCGTCGGGCACCAGCAGTTTGATCGAGCTTTTGGCGCTCATCTTGTTCAGGTCTTTGGCGATCCCCGACAGCGCCTGAGCCCCCATCACCCAGGGGATCGTCAGCCAAGCCACTGGCACTGTCAGCATCAACAGCGCCACAACCTGCATCCCCAGCCCGATGTTCATGGTTCGGTTCAGCCCCAGACGCGCACCAAGATAACCGCCCACCAGATTGGTGATCACGCCAAAAAGTTCGTAGAACAGGAACAACGCCGCGATGTGCAGCGGGCTGTAGCCCAACGCGTGAAAGTGCAGCACCACCAACATGCGCAAGGCACCGTCGGTGAGGGTGAAGGCCCAGTAATTGCCCGTCACGAGCAGGTACTGCCGCACTGGCGGAGCGAGGGCTGACAAGGCTTTCATCAACGCTCCTTAAACAGCCAGGCCAACCATTCTGGCCAATTCGACGGTGCGGTTTGCGTAAGCCCATTCATTGTCGTACCAGGCATAGAGTTTGACCTGGGTGCCGTTGATGACCAGGGTCGACAGCGCATCGATGATCGAGGAGCGCGGGTCGGTGCGGTAGTCGATGGACACCAGTGGACGCTCCTCGAAACCGAGGATGTCTTTGAGTTCGTTCTCGGACGCATCCTTGAGGAACTGATTCACTTCGCCAACCGTGGTGACGCGCTCGACCTCAAACACGCAATCAGTCAGCGAAGCATTGGCCAACGGTACTCGTACGGCGTGACCGTTCAGACGCCCGCGCAGCTCCGGGAAAATTTCGGCGATGGCGGTGGCCGAGCCGGTGCTGGTCGGGATCAGGCTCATGCCCGAAGCCCGCGCACGGCGCAGATCCTTGTGCGGCTGATCGAGGATGCTTTGTGTGTTGGTCAGGTCGTGGATGGTGGTGATCGAACCGTGGCGAATACCCAGTTTTTCATGGATCACCTTAACCACCGGCGCCAGACAGTTGGTGGTGCACGAAGCCGCGGTGACGATGCGATGTTCGGCCGGTTTGAACAGCTGATGGTTGACGCCCATGACGATGTTCAGCGCGCCCTCTTCTTTCACCGGAGCGCTGACCACCACGCGCTTGACGCCCTGGTCCAGATAAGCCTGAAGCACCGCGACGGTCTTCATCTTGCCGCTGGCTTCGATCACCAGATCGCAGCCCGACCAATCGGTATCGGCAATCGCCTTGTTGGCGGTGACCTTGATGCGTTTGCCGTCGATGACAATGCAGTCACCCTCGGCGCTTGCCTGATCATTCCAACGGCCATGCACCGAGTCGAAGTTCAGCAAGTGCGCATGCGTCGCCGCGTCGCCTGCCGGGTCGTTGATCTGCACGAACTCAAACTCCGGCCAGCGCCACGCGGCGCGCATGGCGAGGCGACCGATGCGGCCAAAACCATTGATGCCCACTTTGATAGTCATGTTGAGGTGCTCTGTTGCTGTTGTCAGGGAGGGTGCTTTGGAAATCATCAAGCCGGGCAGCAAGCCGCTGCCCGTTCAGGACGGTCGCCCATTTGTTCAAGGCGTTTGGCATCCGGGCTCAGCCAGTGCTTGTTGGCTTCGAGCACCACGGTCAGCACCTGATGCACCCAGTCAGGAAGATTCGGGTGCAGCCGGTAGTAAACCCACTGGCCTTGCCGACGGTCCGCCAGCAATCCGCCTGTACGCAACTGTGCCAGGTGCCGGGAGACTTTGGGCTGGCTCTCATTCAACGCACAGGTCAGCTCGCAGACGCACAGCTCTCCCTCACGGGCGATGAGCAGCATCATGCGGACGCGGTTGTCGTCAGCCAGGCATTTGAAAACAGTGGTCGGCGTCAGAGGGGCAGCCATTTCGGTTCTCGGGGTTTGGGCTTTGCGTCACAGTGGAGCGTCAGCTTATATGCGTTTCCCCGAATATATGTTTTTCCGCATGTACGGTAAAGCACCAGCGGTCAATCGTCGTAAGCGTCAGACTGCCCCGGACCGTCTCTACAACAATATGGGTTGCAACAGGCAGCGCGCGCCCAACGCATCAATCTGCGGACGACCGAATAGATAACCTTGCCCCCACTCGCTGCCGCAGGCGGTGGCAAGAGCGCGGTCGGCTTCGGACTCAATCCCTTCGATGATCACGCACGGCGCCAGGGTCTTGCACAGTTGCAACAGGTGGCCAAGGGTCTGGGCGTTGTTGGTTTCCAGGCGTGCACGCTGGATGTAACCCTGATCGATCTTGACGATGTCCGGCCGGGTCTGGCGAATGAATTCCAGGGTGCCCAGACCCGCGCCAAAGTCGTCGA
This sequence comes from Pseudomonas sp. EL_65y_Pfl2_R96, assembly GCF_963970905.1. Lineage (NCBI taxonomy): Bacteria > Pseudomonadati > Pseudomonadota > Gammaproteobacteria > Pseudomonadales > Pseudomonadaceae > Pseudomonas > Pseudomonas sp. EL_65y_Pfl2_R96. The sequence continues at coordinate 9,773 of NZ_CAXAQH010000040.1, read as the reverse complement.
TGGCCACCCGGCAGCCAAGTTCACGCAAGCACAGAACGAACTCGATCGCCGCCAAGGTGCTGGGCGGTGTGGCGCTTTCGGTGATTTCAATCACCAGCCGCGCGGCCACCGAGGGAGCATCACGCAACTGCGCGAAGATCTCCTGCCAGTAGTGGTCGACGATGGCACTTTGCGCAGAGATGTTGCAGCCCAGTCGCAGGTGCTCGTCCAGCAGCAAGCTGTCGATCACGCCATGCACCACACTGCGGTCGAGCTCACGCATCAGTTGGTGTTTCTCCAGCATCGCAAAGGGATAGACCCCGTCTCCCAGCGCATCGATATGCCGCAACAGCCCTTCCTGGTACAGCACCCGATTACTGTCGGGCAACCAGACCACCGGCTGAAACGCCAGCACCAACCGGCCGAGTGCCAACTCACTGTAAAAGTTTCTGACTCTGTGCATGACACATCCGTGGACAAAGCAGCGGCCTGCCGCCGGTTGAGTGTGACCAGGCCGAGCGGCGCTCCTGCGACTGCAAGGGTTGACTGCCGGCCATAATCCCCCCGCCTCACTGCGTCAGGAAGTGTTCCCGGATACCTTTCGTTTGTCCTCGGAAACGTGGTTGTCCCGTTAATCGACTGTGGTCATTTGTTTATTGCGATCATGCGCCGCTCGCGCGATATCACTTAGCTATCAGCCCAGGAAGAACTATGCACAGAATGACTAGCGCCAGTTTTCGGGTGCTTGCCGATGTCTTGACCGACGGAGGTGCAAACGTAGAAGCCTTGCTCAAGCAGTTCGACAGCAGCGAGGAGGTCTTTGCAAACCCCAAGGGAGTCGGGCTGGAGCTGGTCTATAAGGTGATGGCAGAAGCGGCAAAGCGTACCGGCAATCCGGACATCGGCCTGCTGGCCTATACCCGGGCGCACCCGGCCAATCTGGAGGTGCTCGGTTATGCAGTGATGTCCTGTGCCACGCTGGGCACTGCCCTGCAACGTCTGGTGGACTATCACTCACTGATCAGCAACGGCTTTTGCATGTGCCTGGAACGCAAACCCCAGGCGCTGAGGCTGATCGGTTTCGACATCAGCATGGAGCCGTCGCTGACGCCCCGCCCGTTCATCGACGCTGGTGCCGCGCAAACCCTGGGGCTGGTCCACTGGCTGTTGCCCAAGCACAAACCCCAGCCCCTGGCAGCGACCTTTACCTACCCCGAACCCGCAGACACCACCCGACTGGAACGCTTGCTGGGCAACAACCTGCTGTTCGACGCGCCGTACAACAGCCTGACGTTCAGCATCGACGACTGCTCGATTGCCTTGCCCACCGCCGATCCGGCACTGGATGTCTTGCATGTCGAATACGCTCGCGCGCGTTTGAACGTGCTGCTCAACGACTCGATGACCGCGCGGGTTCGGCGGGTGCTGTCCGAACGCTTGGCCCAAGGCGTGCCCAGCGACCTCGACAAAATCGCCCAGGTGGTCGGGGTCAGCGCGCGCAGCCTGCAACGGCGCCTGAGCAATGAAGACATGCACTTCTCCGCGCTACAGGACGAGGCGCGGCTGATGCTCGCGCACAACTTCCTGCGCAACTCGGTGCGCAACTCGGTGCGCAGCGTAAAGTACATCGGCGCGTTGCTGGGTTTTCGCGATCAGAGCAGCTTTCATAAAGCCTGCCTGCGCTGGTTCGGCATGACCCCGGGGCGCTATCGCGAAGAGTCCTGACCCTGCCATGCTGAGCGCCGAACCAACAATGGTCGAGGGTGGCAAGGCACGCATTGAATATCGCCCGCTCGGCCCGATTCTCGCCGTGATGCCGTGGAACTTCCCGATCTGGCAGGTCCTGCGCGGCGCCGTTCCAGCGCTGATCGCTGGCAACACCTACGTCCTCAAACATGCACCCAACGTGATGGGCTGCGCCTATCTGTTGCGGGATGCCTTCAAACACGCTGACTTTCCCGAAGGCGTTTTCGAGGTCATCAATGTCACGCCGGACGGCGTCTCCACGACAATCGCCGATCCACGCATCGCAGCGGTGACACTCACCGGCAGCGTCCGGGCCGGCATTGCCATTGGCGCACAGGCCGGTGCGGCCTTGAAAAAGTGTGTGCTGGAATTGGATCGTCAAGTTCGCGACACCCTGGAAGAAGGCGCGACATTGCTGATGGGTGGCAAGAAAGCTGAAGGCCCCGGCAACTTTTACGAGCCCACCGTCTTCGCTGACGTCACCGACCAGATGACCTCATTCAAACAGGAACTGTTTGGCCCGGTGGCCTCCATCATCACCGCACGCGATGCCGCCCATGCGCTGGAGTTGGCCAATGACAGCGAATTCGGACTCGCTTCAACTATCTACACAGGTAATGTTCAGCTTGCGGAGCAGATGGCTGGTGAACTGGAAACCGGTGGCGTGTTCATCAATGGCTACTGCGCGACGGACCCACGTGTCACGTTTGGTGGTGTGAAGAAGAGTGGTTTTGGCCGGGAGCTGTCGCATTTTGGGGTGCGGGAGTTTTGTAATGCGCAGACGGTTTGGTTGGATCGACGCTGATTGCATCAATAACCAAGGCGTCAAAACCGAGACAAATAAAAAGGGTCGCGAGATAAAATCTCGCGACCCTTTTGAATTATAGGGGCGGGATGGAGTGATTCGGACACTCGTCCCCCTGGCGCCCCATGCTGGGGACTGGACTAACAGCAGATCGATGCGGTGCCGATGCCCACGACCGAGGCTGTTCGTCTGTGTTCTGGTGGCCGATACTCTGAGCTAGCAACTGAAGGCAAGTACTGCCCTGCAGAAAGGTTACTCAATGCTGAAGAAACAGCTGGAAAGCAAAGCAGCGACTGCTGCTGAAATTGAGCGCTCCATCCAGGCCCTGAACAAAATGGCAGAACGCCTTTGGGGTGATGGCCGGGAAGCTGAGGCGAAGGCCCTCCTTGATGCCTTGGACGCACTAAACCGGGCGCTTGATCGCATCCGGATTGGAGAGAGTCGAAGGATTTCGACTCTTCATTAAGAAACAGGTAAATGCCGGGCACCGGGTTTTAAAACTGGAAAATGGACTTTCACTTCGACCATATGTAAAGCGCACAAAAATGAACTCAGCATCATTTTCACTGTCCCTGTCGTTCACAGAAAAAACATTCTGAATATTTGGAAATTTCTGAAACATTTTAGAACGTTTCCTACATCAATTTTTCTGCAGCCTTGTTAGCGTGCTTGGAAATTTGAGCTTGTTTAGGCTAGGTATGGCCTGGACATCGCGTTTTGCCTCCTCTCTCAGCTTAAGGATAAGCGTATGTTTGCGCCGGCCAATGCTGCGCACTTCACGTTACTGATTCCCTCTGTTCGTAACGACTTCAAGGTACTGGCCTTTCACGGCTCTGAAGCTATCAGCAGCTTGTACGCTATCCATGTTGAACTGGTCAGCGAGTACCCTGATTTCGATCTGGAGAGCTTGCTCAGCCAGTCGGCTTTTCTCCAGTTTGGCCTGAATGGCGAAGGTATACATGGGCGTATCGAAGATGTTTTCGTGGGGGAAGCGGGTAAACGCCTGACCCGTTATCACCTGACCTTGGTGCCGGCGCTGCATTACTTGCAGTTCAGCCACAACCAGCGGATTTTCCAGCACCTGACGGTGCCGCAGATAGTGGCCCAGGTGCTCCAGGGGCATGGTCTTCAGGCTGATGCGTACGCCTTTCATGTCAGCACCAGCCCAGAGCGCGAATACTGCACTCAATACGGTGAAAACGACTTCGAGTTCATCCAGAGGTTATGCAGTGAAGATGGTGTTTCGTGGCACCACCAACACAGCCAGGATGGCCACCTGCTCGTATTCACCGATGATCAGACCTATTTCCCCAAGCTGGGGGACACGCCCTATCAGCAAGGCGCTGGACTGGCGGCGGATCATCCGGTCGTCAGCCAGTTCTCCATGCGCTTCAGCACCCGTACCAGCACGGCCACGCGCCGGGGCTATGATTTACAACGCCCAAGCCTGCTGCTGGAAAGTCGAATGGCGGTCGAGGCCACTCCTGCGCTGGAGGATTATCGCTATCCGTTGCTGATCGAAAATGAAAAGCTCGGCAAACAGCTGGCCCGGCAAGCCCTGGAGCGACACCGTAGCGACTACCAGTTGGCCGAGGGTAAAAGCGACCAGCCGATCCTGCGCAGTGGCCACTTCTTTACTCTGACCGAGCACCCTCGCAAAGCGTGTAACGAGTTGTGGCTGTTGCTCAGCGTGACGCATTCGGGCAAGCAACCTCAGTCTCTGGAGGAATCAATCACCAGCGACGTTAAGCCCGAAGACGGTTTTACCCAAGGTTACCGCAACAGCTTCAGCGCGATTCCTTGGGATGTGTTTTACCGTCCGCCGCTTGTCACGCGTAAGACAGTGTTGGTGAGCCAGACTGCTCGTGTAACGGGACCTGTGGGCGAAGAAATCTTCTGCGACGATTTTGGGCGAGTCCGCGTCGAGCTGCCCTGGGACCGCGCTGAACTCAACAGCGACAAGAGCAGTTGCTGGCTGCGAGTGTCGTCCAGTTGGGCGGGAGAAAACTTTGGTGCAGTGACCATCCCGCGGATCGGTATGGAAGTGGTGGTGACCTATTTAGAAGGCAACCCCGACCTGCCGCTAATTACCGGGTGCGTGGTGAATAAGGTTACCCCCACGCCATATCCCTTGCCGGCGAACAAGACCAAGACCGTGTTGCGCAGCCACAGCTCGCCCAGTTCAGGTGGTTTTAACGAGCTGATGATCGAGGACCGCGCTGGTCAGGAAAAAGTCTACCTGCGCGCCGAGCGTGACTTCGAACAACTAATCCGCAACGACAGCACCAGCCAGATCGACAACGACCGCGCGGAGCAGGTCGGGCGCAACAGCACCAGCCTGATCAAGGGCGATGAAACCCACACCACCGACGGTCAACGCAACACCGTGATTGGCGGCAACGAACTGATCTCCATCACCGGCAACAGCAGCACCACGGCGGATGGGACACTGGTGATCAAGGCAGGCTCGCAGGCCCATGTCACCGCCACCAACGTGGTGATCAATGCCGGTGCATCCCTGACGCTTGCAGCCGGAGGTCAACACATAGTGATCAGTGCTGGGGGCATCTTCAGCAGCGTACCCATTGTATTGGGTGGTGCGCCCATGCCCGGTATGGCGCCACTACAAGCAACAGAGGCGCTGGCTAGTGAGTTGCCCGCCATAATCCTCAGTCCGCTATCTCTCGTTTTAGAGACCCAACAGAAAGCGACTGACTACTGCCCGCTATGCGAGGCTTGTCGCGATGGCCTGTGCAGTATTGGAGACAACGCATGAGCACGTTGGAGCAATGGATACACGAACAGTCCGCGACAGGGCGGCGCTTTTACTTGGTGCTGGATTCCCTCGGGCAGCAAGATGAACGCAATACGTTGGTCAGCGAGCTGGGAGCTCAGCGCTACCGCAACCTGTACATTGGTACTCCAGCTGAGTCGCTGGCGACAAACGGACCGTACCTGTTTGAGCTCGATTCGTTTGATATCCCCGCGCTCCGGACGTTGCTTTCGTCGCCAGAGCGCAACTGGGGTTGGCTGGCCAGCGCTGAAAACACTGATCTCGATGTGCTGAGTGCCCATTGGCGAGAGCGTCTGGTGACGGGTGAGCGCCCCCACCAAGCCGTCTATCGTTTCCACGATAACCGCGTATTGGCACGTGCGCTGGCCTACCTGCAACCTGAACAGCGTCCAGAGTATCTGGGATCGATGGCCAGCGTCTGTTATTGGCAGGTTGAGCAATGGACGATCACTGACAACCCCGCGCCCAGTCAGTACCCTCTGCCAACAGACCCCGCCTGGTGTCATACCCCTATGCCCGAAGCCACATTCAAGGGCGTACAGTTCGACAACACGCGGCGTTACCTTATCCGCGAGCACACCGACAACTTGCTCAGCCTGGCACAGGAGCAGGACATTGATACTTGGCTACGCGGCCAGTTCGACCTGGCGCACACCTGGGGTTGGCAGGAACCGGACAGCATTCATTTTTTGCTGACGCAAAGCTTGCAGGCGCCGGACTACGCCCCACCAAAAAGCTGGCTACCCCAGCCAAACGAAACCCCGACGATGCACTTTGACCGGGTTTATCAGGAAACGCTGTATTGGCAGGGAGATGCCTCCGTATGAAACGTGTCATTCACAGTTTGATCCTTGGCAGTTGCATGGCCATGACCGTCGGCTGCTCAGCCACCGGCAAGTCCGACACCTTTACTTTTATCGCTGACCTGCCACCGAACTTTGCTTATGTCGCGTCCGTGACTTACGTGCCGGTCCCCGGTCAGTCCTGCGACTTGGGCAAACGTGACAACCTGAAACCGCAGTTCAACCGTGAGTGGCGAACCGAATATAAGCCTGATACGCAGATCGAAATACACCGCACCCGCAAAGGGTGCGAGTTGGTGCTGGACAAAATCCAACTCGACATTAACGCGAGTTACGGTGAGGACCGTGGTGATTTCGGCGGAGATTCAGGACTTATCGTGGTGCGGGATTACCTCGACTCCAGCGACAAGGGCACCTTCAACGCAGTCGGAGAAAGCCAGTTTTCGGGTCAGTGCCAGTGGTTGTTCCGCACGGTTGGCCTTAAGCGCCGCATTGTAAAAATTCTTGACTGCAAAAACACCGATGCCCAGGGCAATGTCACCAAAGGTCGTCCGTTTGCCGCGTACACCCTCGATCAGTTGCCGGGCAAAACCGTGAAATTGAAGATCAAGCTGGCTGATGAGGAAAAACCTGGCTGGGGAGATACCTGGGTCAAGGTGCCTGGAGGCTGGAAACGTTGTATGGGCGACAATTTTGAAGATCAACATGCTTACTGCAATGGTAACTACAAGGACTTCAGCACCTTCAAAATGCCTGATGGTCGCAACTGCAGCATTTATCCGGGTTGCACCGAAAACAAGGAAGTGACCCCATGAGCCTTGCTCCCCTGAAAGACAGTGACAAACCGTCCTTTGACGGTCGTATTCATACGTGCCCGTTACGTGGGCACTCGACCAGTTTTCAATTGGTGGATGAACTGGGTGATGGCAAACCCTATGCCGGTTTGGCCTACGAGGTCACCGATTACGAAAATGTCAGCTACACCGGCAAACTGGATGCGTCCGGATCCGGCAAGGTGGATAACCATTATTGCGGCCCGGTGGTTCTGAAACTGAATCAGCCTTACCAAGGAGCTGACAAACTTTATAAGGATTTAATAAACAGACCACACTACCCGCTGCCCATCACCGAACTGCAAGTACGGGCCGAAAAAACCCGTTTTTTTAATAAGTCGGGCGCCCGCACAGAAGCCAACCCGGCACAGGGCGAGGCTAATACCCTTTACCAGGTTGAAGTGCGCGAGCTGGTGGATCATTCGGCGCATCTGCCCCCCAAAGTGCAGCGCCATTTTCCACCCAATACCCATGTGTTTTCGTTGTTTCGGCAAAAATCTCAGGTCAAAAACCCCAAGACCCAGCAAACTGGCTTCATTGATGGTGGAAAGAACGTGGACGTCACGCCGCATGATTCGGCTATGGCGGAGCTGGGGAATGCACCACCTGCACGCACACCACTAGGCGTCGCCTTGATGCCGAACCGGCACACCGTGCTGGAGGTGCGTCCGCTACGCGCCTTGCGCCCAATGCTATCGCCTAGCAACGATTTCTGCGCACTCAACCTCTACCAACTTGCGCTGATGTCGACTCTGAGTTACAGCGACTTTGGACAGCAACCCACCTCACTCCCGGTAGAAAAAGACAGCGTGAGCTTTCCCTTGCAACCGAGCATTGGCAATTGGTTTGGTGACGCTCTTTCAAAATTTGACGAGCTTTGGCAGGTGGATGCAGCGCAGGCGGGGAGCAAAGCCTATTACCCTCTGTATGAAGAGGTGCCGTACTCCAAACGCCTGGAAATGGTGCCCTTCGACCCAGAGCTGTACTCGGAAGTTAATAGCCCAAGCCTAGGTGAAAAACAGGAAAATCCGGCCAGCATTCACTGCTTTGATGACAGCGCATCTGACGAAGGCACCGATACCCAAGCCTTCATTACCCACCACGATACGCTGATTTTGATCTCGATCCGGGGCACCGCCGGTGGGGCGGATGCCCTGCGCGACATGGATGCCACTCAGGTGCCCTTTGGCAAATGGCCTGGCAAAGTGCATAACGGATTTTATGGTGCGGCCAAGGTGGCCTATGACTTTGCAGTCCGTTACCTGGATAAATTTTACACTGGGCAAAAGCTGGTCATCTCCGGGCACAGTCTGGGTGGAGCGATTGCGCTGATAGTGTCTGAAATGCTGCGACGTCGACCGGATTTTACTTATGACATTGTGCTTTACACCTACGGTGCCCCACGGGCCGGTGACAAAGTCTTCGTTGAGGGGGCTTCGCCCCTGATTCACCACCGCACCGTCAACCACAACGATCCGGTGCCAAGCGTTCCATCGACATGGATGAACACGTCCACCAAGCGGGAGTACATCGCACAGGGTGTCGTTACGGTGATCAGTCCGCCTGTCGGGGTGTCATGGTTTGCGTTGGGCATGATCAACATTACCGGTGAGCCTTATACCCACCACGGTACTCTGCGACACTTTATGCCGGTCAACTTTGGAGCTGGCAAAAAGTCCTCGATCCTCTGGATGCCAGGTTGCAGCACTATCAATGACCACGGCTGTGCCAAAGCGCTGAAGGCAACCGACGGCCTACCGGATCGCGGTTCATTCCTACGACAAATTGTTGATAATGCAGACCACAAAATGGTCCTCAGCTACATTCCAAACTGCTGGGCCAGCCTACGCCGCTGGCAGGAAGCTCAAGAATTCAATCGCACATTAGTTACTGACAATGAGTTTGAACTGGTGGATGGGGCGTTAAAGAACGTCCAGCGGCAATTGCTCACTTTGGAGAGACGCCTGGCGGCGAGCCCCGACAGATATATCGATAGTCAAGCAGCGACGAAGGCCGCCCTTCAACAAGAAATCGAGAACATAGGCACAACGCGGACGCGACTGGACATTTTACGTGGCGAGCCTGTCACCGAGTCCCATGTGTATGGTTTATTCGCTGGACTGCCCGAACTGATTGAGGGCGATTTGCCTCGTTGGAAAGCTCATCCGGAGAATACAACTCAGGAACAGCTGGCAATGTCCCCCCCACCAGCCTACGACGATGACCGGGCGATAGCGGCGATAACGGGTGGCCACACCGTGGGAGCCCCTTGCTACCTGGATATTGATTCGATTGCCTAGCTCTTATACCCACAGACAGCGCGTCTCTCATGTTGCTGTGGGCTAGAAGAAACGCCCCCAATACTCCCTCGACACGCCGGGCTCCGACAGAGTTTAGACCCGGCGAGATCGGGTGGAGGAGCTGGTCACAGCCGTTACCGCCAGAACAATAGAGCAAACTTAAGCCTGCGCTACGAAAAACCAACGCGCTGATAAACATCCCCGGGCACGACGATCTGCCGGATTACGATCCGTTTCCTCCGGTGAGCCCGCGCACCGAGGACGACCGGTTTATCCACTAAATTCTCCGTGAAGAATTCAAGTTCAATGTCCAACACCCATGCTCCTGCAGTGGTCTAATTTCCCCGGACACCTCGATAGGTGGAGAATGCATCTATCGAGGATTCTTTCATGACTGGCAAACGCAGAACATTCGACGACAGCTTCAAACTGCAAGTGGTAAAGATGATCAAGGACCAGGGACTGGCCGTTCCGCAGGTCTGCCGCGACCTGAATATTGGTGAGACCGCCGTC
>NZ_CAXAQH010000039.1:0-52666 GCF_963970905.1 Pseudomonas sp. EL_65y_Pfl2_R96 | reverse complement strand
GTAGAGATAGACTTTTTCGACTTTAGCATCGGGTCGCATCATGGCGGGCTGGCTCCTGAGGGAATCGGGAGCACAGCATCCGGGATCAGCTAAGCGCTTTGAATGTGGGGTTCATGGAGCGCTTACGGTTGATGCGGGTGGGGTGACGATTAGTGGGGCTGAGGTGAAGGTGAATTCTGGTGGCGCTCCTGGCGCGGGTACGGGAATCCAGATTCTCGCTCCGATTATCCCGGGAGCGGCCGCAGCCGCTATTTCGGGGCAACTGTTGAGCACCCCACCGGTTGGAAAACTCAACGCCACCGCCGATTCGACACCACCTGCGGTGGAAGAAGAGCTTGAAGAAGAGGAAGAAGAAGTCGAGGTGGAAGACATCACCTTGCGGGTTGGGGTGTTCTTCGATGGGACGGGCAACAACCGTAGCAACAGCGAACGTGTCTATGGCTGTTTTGCCCCAGACGTTAACTTGCAGGAAATGGCGGAAGATATTCGCAAGTACTGCGCATCTTACGGATACGACGGCAAGGGGAGTTCCCCGGACAACAGCTACGGGAATGACGTCAGCAATGTGGCCAGGCTGTATGACCTTTACATAAACCAAGTGGATGAAGCACTGCCCGTCGATGCGGAAATGGCGAGCTTGTCAATTTATGTGGATGGGATCGGCACTAGCAGCACTGGGGAAGATTCCGTTTTTTCGCAAGGTACAGGCATGGGGGCGCAGGGGGTCAGGACTCGGGTTGAAGAAAGTCCAGCGAAGCTTGTTGAAGCGATCACAACTTTCCAGGACAACAATCCGGATAAACGGGTGAAAAAGATCGAGTTCGACATTTTCGGCTTTAGTCGTGGTGCTGCAGCCGCACGGGACTTTGCCAACGAAGTACTTAAGGGTGAAAAAAGTATTCTCGCCAAGGCGCTACCTGCTGGCTCTCCGGCATTAACCGATACTTTTAAATGGCAAGTCCAAGCAGATGTCTCGATCAATTTTATCGGTATCTACGACACGGTCGCGGCCATCGCGAATCCCCTGGTTGGAGATTTCTCCGGTCATAACGCTAGGAACCCCGGGCTCAACATCTTTCTGGCTCCTGATGTCGCCAAAAAAGTCGTCCATCTGGTCGCCCGAAATGAGCGGCGTTACAACTTTTCCCTGAACAGTGCCGGAGCGGCCGATATTGTCCTGCCTGGCGTGCATTCCGACTTGGGTGGTGGCTATTTACCGAAAGCCACGGAACGCGTACTAGTCAGCAAACCGCGAAGAAGCGACGTTGCACTCCCAACCCCGCTCACCGAAGCCAACAGCTACAAGCTTGCCCAACAGGACTTGCGACGGCTTCTAGACCAAATGGCCCAATACAACCTTCCTCTAGAGCTGAGAACGTGGGAAGTCCCATTCACCAGCCAGGACAAGAACGATCGAACCCGGAAAAAACATGTGTATGCGGCGGTGAGTAGCCAGCGCGAGGTTCGTAGCGATCTGTCTTTGATCTACTTACGTATCATGCGTGAGCTCGCTGTAGAAAATGGCGTGCCATTTGGCGAGATTGACGAGGAGGAACCGAGACTCGCACTGCCTAGCGAACTCGTTCCAATCTCTAAAAAGCTTATGGCCTACGCATTGGGTAAAAGCCCTACAACTGGGTTGAGTTCGCAGGAGGAAGAGCTACTTTTCCAACGCTATGTTCATCTGTCCGACAATTGGAATGCCGCCAAGAATTTGAACAATAGCGATCTAGACGTGGTCTTCATCAACCGCCCTACCGACAACTCTCTGCGCGTGGTGCATCCTAATGAGTAAATATTTACGTATATTCATCGTCGCGTTCTTACTCAGTGGCTGCACACTCGCCAACAGCGAATCCTTGCCTTATGACGCGTGGCGCTTGGGTTTTTCGGCCCCCAATTACATGGAGGTCTGGATCGAAACAGCTGATGTGGTGGATGTCCAAGGACAGGTCTATCGACGTGCCATGAGTGGCAACTCTGCAATACAAACACCTCCCAACAACTCTGGAGATCCCAAAGGCTGGCCTGAAAGACCAGGTTGGGGTAAGGGTAAATACGTGACGGGAGCGGATCTGCCGAAAAAGATCTATGTCCGCTGGCAATCACTGGTCGAGCCGCAAACCTACAAGATGGCTATCGATATACCCGAGTCAACTAGGGAAATCATGCGTAAGGGTGAAAAAACTTACTGTGCTGCCACCGGAAAATGGATGACGGGCTATCGCAAAGCGATCGTTGTAGGCCTTGCCCCCGGCGGCATTGCCAAAGTCTGGGTACTCGGCCCTTGTCTGACGCCAATCGAAGTCACGCGAGTACAAGCCGAGGTTGATCCACGTGGGCCATATGAAGGGGAATCTGGAGGTCATCACCGTCCCCTTTCGGCAATTTCAAAAGCCTATATCGAAAAGTTTGGCGTGCCGTATGGCTCTTGGTAGCAGCAGTGCCCGACATTCCAGATGAGTAACTTCCTGCGTATCGCCGTCGTTGCGCTCTTGCTCGGTGGCTGCTCGCTCGTTGATAGTCGCTCTTTGCCCTATGACGCATGGCGCTTGGGTTTTTCGGCCCCCAATTACATGGAGGTCTGGATCGAAACAGCTGATGTGGTGGATGTCCAAGGACAGGTCTATCGACGTGCCATGAGTGGCAACTCTGCAATACAAACACCTCCCAACAACTCTGGAGATCCCAAAGGCTGGCCTGAAAGACCAGGCTGGGGTAAGGGTAAGTACGTGACGGGAGTGGATCTGCCGAAAAAGATCTATGTCCGCTGGCAATCACTAGTCGAGCCGCAAACTTACCAGGTGGCTATCGACATACCCGAGTCGACCAGGGAGCTCATGCGCAAAAAAGAAAAAGTTTTTTGCGCTTTTGATGGCAAATGGATAACAGACTACCGTGAAGCGTTAGTCGTGGGCCTTGCTCCTGGTGGCATTGCCAAAGTCTGGGTACTCGGTCCCTGCCTGCCGCCAATCGAAGTCACACGTGTAAAAGCCGAGATTGATCCACGCGGCCCTTACGAAGGTCAGTCAGGGGGCGAGTACGACACGCTCTCCGACATATCCAAAGCCTATGTCAAAAAATTTGGTGTGCCATATGGCTCTTGGTAGCAGAAGTGTTCGACATGCCTAATGAGTAACTTTCTACGTATCGCTATCGCCGCAATCTTGCTGAGCGGTTGTACTGTCGCCAGCAGCCAGTCAATACCCTACAAGTCCTGGGACCTGGGGTTCTCGGCCCCCGACTACATGGAGGTTTGGATCGAAACAGCCGATGTCGTCGATATTCAGGAACAGGTGTATCCACGTGCGGTGAGTGGCGTCGCGTCAATGCAAGCGCCTCCTAACAACGCTGGCGATCCACGAGGCTGGCCAAAAAAAATAGCCATCGGCGGTGGCAAGCGTGTGACAGGGGCCGACTTGCCCAAACAGATCTATGTCCGTTGGCAGTCGCTGGCCGAACCGCAAACCTATCTGATGGTGATTAAAATCCCCGAGACGACTCGGGAGCTCATGCGCAAGGGTGAAAAAGCTTTCTGCGCTGCCGATGGCAAATGGATCACCGGATATCGTCAGTCAATCGGTATAAGGCTGATTCCCGGAGGTATTGCCAGAGTCTGGGTAGGCGGTCCTTGTATGACATCCATTGAAGTGACGACGGTAAAAGCCGTGATTGATCCGCGTGGCCCGTATGAAGGTAAATCTGGAGGTCACTACCGGCCCCTTTCAGCGGTTTCCAAAGCCTATGTCGAGAAGTTTGGCGTGCCGTATGGCTCCTGGTAGCGAGAGTGTTCGGCACTCCTAATGAGTAATTTCCTACGTATCGCCATAGTCGCGTTTTTGCTCAGCGGTTGCTCACTCGTTGATAGCCGCTCTTTGCCGTATGACGCATGGCGCCCGGGTTTCTCGGCACCCAATTACATAGAAGTCTGGATCGAAACAGCTGACGTCATAGATATTAAAGGCCAGGTCTATCGACGAGCCATGAGCGGCGTCTCTGCGATACAAACACCTCCCAACAACTCTGGTGACCCCAAAGGCTGGCCTGAAAGACCTGGCTGGGGTAAGGATTCCGCTGCTTGAGGATCTAATAGAAAAATACGAAACATGGCAAAACAAATTGGCCATCTATGAGCAGGCGCCCAAAATATCTCCACTCGCAATAGATGAGTGGTCGGATCAGTATGAAGAATGCGTACAAGTCATAGGATTATGCATCCTGCTACATCGAAAAGACCTTCTTGGTCGATTTGTAAAACTCATAGACAATGCCGGCTATGCAGCCGATGACACGTTATATGAGGATTTACTTTGCAAGGTACTACCTGATCGACATGATATAGATCAATGGTATCACGACGTCTATTCGCCGTTAGTGCAGGCCATCTATGCAAAGACGAAAGAAGATGCCACCGGTTATCTTGAAACATATTGCAGCGAATGGTACGACGCATTTACACAGGCACCATGGCATGACACCCATTTACAGGGAGAAGGTGGCAGCTATGTTGGGTATTGGGCTATAGAAGCGGGTGCAATAGCGTTTTTATACGACATCGACGACAGCAAAATCGATCACATGGTTTACCCCAAAGACCTGGTTGAATATGCCAGGAGCCGCGCAAACACGTAAACTCTACCCTCTTCAAGAAACGGATTTCGGATTCAACGCCATGGAATTGCAATTCACCATTACTCCCGAGCACACCGAGATCAGGATCGGCGAGCTGCTGGAGCGCGAAATGCTCAAGCATGATCAACAGCAGGCCCGACTGTTGAGCTATGTCGCACGCTTGCAGGATCGTTTGCTCGCGCCCCTGCTGTTTGTCCTGTGCCTGGCCGGCGGCATGCTGGCGATCTATTTCCCCGAGCGTCCGCTCACCCCCCAGAAGATTATTTCGATGGTGCTGTACGGAGTGATCTTTATGGTGGTCTGGTGGTTCTTCTCAGGTCGACTGCTACGCCGCCTGCAAGCACGTCTCGCCGCCAGTCATGCCAAGCCACGCACGACTTTTCGCATCACGAACCGGCACCTCATCGAAATCAAATTGCGCAATAACCTCAGGGCCGCTGAAGGTGCTTATCGGCTGCTGTTCGACGATGAGGGCTTTAGCCTGATCAATACCAAAGGCAGAGGCGCCAAAGGCGAGTTGGCCTGGGGAAAGATCGTGCGCCTCATGGAGACGCCCGACTTCTACTCCGTGGCTTCTGCCGAACTGGATCGTAAGGGCAAGTTTTATCACATCCCCAAACACAGCGATGTCATGGACGCGGACCAGTATCAGAAAGGCTTGAAGCTGTTTTTAAGCCGGGTACCCGATTCGGTCATTTGACGGTTGGCAGGTCTTGAACGTTGGGCCAGCAAATAAATCTCTGCCTTTTAAAAGTCGCCGCCATGAACAAACGACAAAAATTCTTTAGTGAATATCAGTACAACAAGTTTTTGAAAGAACATGACGATGTGATTGAGTTTTTCAAGACAAACACCTTTCAGTCTGACTCACCCGAAGAAGAGGCGACACTTCGCTCAATGCATTTCAAGCAGTTGGCACTGGACAGGCTTTTAGCCGCTTACACGGCAGGTGAGGAAATCGTCTCTCTCATTCCTTTGCTTGAAGATCTCATAGAAAAATACGAAACCAAACAAGCCAGGCTGGCGGAGTACCAGCGCAGTCCTGACATATCGCCGCTCGCGATAAGCGATTGGCCCCACGAATTTGAAGAATGCGTACAAGTCATAGGCTTCTGCGTTCTGCTGCATCGCATTGATTTACTTCAACGCTTTGTATTGCTGATCGACCGTGCAGGCTATGCTGGCGACGATACGCTCTATGAAGATCTGCTGATCAAGGTGTTGCCGAACAGACACGATGTGGACCAATGGTTTCACGCGGTCTACTCACCTTTGATTCGGGCCATTTATGCAGACAGTAGAGAGGACGCTGCCCATTATCTTAAAAAATACTGCACGCAATGGTATTCCGCATTCAAACAGGCGCCTTGGCATGACACTCACTTACAGGGAGAGGATGGGAACTACGTCGGTTACTGGGCGGTAGAAGCAGGAGCTATCGCATTTCTATATGACATCGACGACAGCAAAATCGATCACAGGGTTTATCCCAAAGATCTCGTTGAATATGCCCGACACCAAAAAGCCTCGAATGCATCGCCCTCGGGCATTTAGCTTCAAAGCCTGCCCCACAGGAAGCAGGCATGTTCCAATAGGCGTCAAGCAGGCGCTTTCCAGCACAACATCTGCTGCTGCGCAACCTGCAACAGATCGCAACCGTCCTGCGTCAACAGATACAGCGCATGGGTAATGTGCGGAATGTCCTGCACATCACAGTTCTTGAAACACTGGCAATGAAGCGTTTCCAGCAAATTACTGGAAGCACGAATCCGCTGTAGAGCGGCTTCGTGAATGTCTTGGGGATTGGCCTGGGTGTCGATGACCATGGGGCTTGAATCGGTAACGCTGCTTTTGATTGAGCGATAGCGATCGGGAAATGGATTTATCGTTGGCATAGTAATTAATCGCCAGCACCGTGACCAAACGTGGAGCCGGCTGTGCACAGGCCTGGTCAACCGCTAACACCCAAACGGCTCGCTCGAAAGCGTCCTGCACACAGCCACCATTGCAACGCACTACGAGACGTAGAAGTCCGCAGAGCGAATGATGCACAGATATGTGCAGTGTTAGTCAGGTGACCAACCTGTTCGCTGATTTTGCAGCGACGCCAAACAGTAACCGCTGGAAACCAGCCGGCGAAAGACGACAACACGCCCGAGCCTGTAGGAACGGGACGAAGCTTTCTTAGGATTTATTACGACTCACGGGCAGTAATGTAGGACCCGACAACCGAAGGGATTCACCCCGAATGCAAACACCATGGACGTACGCCATCGCGGCCCTGCTAGCCGCCCCGGCCTATGCACAACCGCTCCAGACCATCCTCACCTGCCCTTTAGCCGACAGCACACACGTCTCGCTGCTGGCTGAATCGGATGTGGAAGGACAACGTTTGTTCATAGAACTCGACGGAAAAACCCAAATCGCTTTTACCGACATGCCCCAATCCGACTTCATCGGCCGGATTGTTCTGGCAAAGTGTGCTGCCTCCAGTTTGATTTTCGCCCTCGAATACGGCTCGCCGTATATGAAAGGCGTGGTTCTGCGCAAGAACCCAGTCAGCCACACGGTCGAGCGAATCGATTTTGCCGAGAAGGCGCTGCCGCGCTGGCTGTATCTTGGACGAGAGCAGATCCGGCTGGTCATTCCTAATATCGGGTATGAAGTGTCGGCGAAGTTTCTGGCCTATGACTATGTCGCTGGAAAGGGTCAGCTGGAAGGACCCGCTGGTATAGAGACGCCTCCAGATCGACGTGGATTCAAGGTTGTGCGCCTCAAATAGCAACACCCATTAGCCCGCTACTTAACCTTCGATTAACCCCACAGTCCAAGGCTTTACTGGACCGCACGCCCTCAGCCCCGTCTGACGCCCAGTGCGGCAGTTTCGACGCTCTTCCGTCGAGCTGACTTCCTCTGCACTGGAGACTCATCATGAACACGCGAACACTACTGATCACCACCGCCCTCGCCTGCACCGCGTTCGCCGGTTTCGCTCAGGCCAACGATACATCGTCGTCCCAGGCCGTGCCCTATCGCTACGGCATGCCGCTGCACGTGGGCAAGGTCATTTCCATGACCGAACCGTCGACGCTGGACTGCAAAGTGGTCACGGCTGATATGAAGTACGTCGACAGCACCTCGGGCAAGCCTGCGGAAATCACCTATCGAAAAATGTCTGACGCGTGCAGTTATCAGAACTGACAGAAGGTTCTGATTCGGCACTGTGTGGTAGGCCTGCGAGGAATCTGACGCTATGCTCTGGCGTTCTCTCACTGCCGCAAGGATTCGCCATGCAGTTCTCGTTTCGCACGCTGTCGACGTTCACCGCCGCGCTTTGTTTTCTGCTGGCGCTGGTCTGGGGTTTGATGCCGCAAGGGTTGCTGGCGATCTGGAGTATCGAGTATTCGTCCGCAGCGGGCTTTGTGGCCAGGCGCAGTGCGGTGCTGTTCGGCGCGTTGGGTGTGATGTTTTATCTCGTGCGGCAGACACCGCCCTCGGCGGCGAGAAGCGCCATGTGCAGCGGCTTTATGGTGGGCTGTTTCGGTTTGGCAGCGCTGGGCTTCGGCGAATGGCTCAATGGTCATGCCGGGCCGGGTATTTTGCTGGCGATCCTGGTGGAGTTGGCGCTGGGTCTGGGGTTTATCCAGACCCGGCGCGTGTCGGTCGAACTGGGTGAAACGGCCGTTTAATGGGCTTTTGACGTTGGGTGCAACAGCTGGCTGTGCGTATTGTGCTCAAGGTCGGTGCGTAACTCGGCGATCAGATTATTGATTTCCCGACACCCGTTGAGGCGATGGGCGTCTATGCCGGTGACGCACAGGTCGAGATGGTCAGTCTCGCCGTCCGAAAACACTTTGACGGTCATCGACAGGTCCGGCGACAGCGTGCATTGGCAGCGTTTCGGAAGAAAACTGCTTTCAACGATATTGCGTAGTTCCAAGGCAGAAAGAAACATGGCCACCCTCTCGGTAATGTGAGATTGCCAATCAAAAATCAATGTCGGTCGGAGCTCAGATCGCCCGTTCTTTTTTGTTCCGTGTGGGTCTCATCGTTCCAACGTCCGACCGTTTTCTTGTTTCAGCGCTGACTCAATAAGCATGGCGGTCAGCTCAAGACAGCTTCAGCATAAAACATGCCCAGAATTTCGCTCTGCACCTCGTCGGCGAATCAAGGATTGGCGAGGATGGCTATAAAGCGACTCGTGCAAAATGCAAGAAAGGACTGTTTCCAAACCTGCATTTTGCATACACCCCGATGTCGGGTCTGCATTGACTGAGGACGGCAGTAAGCATGCGGTCCACTCATCCAGTATCCGCTGACTCCACACACACGCAAGGCCCCATAATGGGTGCTTTGCCCCATAACACGACCGCCGGGCTGATAGTTGCTCTACGTGCCCAAGGACGTCGAAGTGAGCCTTTTTTTGCGTCCACTGCCAGCCTGCCCCTGGCGCCTGGGCCTCCTCACGCCAGGGCGCCGTTCAACGCGGCACGCTCGGCCACATGCCGCAAGCTGTCGAAATTGATATTCGCGCCGGAGTCGATGGCCACCAGGGTCTGCCCCCGTGCGCCGGTGCGTGCCACGTACTGCTTGATCCCGGCCACGGCCAAGGCGCCGGAAGGTTCGGTGATCGAGCGCGTATCGTCGTAGATGTTCTTGATCGCGGCGCAGAGTTCGTCATTGCTGACGGTCAGCACTTCATCGACGCAAAACTGGCAGACCTCGAAACCATGGGCGCCGATCTGAGCGACGGCCACGCCATCGGCGAAGGTGCCGACGGTTGGCAGCACAACTCGCTCGCCGGCCTGTAAGGCCGCCTGCAAACAGGCGGAATGTTCCGACTCGACGCCGATGATGCGCACTTCAGGGCGCAGGTATTTGATGTACGCGGCGATACCGGCGATCAAGCCGCCCCCGCCCACCGGAATGAAGATCGCGTCCAGCGGCCCTTGGTGCTGGCGCAGGATTTCCATGGCGACGGTGCCCTGCCCCGCGATCACGTCCGGGTCGTCGAAGGGCGAGACAAAGGTGCGGCCGGTTGTCCGTGCCAGGTCCAGCGCATATTCCAGGGCAAACGGAAAACTCTCGCCATGCAACACCGCATCGGCTCCCCGACTGCGGACACCCAGCACCTTCAATTCCGGCGTTGTGCAGGGCATGACAATGGTTGCGGCAATCCCTAACTCGCGGGCCGCCAACGCTACGCCTTGGGCATGATTGCCCGCCGATGCGGTGATCACGCCACGGGCCTTCTGTTCATCGCTCAGGTGCACCAGCTTGTTGTAGGCGCCACGGATCTTGAAGGAAAACGTCGGCTGCAAGTCTTCGCGCTTGAGCAGGATCTGATTGCCCAACGCCTCGGACAAGGCCGGTGCCGCTTGCAACGGCGTGCGCACGGCGAGTTCGTACACCGGCGCGGCGAGGATTTTTTTCACGTAGTGCTCTAGCAAGCGCTGCTGGGCGGGGGTGCTGCTCATGGTCGTCTCCTGACTTTGATCGGAGCCCCAGAGACAGAAAGTAAAAACCCGCCTCTAGGGCGGGTTGGGTGCTGCAGTCGTGAGCTAGCCCGCCAAATAAGGAATGGCGGTAATAATGCTTGGCTGGCAGCGCAATACGGTGGAAGTCATGGCTGGAAATTAGCCGGACGCTGATGGCAAGTCAATGGCCAATTTTCGAAGAAGCCCTGTTGCTGAGACTCAGATCTGATCCGGACACGATGGTGATTTTGGGATAGCCACCATCACTTCGCCAGGCGCTTGAGGCCAATCACCATCACCCCTGCCCCGAGCATCATCGCCGTCAGAAACAACGGATAAGAAATCCACCACGGCGTGCCGGCGGTCATCATGCTGAATTCGGACATGCCGCCAATACTCGCAATCAGGTTCAACGGCAAAAACACCACGTTGATCAGGGTCAGTTTGCGCAGCAGGTTGTTCATGCTGTTGTTCATCAAGTTGCCCCGGGCGTCGATCAGCCCGGAGAACACCGTGGAGTAGATTTCCGCCTGCTTGTAGCACTGGTTGTTTTCGATGATCAGGTCGTCGATCAAACCAATGGCTTCAGCGCTGAAGTGTTCCTTCGCCGCATGATTACGCAGCCGGGTCAGGACCGCGCCGTTGCTGTGAATGGCGTTGATGTAATAGATCAGGCTTTCGCTGAGGTTGAACATCTGGATCAGGTGCTGGTTCTGCATCGAGGCGTTGAATTTTTGCTGCAACTCCCGGGCAACCATCTTGATCACCTTGAGGTGGCCCAGATAGTGATGAATGTTGTTGAACAGCAGGTCGAGCAACACATCCAGTGGCGTCTTCAGTGACTGCCGCGTGCCGAGGCCGCTGAGCGGCGAGTCGTCGGTGGCGATCACCAGCAGACGCCCCGGGGAAAACAGCAAGCCGCAGGACGACACTTCGAATGCCAGGCTGCCGCCACCGGAGTAGTTTTCCGGACGCTTCCAGATCAGGAACAGGTTGTCGGGGTGGAACTCGATGCGCGACACCTCATCGGGGTCCAGGGCGGAGGCCAGGGCGTGTTCATCGAGCTTGAAATGGCTGTGCAACAAGTCCCGCTCCGCCGCATCGGGGTTACTGAACAGCACCACCTCGGCGTCCAGCCGTTCGACCGCTTGCAGCGCGCCGTGGCTCAGTTCAAAGCTCTTGATCATCGGCCGCTCACCAGGCCTGGCCGCGGCGTTTGAGCTCCAGCCGACGGACAAACTCTTCCAGCACCAAGGAATACAAATCGTCCTGCAAGTAGGCGTCTTCGATGCCGGCGTCCATGTTCGGGTTGTCGTTGACTTCGATCACTACCACTTTGTCGCCGGACTGTTTGAGGTCGACGCCGTAGAGGCCGTCGCCGATGAGATTCGCGGTTTTCACCGCCAGCTCAACCACCGCTCGCGGCGCTTCGTGAACCGCCAGGGTGCGGCATTCGCCGTTGATGTCCTGGCCTTTGGCCTTGTGGTTGTAGATCTGCCAATGGCCCTTGGACATGAAGTACTGGCAGGCAAAGATCGGTTTGCGGTTGAGCACGCCAATGCGCCAGTCGTATTCGGTGTAGAAGAACTCCTGAGCCAGCAGCAACACCGAGTGCTCGAACAGTTCGGCAGTCGCCTCGAGCAAGGCTTGCTGGCTTTCGACCTTGATGACGCCCTTTGAGAAACAACCGTCGGGGATCTTCAGCACCAGTGGAAACCCCAGACGCTCGCCTACCCGCTCGAAATCTTCCGGTCGTTCCTTGTAGAGGATTTCAGTGGCGGGCATGCCCAACTGATGGCTTTTGAGCAAATCAGTCAGATAAACCTTGTTGGTGCAGCGCAGGATCGACGTCGGGTCATCCATCACCACCAAACCCTCGCTCTCGGCTTTTTTGGCGAATCGGTAGGTGTGGTTGTCGACGCTCGTTGTCTCGCGGATCAGGAGCCCGTCGTATTCGGCGATTCGGGCGTAGTCCTTGCGCTCAATCAGCTCAACGTCGATGCCTAGCGTCTTGCCGACCCTGACGAAGTTGTCCAAAGCCTTGGGATTGGAGGGCGGCAATGCTTCTTGCGGATCGTGCAGAATGGCCAGGTCATAACGGGCCAATCGCCTGGAACGCGGCATGCGCCAGATCTTGCGACTAAAACTGTCGAGCGCATTAGCGAACTGATCTTCCTGATCGTCACGCAACTTATGCAAGGCGCCAAACTTTACACCTTCGATATGCCAACCGTTAGTTCGTCGAAACTCAACTAGCAATATCGGACAAGGAAAAACCTCAAACAACTGTCGAGCCAGATCCTGTAATGGCTCGATAGAGGTTTTGCCGAAGTACAGTGTCAGGGTAAACCCTTCGGTATCGCTGTAAAGGTGATTGCTTAGAGCCTTTTCCAGGGTTTTATCCAGATCATCCAGGGCCAGGCCATACAGGGATTTTCGGGTCAGTTCGCTGATGGTCCGCACCGACGGAATAACTTTGTGCCCCCGCGCTTCGGCCAGCAGCGAGCAGTAATAGCCGTGCCCGAGGTACTTGTAGCTGCGGCACAGGTTGATCACCTGAACCCGCTTGCCCTGCTCGTTGTCGCGGGTCTGTTCGAGGTATTCCTGGGCGGTGACGATGTCTTCGCTGGGGAAGTAGGAGGCCCAGTCTTCCTTGCGTTCGACGATGATCATCAACTGGCTGGAAGTTCTGATCGAGGTATTTAAATAGTTTGCAGAAGTTATTGCCGTGGGCAACGTTTGCTCAGATACTTCGCGCCAATGACCTTGTACCGCTGACATAGTGATTGATCCATTGAAGAACAAGACCTTTCCTATTAAGCACGAACTTTTTCGAAAGTCTCGTTTCGTTACGCAACTTTTACGGCGGCCATATGAACCCTGTTTTTCGCTTGGCGGTAGTTGAAGACATACCGGCACTGCTGGCACTCGAACAGCAATGTTTCACCACCGACCGGCTCAACAGTCGCAGTTTTCAATGGATGATCACTCGGGCTCACGGGCAATTGCTGGTGGCCCAACGGGGCGAGCAATTGCTGGGTTATGCGGTGGTGCTGTTTCACCGGGGCACGTCACTGGCGCGTCTGTATTCGATTGCGATTGGCCTTGATGCTCGCGGCAACGGACTGGGCAAGCAATTGCTCGAACGTGTCGAGGCCTGCGCCATTGAACATGACTGCGCCTACCTGCGCTTGGAAGTGCGCATCGACAATCCGGCGGCGATTGCTCTGTATGAGCGCAACGGCTACCGGCGTTTCGCGCTGATTCACGACTATTACCAGGACCATGCCGACGCGCTACGCCTGGAAAAACGTATCCTCCAGCACCGCGATTCACGCAACATCAAGGTGCCTTACTACCCGCAGACCACCGAGTTCACTTGTGGCCCGGCCTGCTTGCTGATGGCCATGGGCGCGCTGCAAGACGATCGAGCGCTGGAGCGTGGCGAAGAACTGCAAATCTGGCGCGAAGCGACCACGGTGTTCATGACGTCCGGCCACGGTGGTTGCAGCCCCCAAGGCCTGGCGTTGGCGGCATGGCGACGAGGATTTCGGGTGCGTCTGCAACTGAGCATGGCCGGCCCGCTGTTTCTCGACGGTGTGCGCGATGCGCATAAAAAAGACGTAATGCGCCTGGTACACGAGGCGTTCACAGCGCAGTTGCAAGCCACCGACGTGGAGCGAATGATCGGCGGACCACTGGATCTGCCACGGTTGCTGCACGATGGCGGACAGCCGCTGGTACTGATCAGCAGCTATCGCCTGACCCGCTCCAAGGCGCCGCACTGGGTGATCGTCACCGATTGCGATGAAGAGTTCGTCTACCTGCACGATCCGGATGTGGATCACAGCCAGCATCGTCAGCCGATGGACTGCCAACACTTGCCGGTCAGCCATGGGGAATTCGACAAAATGTGCAGTTTCGGACGAGGCAAGCTGCGGGCTGCGGTGATTCTCTACCGGCGTGAGTAAACCTGTGGCGAGGGAGCTTGCTCCCGTTCGAGTGCGAAGCAGTCGATTGCATGGGGGGCGCTTCGCACCCCAGCGGGAGCAAGCTCCCTCGCCACAGGTTATGCGTTTTACTTCAGGCCAACCTTGTACAGCCCCCCGTCATCTTCATCGGTCAATACATACAGATACCCATCCGGCCCCTGCCGCACATCGCGAATCCGTCTGTTGAGCTCACCGAGCAACCGCTCTTCGTGAACAATTTTGTCGCCGTCGAACTGCAGGCGGATCAGTTCCTGGTTCACCAGTGCACCGATAAACACGTTGTGCTGCCAGGCCTTGAAGCGATTGCTGTCGTAGAAGGCCATGCCGCTGAGGCCAGGGGATTTTGCCCAGACATGGTGTGGGCCCACGGTGCCTTCGTAGGTCTCGCCCTTGGCCTCCGGGATCGGCAGGCCGGAATAGTTGATGCCATGGGTTGCTATCGGCCAGCCGTAGTTCTTGCCTCGTTCGATAATGTTGATTTCGTCGCCGCCCCGGGGGCCGTGCTCGTTTTCCCAGAGTGTGCCGCTCCAGGGGTTGAGCGCCGCGCCTTGCGGGTTGCGATGGCCGTAGGACCAGATTTCCGGGCGCACGCCTTTTTGCCCGACGAAGGGGTTGTCCTTCGGCACCTTGCCGTCCGGATAGAGCCGCACGACCTTGCCTTGCAGTTTGTCGAGGTCCTGCGCCGTGGGCCGGTCGTTATTCTCGCCCAGGGTGATGAACAGATAACCGTCGCGGTCGAACACCAGCCGCGAGCCGAAGTGATTGCCGACCGAGAGTTTTGGCGCCTGACGGAAGATCACGTTGAAATCCTTGATGGCCGTCAGGTCTTCCGACAACCGTCCGCGACCGACCGCCGTGCCGGCCTTGTCGCCCTCACCGCCCCCTTCGGCGTAAGACAGATAGACCATGCGGTCTTGCTTGAAGTCGGGCGACAACACCACATCGAGCAAACCGCCCTGCCCCTTGGCCCAGACCTGAGGCACGCCGCTGAGCGGGGCCGAGCGTTTGCCGTCGGCGCCGACCACCCGCAGGTTGCCGGGCCGTTCGGTCACCAGCATCCCTTGGCGGTCGGGCAGAAACGCCAGGGCCCAGGGGTGTTCCAGCCCCTCAACGATCGGCGTGACCTCAAGGGTGCCCTGCTCGCTTTTCAAAACCAGGGGCGGCGCCCCGTAAACGGGCGCCATGGCTGTAAACAACACGCTGGTACAGAAGGTGGCCAAGAGGGTCTTACGCAACATGCACGATTCCTTTTGTCGTCAAAATGGCGGGCAAGACCTCTGCCCTGCCGTTCAACGGTTGCTGGTGTCTGCGTCCCGATGAGGCGGGTTGGGAATGAATTTCGGTGGGCTGGCCGGCGCCGGTCGATCCTGCGGATAGCGATTGCCGATACCGCCGTTATCGAGGGTTGGCGGCCGTGGCACAGGCGCCGTGTTCGGCCCGCGGATCACCGGGATGCCGGGTTGCGTGCCTTGCATGCTGTTGGGATTGGCCCGGCGGATCGGGCTGTTGTAAGGATTGTTGTTGGCGCCGCCCGGCAGGTTCTGGGCCAGCAGCAACGGCGAGGACGGCGCTGCGGTGTTTGCCAGCGCCAAATGACTCAGCACGCCACTCAATGCCAGCGCAATGACACCGAACACACATCGGTTCATGGAGACCTCTCAAAATGAGCGTGCGACGCTTCATGGATGAATAGAGCCACGCTACGCCTGGGGTTCGGATTTGTTAACCAAAACCTCTTCCAGAAGATGTAACACGAGTTGACCGCACCGCCGATCCGCCCGCAGCACCGGACCGCAACCGACTGAAACTTTTGCCCTTGGCCACAGGTCACCTGAACATCAATCCACTGACGAGAGCACGGCGATGGCACGGGCAATCTGGAAAGGCGCGATCAGTTTCGGTCTGGTGCACATCCCCGTGGCGCTGGTCTCGGCAACGTCTTCCCACGGGATCGATTTCAACTGGCTCGACAGCCGCAGCATGGAGCCGGTGGGCTACAAGCGCATCAACAAAGTCACCGGCAAGGACGTCACCCAAGCGCACATCGTCAAAGGGGTCGAGTACGAAAAGGGCCGTTACGTGGTGCTCAGCGAAGAGGAGATTCGCTCGGCCCATCCACTGTCGACCCAGACCATCGACATTTTTGCCTTTGTCGACAGCGAACAGATCCCCCTGCAGAACATCGACACGCCCTACTATCTGACGCCAGATAAACGCGGCGGCAAGGTCTATGCGCTGTTGCGCGAGACCCTCAGCCAAACCGACAAGGTCGCCCTGGCCCGCGTTGTGTTGCATACCCGCCAGCACTTGGCGGCGCTGATGCCATTGGAATCGGCCATGGTCCTGGTATTGCTGCGCTGGCCCGCCGAGGTTCGCAGCCTGGCTCAACTGGAACTGGGCAGTGACGTGACCAGGCCGGATCTGGCCAAAGGTGAACTGGAGATGGCCAAACGGCTGGTGGAGGACATGAGCGCCGACTGGACGCCTGAGGAGTACCGCGACAGCTTCGAAGACAAGATCATGGCGCTGGTCGAGAAGAAGGCGAATGAAGGCCAGATCGAAGATGTTGAAACGGCGACGGGTGAAGAGGCGCGTAAAACGGCGGATGTGATTGATCTGACCGAACTGCTCAAACGCAGCCTTGGCGGTAAGGGCACCGGTAAAACGGCCAGTAAAGCCAAAACGACCACAGACAAAAAAGCCACGAAGCATTCTCGTGGCTGACCGGTCACTGAAATATCCATCGTTATGCGGTGAGAATACTGGCCTCTTCGCGAGCAGGCTCGCTCCCACATTGGTTCTGTGAACGACATAGATCGACGGTGGGAGCGAGCCTGCTCGCGATGGCGTTATGCGCCGCAACACAAAACTCAGATCAGAATAAAAATCGCCAGCACCCCACCAAAAATCGCCCACTTCTCAAGGTAGTAACGGGTGCGGTTACGCTTTTTGAGCGCTTTGCCCCGCAGGCGAACCTTGTAGATTCTGGTGAACAAGCGGTTGATGGCACCGGTCTTGTCGCCCGCATCGTTCGGCGCGCCCGCGGCCGCCATCACCGTACGGCTGAACCAACGGTTGAACGCCGTCGCCCAGCGATACTTCATCGGCCGTTCGACATCGCAGAACAGGATGATGCGGTTCTGCCCGGTGGTGTTTTCAGCGTAATGAATGAACGTCTCATCGAACATCACCGCTTCGCCGTCGCGCCAATGGTAGTTCTCACCATCGACGTTAATGTAGCAACCGGCATCGTTCGGCGTTTCCAGCCCCAGGTGATAACGGTACGAACCGGCATACGGATCGCGGTGCCGGACCAGTTTGGAACCCGGTGGCAACTCGGCGAACATCGCCGCCTTGATCGAGCCAATGCTTTGCACCAGTTCAGTGGTGCGCGGGCAAAGCTTGGCGGCCGACGGGTGACTGTCGCCGTACCACTTTAGATAAAAACGCTTCCAGCCACTTTTGAAAAACGAGTTGAAACCAACGTCGTCGTATTGATTCGAACGCTTGATCTCCCCGGCCTTGAGCAAATTCCGGCCTTCGGCGCGAATTTCTTCCCAATGAGCCTGCAAAGGGCTCAGGTCGGGAAAGTCCGCCGGATCGAGATAAGGTTTGCTGGGAATTTTCGAGAACAGATATAGGACGCAATTGATCGGCGCCAGAAACGTCGAATGGTCGCTCAGTTGGCGACCCAGCTTATGGCGTACCCGACCGCGCAGATGGACATAGGCGATGGATAAAACATAAATAGCGGCAATGATAAGTTTCACGGAAGTCGTCACACGTTAGAGGTGAACAAACTGCGTCCCGATGGCGCGTTCTTGAGCCATGCCGACCGTCGGCATGGGTACGAAAGATGGCATTCTAGCCACAGTTTGTAACCAATAGTTAACCTTCAACTGTGAAAATGTGTCCACTGATGCCGCCAAAACGCCCGTGCGGCCTTAACGCCCTATCGTTTAAAGAGCCAGACCAGTACAATCGCCGCCAAACATTACGCGCCCCCCTTGGTTGATGACGGGATAAACCCCGCCTCAGCGCACTTCGACTCGGGCCAAGCGCTCCACATGCTGCTGTCCACTTATTGCCAGATGGACCTTCCGCTTCTGACCGGGATGTATTTCCCGTGGTCGGCATTGTCGGAAACGGGTACTGAATCGGTACTGCCGCAACCCTAGCTACTCTGAATGCTCCGCAGGATAAACCTTTGATTTCTACAGCTAACATCACGATGCAGTTCGGCGCCAAGCCGCTATTCGAAAACGTTTCGGTCAAATTCGGCGCGGGCAACCGCTACGGTCTGATCGGCGCCAACGGTTGCGGCAAGTCGACTTTCATGAAAATCCTCGGTGGCGACCTCGAGCCGTCCGGCGGCCAGGTCATGCTCGAGCCGAACGTGCGTCTGGGTAAATTGCGCCAGGACCAGTTCGCCTACGAAGAATTCACCGTGATCGACACCGTGATCATGGGCCACGAAGAGCTGTGGAAGGTCAAGGCCGAGCGCGACCGCATCTACTCGCTGCCGGAAATGACCGAAGAAGACGGCATGGCCGTGGCCGAGCTGGAAACCGAATTCGCCGAAATGGACGGCTACACCGCCGAATCCCGTGCCGGCGAGTTGTTGCTGGGCCTGGGTATCGGCATCGAGCAGCACTTCGGCCCGATGAGCGAAGTGTCGCCGGGCTGGAAACTGCGCGTGTTGCTGGCGCAGGCGCTGTTCTCCGATCCTGAAGTGCTGTTGCTCGACGAACCGACCAACCACTTGGACATCAACACCATCCGTTGGCTGGAAAACGTGCTGACCCAGCGCTCCAGCCTGATGATCATCATCTCCCACGACCGTCACTTCCTGAACAGCGTGTGCACCCACATGGCTGACCTGGATTACGGCGAACTGCGCCTGTTCCCGGGCAACTACGACGAGTACATGACCGTGGCGACCCAGTCCCGCGAGCAACTGCTGTCGGACAACGCCAAGAAGAAAGCGCAAATCTCGGAACTGCAATCGTTCGTCAGCCGCTTCTCGGCCAACGCCTCGAAAGCCAAGCAGGCCACTTCCCGCGCCAAGGCGATCGACAAGATCCAACTGGCCGAGGTCAAGCCTTCGAGCCGTGTGAGCCCGTTCATCCGTTTCGAACAAACCAAGAAGCTGCACCGTCAAGCGGTCATCGTCGAGCGCATGGCCAAAGGTTTCGACGGCAAGCCGCTGTTCAAGGACTTCAGCTTCCAGGTTGAAGCTGGCGAGCGCGTGGCGATCATCGGCCCGAACGGTATCGGTAAAACCACCCTGCTGCGCACTCTGGTCAATGAACTGACCCCGGACGCCGGCACCGTGAAATGGACCGACGCCGCAGAATTGGGCTACTACGCCCAGGACCATGCTCACGACTTCGAAGACGACTGCAACCTGTTCGACTGGATGGGCCAATGGACCCAGGGCGGCGAGCAACTGGTTCGCGGCACCCTCGGCCGCATGCTGTTCTCCAACGATGAGATCCTCAAGTCGGTCAAGGTCATCTCCGGTGGTGAGCAAGGTCGCATGCTGTTCGGCAAGCTGATCCTGCAAAAGCCGAACGTGCTGGTGATGGACGAACCGACCAACCACTTGGACATGGAATCCATCGAGGCGCTGAACCTGGCGCTGGAGAACTACCCGGGCACGCTGATCTTCGTCAGCCACGACCGTGAGTTCGTATCGTCCCTGGCCACCCGCATCATCGAGTTGAGCGCCGATGGCGTGATCGACTTCAGCGGCACCTATGACGACTACCTGCGTAGTCAGGGTGTGTTGATGTAAGGCGGCTTCTGGCTGCAAGTAAAAAGCCCTGTCCTGGTGACAGGGCTTTTTGCATTTCTGGGCCAATGATTTTTGTGGTGCTGAAACCTTCGCGAGCAAGCCCGCTCCCACAGGCCCACAGGGGGTCCGGGGAATTTATTGATCTGCGGTTTGCATGCCGGCCCGGCTCGGTTTGCCCAAGGCATGGGAAAAGAAACGTCCGGCTTCGGAGATCAGGTTGCGGTGAATGTCCTTGCGGTCGACGCCGTCGGCATCGGTGCACAGCGCCGGCATGGTGGCGATCTGTTCTTCGTTGCACGGCGCCAGGAACACGAAGTGCCCTGCCCCGGCCAGCAATTTGAAATCCGGTGCGGTCGGCAGTTTGCGCGCCAGGGCTGCAGCGTTTTTGTCGAACGCCACCAGTTTGTCGCCATCGCCGCTGTATAGCAGCACCGGCACATGCACGTCGGCCAGGGTGTGACGGCCGAATTTCAGACTCAGCGGCGCCATCAGCAGCAAGGCATGCACTCGCGGGTCTGGCACTGGCTGCAAGTCATCGCGGTCGACGATCAGTTCACCTTGCGTGTTGCAGGCATCGTGATCATCCGGGCGCTCCTGGCAATAACGGCGCAGACGATCCAGGTCCGGCGTAGCACCGGACAGAATCAACGCCGTCTCACCGCCCGCCGAATAGCCAATCACCCCGACTTGATCGGCATTGACGAAGGGCGCGAGCATAGGGTCGCCCAACGTCGCGGTAATGGCTTCGGAAATCTGGATTGGCCGCCCGTAAAGGTTGCTCAAGGTGCCGAGACGGCTGTGGTCTTTGGAGTTGTCGCCGGGATGGATCACCGCCACCACCACAAAGCCCTTGCGTGCCAATGAGGTGGCGAGGTCGTGCAAGGCCAGCGGGGTTCCGGTGTTGCCGTGAGAGAGCATCAACATCGGGAAGCGTCCGATGGCGACTTTGGTGTCTTCACCGGCTTCGACCGTGTAACCCTCGAGCTTGCTGGAATGCTCCCTCTCACTGGACGGGTAAAAGGCGATGGCACGCATCGGCTTCAAGTCCAGCGGATCGAGGAACGTCATCTCATGGAAGCCGACGCTCCAGTGAGGATGCGGCGCAGGCGCGGCGTGCACTGAATTCAGGCTGCCAAGCAGGCAAATCAGTAGCGTTGCACAAAGACGCACCATGGGATGCCCCACCTATATTACCTGACCGCAGATATTAACCCTCGACTGCATAACCCGGGCCAGAAACTGATCACCGCCAGAAACAAAAAACTCCGTACCTGGCCATCACGATGACCAGAATACAGAGTTTCAGGGGTATTGCCTGAGCTGTTTACGACTTTTACGCAAGCCTTACGCGGCAGCGAACAATTGCTCGCTGATCTGCACGTGGGCGTCGCTCATGGCTTTGGTGCGCACGTCATCACCGTAGGCCAGGCCATGGGCGCGGACGAACTCGATGTCGGTGATGCCAAGGAAACCGAACAGCACCTTCAAGTAGTCTTCGTGAGCAGTGCCGGTCGGTTGGCCTACATGCAAACCGCCAGACGTCGAAACGATGACCACTTTCTTGCCGCCGCACAGGCCTTCAGGGCCGGCTTCGGTGTAGCGGAAGGTCTGGCCGGCCACGGCGATGCGGTCGATCCAGGCCTTGAGTTGAGTCGGGATGGTGAAGTTGTACATCGGCGCTGCAATCACGACGGCATCGGCGGCGATGAATTCGGCCAGGGCCTGCCCGCTCAGCTCGGCTTCATGCTGTTGCGCGGCGTTGCGCAGTTCAGCGGCGGTACCGGCGGCGACCAGGGTGGTGGCGGAGAAATGGCTGATGGCATCGGCGGCCAGGTCGCGGTAAGTCACCACAACGCCAGGCTCGGCGGTTTGCCAGGCTTTGACGACTTCACCGCTCAACTGACGGGAAGCCGAGTTATCACCCAGAATGCTCGAATCGATATGCAGTAATTTCATGTGGGATCTCCAAGGTGAGGATCGCCACCCGGCGATCTGATGGAGACAATCCTACCGACGAAACCAATAGCTGATTAGTCGGCAACAATGCGATAGTTTGTCCCACTGATAGAACAGTTGGATTTAAATCATGCAAGACCTCAACGACCTCTACTATTTCGCCAAGGTGGTCGACGCCGGTGGCTTCGCGGCGGCCGGGCGTTTGCTGGGGATTCCCAAGTCCCGATTGTCACGACGCATCGCCGAGCTGGAAGAACGCCTGGGCGCGCGCCTGCTGCAACGCACCACCCGCCAACTCAACCTGACCGCCGTGGGCGAGCGCTACCTGCGGCATTGTCAGGCCATGCTGCTGGAAGCCGAGATGGCCGACGAAGCGGTGGCCAGCATGTCCAGCGAACCCCGGGGGCGACTGCGGGTGTCCTGTCCGGTGGGGTTGGCCCACCACATCTTGCCGACGGTGATCAGCAGCTTTCTGGAGAAATGCCCTCAGGTTCAGTTGGAGGTCATGATGCTCAACCGTCGGGTCGACCTGGTGACCGAAGGCGTCGATGTTGCCTTGAGGGTGCGGGAACTGGGCGATGAAGATCCCTTGCTGGTCACCCGCCGCTTACGTCAGGCGCAGACCGTCATGGTCGCCAGCCCGGCGTTTCTTCGTGAGCGGGAGATCAAGTCGCCGGACGACTTGAGAAACGTACCGATACTGGGTGCCCTGGAAGCCGATCGCCTGGTACATCTACGCATGCTCGACCAGCAGGGCAAGGCCTGTGACATGACGTTCGAAGCCCGATTGGGGATCGAGGACTTTATCGTGCGCAAGACTTGCACCCTGTCCGGGCTGGGCTTCACCATATTGCCGATGATGTATTGCGAGCAGGAACTGGAAAACGGTTCACTGGTGCAATTGCTGCCCGACTGGTCATTGCCGGGCGGCTGGTTGCAAGCGGTCTACCCGCATCGACGCGGGGTGATGCCGGCGGTGCGCGCCTGGATCGACCATTTGATCGAATCATTCAATGCCTGTGGGGACCGACTGCTATGAAGGCAAGACCAATGAGCGAAGAGGACGTCGCGCAATTCTGCCTGGGGCTGCCCGGCGCGCGGGAAGATTACAAGTGGGGGGGTGTGCGGGTGTTCTCGATTGCCGGGAACAAGATGTTCGCCTTGCAGAACCTGCGGGGACAGTCCCTGGCCTTCAAGGTCGACAAGGACCTGTTCCTGGGCCATTGCGACCGGCCAGGCATTCACCCGGCGCCGTATCTGGCCCGGGCTCAGTGGATCATCATGGAAACGCCCTACCCGCTGGGCACCGAAGAGCTGCGAGGCTTGCTGCAACGTTCCCACCAACTGGTGGTGAGCAAGTTGCCCAAGCGCACGCAGGTCGGCTTGCTGCTTTAAAGACCTTAGAACAGCGCGAGCAGATGAGCGCCCAGAAACAGCTGGTCGATCCAGAACACCTGATGCATCAGCACGATGAGCCAGAACACCAGCTGAAACGAAACCTTGCGGGTCTTGTGCCGAAATACTTGCTGGGCCAGCAAGGCGCCCGGCCAACCACCCGCCAGCTCCACCGCGTGCAAAACGTTCTCCGGCGTGCGCCAGCTGTCGGCGCGGGCCTTGTGCTTGTCGCTCCAGTACAGGAAAAACGCCAGCACGCTGACGATGCCGTAGGCCGCCAGGGGAATCACCGATACCCCGCGCAACCACAGCGACACTGAACCAAACAACGGCACTGCGCACAGCACAGCGAACACCAGCAGTTTCAGTCGTGGGTGCTGAATCGCTCCCCCGGACTTGCGCCCGGGGTTGTTGCGTGCGGCGAAGTCGTTCATGGCTTGGCGGCGGTCCAGTCGACCCAGCCGAATTGCCAGGTCGCCAGGATCACCAGGCCGAACACAATGCGATACCAGGCGAACGCCGCGTAGCTGTGGCTGGCGATGAACTTGAGCAAGCCGCGCACGGCGATCATCGCAAAGATAAACGCAGTGACGAAGCCGATGGCGAATACCGGAAAGTCCGCTGGCACAAACAGATGACGGTATTTATAGCCCGAGTACACCGCCGCGCCGACCATGGTTGGCATGGCAAGGAAGAACGAGAACTCGGTGGCCGTCTTGCGCGACAACCCGAACAGCAAACCGCCAATGATCGTCGAGCCGGAACGCGAGGTCCCGGGGATCATCGCCAGGCACTGGGCGAAGCCGACTTTCAGGGCCTCTTTCCAGGTGATGTCGTCGACGCTTTCAGCATGCACGACATGCTGACGGCGTTCGGCCCACAACATGACGATCCCGCCCACGACCAATGCAGTGGCGACGGTAATCGGGTTGAACAGGTATTTGTGGATCAAGTCGGCGAAAATCACCCCCAATACCACCGCTGGCAAGAAGGCGATCAACAGGTTCGCGGTAAAGCGTCGAGCGCTGGGCTGCGTCGGCAGGCCGATGACCACGTCGAAGATCTTGCGGCGAAACTCCCAGACCACCGCCAGGATAGCCCCGAGCTGGATGATGATGTTGAAGGCCATGGCCCGCTCACCGCCAAAGTCGAGCAAGTCCGCCACAATGATCTGGTGCCCGGTACTGGAAATGGGCAAGAACTCCGTCAGCCCTTCTACCACGCCTAAAATCAATGCCTGCAAGGCTGTCCAAAGATCCATCAATCCCCCAAGAAGCCATGCCCCCAGGCATGCCCCGTTAATAATTTGTAGAACGTTACCCACGATCAGCGTCCGCTGAAGGCCCGCGCGCACAAGATCCACACAAAACCGTAAAAATTCTGTGAAAAATCGACTTGGACTCAGGTTTTTCCGTGCGGGGCCGAAATCCTATCAGACAAGCCTCATTTACGCTGCCGCGTAATAGGACCTGAGTCGCATAGGCCCGATCAGCAAAGTATGGTTGGATGCTGGCGATCGTTTATAACAAGAACAAGAAACTGGAGTAGCAGCGTTATGAACAGCTTGCGCAGTGTGTCGATCAGCCGACGCTTGTGGCTTATCTTGATCGTGGCCGTGGTGATGCTATTGACGTTGGGCGCGTTGATGCTCAAGCAGATTCACGACGACCTTTATCAGGCCAAGGCCCAAAAGACCCAGCATGTGGTGCAGACCGCCAGTGGCATCCTTACCTACTACCACGGCCTGGAAACTGCCGGCACCCTCACCCGTGACGCCGCGCAAAAGCAGGCACTGACCGCCGTGCGCGGTTTGCGCTACGACCAGAATGACTACTTCTGGATCAACGATCTGACGCCGGTCATGATCATGCACCCGACCAATCCGAAACTTGAAGGCCAGAACCTGTCGACGATCCGCGACCCCGACGGTTTCGCGCTGTTCAACGAGATGGTCGCCATCGCCAAGGCCAAGGGCGCCGGCATGGTCGACTATCGCTGGCCGAAACCGGGTGCCAGTGCCCCGGTAGAGAAAACTTCCTACGTCAAACTGTTCGAGCCCTGGGGTTGGGTGATCGGCTCGGGCGTGTACATCGATGACATGCAGGCCGAGTTTTATGCTCAGGTCTGGAAGGCGTCTTTCGTCGGCCTGGTGATAGCCCTGATCATGGCGCTGCTGGTGATCATGATTGCCCGCAGCATCGTGCGCCCGCTGCAGGAAACCGTGAACGCCATGGCCAACATCGCCAGCGGTGAAAGCGACCTGACCCGCAGCCTCGATACCCACGGCCAGGACGAAGTCACGCAACTGGCCCGGCACTTCAATGCCTTTACCACCAAACTGCGCTTGGTGATCGGTCAGTTGCAAGTGTCCGCCGGCGCACTGGGCCAGTCTTCCAGTGAATTGGGCAACGATGCCGCGCAGGCCCAGCAACGCAGCCAGCAGCAATCTCAACAAATGGAACTGGTGGCGACCGCGATCAATGAAGTGACCTACGGCGTGCAGGATGTGGCCAAAAACGCCGAGCACGCGGCCAGTGAAATGCGCAATGCCGAGTCCCAGGCGCAGCAGGGGCAGGTCAATATCGATGGCAGCTTACAGCAGATCGACAAGCTGTCTTCGACCATCGATCAAGCCGTCGAAGTGATTCGTACGCTGGCTGCCGAGAGCACGCAGATCGGCAGTGTCCTGGAGGTGATCCGCTCCATCGCCGAGCAAACCAACCTGCTGGCCCTCAACGCGGCCATCGAAGCCGCCCGGGCCGGTGAGCAGGGTCGAGGGTTTGCGGTGGTCGCCGATGAAGTGCGGCTGCTGGCCCAGCGCACCCAGAAGTCGACGGCAGAAATCCAGTCGATGATCGAACGCCTGCAAAGCCATTCCGAAGCGGCGGTCAAGGTGATCGGCGACAGCAGCCGTGCGTCACAACTGACCATCGAGCAGGCCGGTCTGGCCGGCGCCAGCCTGAATGCCATCGGCCAGGCCTTGCGCAACCTCAACGGGTTGAACGCCTCGATTGCCAGCGCGACCTTGCAGCAGGCCCATGTGGTGGAAGACATCAATCAGAACGTCACCCAGGCCGCGGGGTTGTCCCACAGCACGGCATTGGCGGCCGAGCAGTCGAGCGTGGCCAGCGTTCACCTCAAGGAACTGAGCGAGCAGTTGAACGGGCTGCTCACGCAGTTTCGGGTCTGATCACTTTCAGTAGGGGCAACTGACCCGGCCAGTTCGGAACACCAGTCGCCCCATCGCGAGCAGGCTCGCTCCCACACTTAATCGGCGTTGCTCATTTTTTGTGAGCATCACTGAGCCAATGTGGGGGCGAGCCTGCTCGCGATGAACGATAACGCGGTTTTTCCGGGTACTATTCGCCCCCCTCATTTCTACGACACCAAGGAACCTCCATGTCCGGGCTTGAACTGTTTGCCGCCGCCCTCGGCGTGATCGCCGTCTGGTTGACGGTCAGACAGAACCCCTGGTGCTGGCCAATCGGCCTGGTCATGGTGCTGCTGTATAGCTGGATTTTTTTCGAGGTGAAGCTGTATTCGGACATGCTGCTGCAAGTGATCTACGCCGCCTTGCAGCTCTACGGCTGGTGGCAGTGGACCCGTGCGGGCGCGACGCATGACGGGCGGCAGGTCAGCCAGCTCGATGGACAGTCGATAGCGCTCGGTCTGGCCGTCGGCGCGGTCGGCAGTCTGCTGCTGGGGGCCGCGATGGCCCACTGGACCGATGCCGCTCAGCCCTGGCTCGATGCGGCGTTGACCGGTTTCAGCCTGGTGGCGCAGTTATGGATGGCGCAAAAACGTCTGCAATGCTGGCCGCTGTGGATTGCGCTGGACGTAATCTTCGTCGGCCTGTTCATCTATAAAGCGCTGTACCTCACCGCCGGCCTCTATGGGGTGTTCGCAGTGCTGGCGGTGCAAGGCTGGCGGACGTGGCGCGCCGACCCGGCATTGCGCACATGAAAGTGCTGGTACTCACGGGCCCCGAATCCAGCGGCAAGAGCTGGCTGGCCGCCGAACTGCAACAGCAATTCGGCGGCGCTCTGGTGGGCGAATACGTACGCTGGTTCATTGAGCAGAAGGCGCGAGACACTTGCCTGGCCGATATCCCCGACATCGCTCGCGGACAGCTGCAGTGGGAAGATGACGCCCGAGCTTTTCAGCCGCCGCTGCTGATTCTCGACACTCACTTGCTGAGCAATATGTTGTGGAGCCAAACCCTGTTTGGCGATTGTCCGGCCTGGCTCGAACAGGCGTTGCTGGCTCGGCATTACGACCTGCACTTGCTGCTGTCTCCCGAACTCGTCGACTGGACCGACGATGGTCAGCGGTGTCAGCCCGAACTGGATGAGCGCCGGGCCTTTTTCAACGCGACCCATGCATGGCTGGAGCAGCATCGACAGCCTGTTCAAGTGATTCAAGGCCATTGGACTGAACGCCGGGCCCAGGCGTTGCAAGCCGTTACTTTGCTGCTTGGGCGCTAATCAGAACCTGTGGGGAGCTGACGGGCACTGGCCAATACCCCAGCATTTGTTGCAGTATTTTTTCAAATGCGTCCGTTTCTGAAACACACCTCCCCTCTCGAACAGCCTGTTTCAACCCCATTCATCATCTTGTCATGCCATGTGTTAACGCGCTGGTACACCACAGCGCAAACCCTTGGATCCGGAGCTTTACCTTCCCTTCAGCCCGTTGCAGCACCCTGCGTTGTCTCAGACCTGAAGCAGCTCAATCATCGATCCACTGCGCTTGATCGATAACCCTTTGAATCAAAACAATTATCAAAAAGCGGCACGGCTTTCGCTCTCTCCTTCACAAGGCTGACTAGGGCCAGCCGCCAACAAAGAAGGAATCGCCGCCGTGGGGACATTTGATAACAGCATCTATAGCCTCCTGTTGATCGGATGCGCACTAGGCTCAAGTGTCTGCCTGCCTGTACAGGCTGACAACGGCATCATTATTATCAAACGTGATGTCCAACCGCGCATGGCAACGCGAGCGCCGGTGATTCCCGACCCTAGCCCCACAACCGCCAATGCCAACCCGTCCAAACAAGTCCTCAGGCAAACGAACGAATTGAGCGACGGCGACTTTGCCAGCGTCGCCAGTGGTGCAGGCATCTCCCGCCTGGTCACGCAAAACACCAACAACCTGAGCGGCAATCTCACCAACCAGACCCAGCTTTCCAACCTCCCCGCTGGACGTTCGGGAAATTCGGGCAACGGTATTGCCAACATGGTCAACTCAAACATCCAGCAAGGCCTGGGTGCTCTGAGAGTCGTAACGGGAGACCGTTAAGATGAATCGTATGCTGCTGATGATTGCCATGTTTTGCAGTGCATCGACCTTTGCCCACCCCCCCGTCATCAATAACGCCGAAATCGACGGTTCGGGCATGCAGTACCAGGGCAACCTCACCGTCAACCAGGCTGCCGGCGATCTGCAGCAACAGGCCAACGCCCGGGCCATCGCCGTTGGCCATGGAGCCAGCGCGACCACGCAGATTCGCCAACGGCTGCGGACGGAGGTCGACCCCAGGATCGATGCTCGATCCAGCATTCAAGGCGACTCCTTCAGCAACGGCAGTGGCGCTCTGGGCGTCAACCAGAGCGCGGGCGCCAGCAACCAGCAAGCCAACGCACTGCGTATCAGCATCAGTGCCCAGCCGCAAAGTATCGACGACAGCGTCCTCATGCAGCAGAACGTGGCGCTGATCAACAACTCCGATCCAACTGACTCTGCACCAGGCAATCGCCAGGTCGCTACCAGCGATCAGGCCTTCACCGGTAGCCGTGGGGTGATCCAGTTGAATCAGAGCTCCGGGGTGGGAAACCGAACGGCCAACACCCTGAGCGTACGGGTCATGGACTGACCCAAACAGGTAGAAACAACACTTAACCTAAAATAAGTACGGAGAATCACCATGAAACCTTCGATGGCACTCAAGCCTCTGGTTTTCGCAATTGCTGCGGTCATGGCTGTTGCTGTACAAGCTGGGCAAAACGATCGGCGTGACAATGACCACCACCATGGCCAGAACAATGGCCATCACACCCCTCCTCCAACAAAGATCCCTGTCTATGCGACGGCCAATGCATGGGATAACCAGAGCAGTACCAACAACCGCATCCGTAACGAAGGGACGATCAACGAAGCTGAAATGAACAGCTCTGCCACAGGCGCCAGCGGCAACGTCGGCGTCAACGTGGCTGCAGGTAGCGGCAACCAACAAGACAACGCGGCCGCCATCGCAAATGCTGCCTCAAACTCCAGTCAGGACAACAGCTTCGTGTTCGGCACTGCTACAGCCACCGCCGATGTCACGCAATACAGCAACAATAACAGGGTCAACAACTTCGGTAGCACAGCCTCTGCTGTTATGAGCGGATCGGGGAATAGCGGCAGCGGTAACATGGGTATCAACATTGCTGGCGGCGACCTCAACCAACAGAAAAACACCATGGCGATTGCCAACACCAATGCCCCGCTC
Source organism: Pseudomonas sp. EL_65y_Pfl2_R96 (assembly GCF_963970905.1). NCBI lineage: Bacteria > Pseudomonadati > Pseudomonadota > Gammaproteobacteria > Pseudomonadales > Pseudomonadaceae > Pseudomonas > Pseudomonas sp. EL_65y_Pfl2_R96. The sequence continues at coordinate 22,927 of NZ_CAXAQH010000039.1, read as the reverse complement.
GGTAACGCAACAGCCACCGCCTCTGCCGATCAACAAGGTCCTGGCCTGGTAGTGAATAACAACGCCGATCGGACGTACCGCCTGGATACGATGACAGTTACCAACTCGGCCAGCGGTAGTTTCTCTCGCGATAAATCATCCGAGGCTAGCGGCAGTAGAAGCGCTTCTTCGAGCTGGGACGCGAGCGGTTCCAGGAGCTCTGATGCCAGCGGTACCAAAAGCGTTGATATAAGTGGTTCTCGCAGCAGTAATGCGAGCGGTTCTAGCAGCAGTAATGCGAGCGGTTCTTCGAGTGCTTCTTTGAGTGCTTCCTTGAGCGCTACTTTGGACGCTACTGCGGCGGCTGCCAGCTCCCGTACCTTCAATAATGGCAATGGCGATCGCACCCGCAGCAGGACTGCCGACGCATCGCTTAACGCATCGATTGATGCAACGCTTGACGCATCGAGAGACAGATCGTACGACAGATCGCGCGACTCCTCGTACGACAGATCGCGCGATTCCTCGTTCGATAAATCGTACGATAAATCATACGAGAAATCGTCTGCCTCCTCGTACGAAAAATCGGGCAGCAAATCGTCCGAATCTGCGTACGACAAAGCGAAAAGCTACAGTGAAAGCAGCTCATATGATTTGAGCAATACCTACACCTATCAAGTGCTGACTCCAACTGGCTGGGCAAATCCTGTGACCAACACTGCAACCCTGAGCGGTTCGGTCAATGGTGGCAGTGGCAACCTGGGCGTCAACGTAGCTGCCGGGGTGGGTAACCAACAAAGCAACTCGCTGGCCATTTCCAACAACTCGTTCTAATTGCTGTCTCTGGAGGCCCCCTTACGGGGGCCTGTTTCAACACACCCAGAAGGCGTCCTACCATGCGCATTATCATCGCCTTGGCATTTTTGCTTTGCGCGGCCAGTGTGAGCGAGGCTGCACAAATGCCGCTTTCCGTCCTGCCAGGCGGCGCGGTGGTGTATAAGCCGATCCAGAGCATGCGCGAGCGTAAGTTTGCCGACCTGGTGCAACAAAAAACCGACTTCAGTTGCGGCGCAGCTGCGCTGGCGACCATATTGCGCCAGGCCTATTGGCTGGACGTGAATGAAGAGCAGATTATCGAAGGCATGCTGGCGCACTCCGATCAAGATCTTGTACGCGTCCAGGGCTTCTCCATGCTCGACATGAAGCGTTACGTGGAAAGTATCGGCATGCGGGCCCGTGGCTACCGGGTAGCGCCGGATACGTTGAGCGAAATCAGAATTCCGGTTGTGGTACTCCTGGATATCCGTGGCTACAAACATTTTGTGGTCATGCAAAGAGTCCATAAGGGCTGGGTATATATCGGGGATCCGGTACTCGGCCATAAACGCTACAAAGTCGACGACTTTGTAAAAGGCTGGAACGGCATCATCTTTGCTGTCATCGGTCAGGGCTACGACAAAACCAACACGTTGCTCGACCCACCCATGCCACTAACCGCCAAGAACCGCATCAACACCTTCAGCCCGGTGCAAGACGCAGAGTTGATGGATTTCGGATTCATCCAAAGCGACTTCTTCTAATGACAAGGAGCACGACGCTCCCGGAGCATCCAATGAAGACTCCAATCTGGCTAGCCGTGGCTTGCCTGGCCGCCAGCCTGCCGACCCAGGCACAGACATTCAAACCGATTGAATTGAAGGATCAGGAATTGGCAACCCTGCGAGGCCGCTATGTCATGCCGGGACGGATCATCAGTTTCGGCATTGTCATGACCAGCAGTTGGCAAAATGCCAACGGTGAAGTGATCGGGGCAACTTCCTCGATGCAAATTCAACAATCAACCATCAAGCCACAGTTCTATGTGTCGATGATCGACGAAAAAGGCGATGGCTCAGCGCGTTCGCAAAGCACCGGCACCGGTACCGTCACTGGCGGCAGCGGCCTCAACAGCACCGAAGGCGTCACTCAAGTCGTGCGTGCTGCCGGCGACCATAACACTGCCTACAACAACGTTGAGATCAACGTCACAAAGGCTAGCCAAGCGCCAGCAACGCAACAGCAGGGCCAGGCGTTGGCCACAGGCTCGACGTTGGTCGGCGCCAATGGCGCGGGTTCGTTGAGCGTTTCCTCGACCGGTACGGGTGTGCAGCTCAACATCGTGGCCAACAACAACCAGGGCAGTACCGTACAACGCCTGGCCCAGGGCGGGCTGATGCAGAACACGACGTTGCTCGGCGGTGGTAACCAGGTCCGCAACCTCACATCCCTCAATGTCGTGCTGCGTGACAACGTATCTACAGCCGGGTCGCTGAACGGCAACCTGGACCAACTCAAAGGTCTTCGCACTCAAGGATTCTGATCTACGCTCAGTGTCATCAGATGTAGTCAGATAAGGGACGGCTAACCCATGCACCGATCGTTGACGTTCAGAGCTATCGTTTGTTTGAGTAGCCTGGCCCCGGCCACACTGCTGTACGCAGCACCGGACCCCCAGGTTGAAGTACTAAAACAAGAGCTCATGGAGTTGAAACAGCGTTACGAAGCACAACAGAACGCGCTGATGGTACTCGAGCAACGCGTTCGCCAAGTCGAAGAAACACCTGCAACACCTGCTCCCAAACGGCTGACCAAATCCCCCGCAGAAACGGTCAAGGGTGGCCAGACTGTGGCCGCCGGTGCGCCGGGAACCACAGGCAGTTCATACGGCCAATCGCTCAAGGATGATTCGGAGCCTGCGCAAAGCGTTTCCAACCTGTATGACGAAGCCAGCGGGTTCTTCGGCGGCGGCAAGTTCAGCGTCGAAACAGGCCTGACCTATACCCACTACGATACCCGTGCACTGACGCTCAACGGCTTCCTGGCACTGGATGCGATTTTTCTCGGCAACATCGATATCGACCGTATCAAGGCGGATAACTGGACCCTGGACCTGACCGCCCGCTACAACGTGGCACAACGTTGGCAGTTCGACATTAACGTTCCCGTGGTTTATCGCGAATCAACGTACTCCTCCGGTGGTGCCGGTGGCGCAGGCCCGGTGACGTCGGACGCAACCGTTACCCGCGACCCGACCATCGGCGATGTGAACTTTGGCGTTGCTTACAAGTTTCTGGATGAGTCGGCCAACCTGCCCGACGCGGTCGTTACACTGCGCGTCAAGGCGCCAACCGGTAAAGACCCTTACGGCATCAAGCTGGTCCAGGCCGCGAACAACGATAACCTCGCGGTACCCGAGGACTTGCCTACCGGTAATGGTGTCTGGTCGATAACCCCGGGCATCTCGCTGGTCAAGAGCTTCGACCCTGCCGTGCTGTTCGGCAGCCTGGCCTACACCTACAACATGGAAGACTCTTTCAGCGACATCAGCCCTCAGGTCAACTCCAAGGTGCCCGGGGACGTGAAACTGGGCGATTCCTGGCAGGTCGGCGCCGGCATTGCATTCGCCTTGAACGAGAAAATGAGCATGTCGTTCTCGTTCACCGATCAGTTCGCCCGCAAGAGCAAGATCAAGCCGGACGGTGGCGATTGGCAATCGATCTCCAACAGCGATTACAACTCGGCCAACTTCAACATCGGCATGACCCTGGCAGCAACCGATAACCTGACGATCGTTCCCAACCTGTCCATCGGCCTGACCGACGACTCGCCAGACTTTTCCTTCAGCCTGAAATTCCCGTACTACTTCTAACCGTTTCACCCCAATGGAAAAGGCCCGCTGCGACGGATGTCGCAGCGGGCCTTTTCGTTTCACCCGCCCTAGCGGATCTGGTGCTTGTGCAGCAATCGGTAAAAAGTCGGCCGCGATACGCCCAGGACTCTGGCGGCGACGCTCAGATTGTCACTGTGCCGGTTCAACACATCGCATAGCGCCTGACGCTCGGCGCGGGTCTTGTAGTCTTCAAGGGTGCCCATCGGCGTAGCAGTGGCGTGTTGACTGATCAACCCCAGGTCTCGCGCCTCGATCTGCCGCCCTTCGGCCAATACCAGCCCACGACGTACCCGGTTGGCCAATTCGCGGACATTGCCCGGCCAGTCATGCTTGCCCATGGCGATCAGCGCGTCTTCGCTGAAACTGCGAGGACGACGACCGGTTTCATGGCTGTAAAAGTGGGAAAAGTGGTTGGCCAGCATCAAGAGATCGCCATGACGCTCACGCAGCGGCACGGTGACCACTTGCAGGACGTTCAAGCGGTAGTACAAATCTTCGCGAAAGCGTTTCTTCTCAATGGCCTCCTCAAGATCGACGTGTGTCGCCGCCAATACCCGCACATCCACCGCAATAGGCTGATGCCCGCCGACACGCTCGATGTGTTTTTCCTGCAGAAAGCGCAGCAGATTGGCTTGCAATTCCAGGGGGAGATCACCGATTTCATCGAGAAACAGCGTTCCGCCGTTGGCCGCTTCGATCCGCCCGACCTTGCGCTGATGGGCACCGGTAAAAGCCCCCTTCTCGTGACCAAACAGTTCGGACTGGATCAAGTGCTCGGGGATCGCGCCGCAGTTGATCGCCACGAACGGGTTGCTGTGACGCTGGGACAGTCGATGCAGGGCTCGGGCGACCATTTCCTTGCCGGTCCCGCTTTCGCCGCGGATCAGCACCGGAGATTCGGTGGGCGCCAGTTTGCTCAACAGTTTGCGCAATTCGCGAATCGGTTTGCTGTCGCCGAGCAGTTCGTGTTCAGGCTGATCGATATGAACCGTGCCCTGGCCGCGCAGGCGCGCCATGCCGAACGCTCGCCCCAGAGTGACCTGAACCCGTGAGACATCGAACGGCAAGGTATGAAAGTCAAAAAACCATTCACAGACGAAGTCCCCGACATTCTGCATTCGCAGGACTTCCTGATTAAGCACGGCGATCCATTCGGTACCGCTACGGGTGATCAGTTCCTTGACGGCCTCCGGGCGCTCCAGATGAAAGGGCTGCAAACGCAACAGGCCGACGTCACAGGTTCGTTCGGCGGCGTTTTCCAGGGTACAGCTGTCAACATCCCAACCCACAGCGCGTAAACCCGGCAGCAAACGGTGACAGTCGTCGCAAGGATCCACTACTAACAGACGTCGTAAGGCAGGCGCTTCGATCATGACTGTTCCTTGGCGCCAAATTATTAGGAAATATTATCAAAAACAGTCATTTGGCGGACTTGGCTGTAACACTAGCAAAATATTGACGCGGGCTTGTATCGATTGCTTATAGGGTTATTGGCCTATTAGTTATAAGTATTTATTTGGTTAGTTGCCTAACGACTTGAACCTTTCATTCAGCTTTCAGAAACAGTCTGAATATCGAAGCCATGAAAGAAAGTTGAAAATTCTTTTGATTGTGTGTGACCCAACCCCCGGTTGCGGGCATCAGTACAAGTAACCAGCCGAACGGTAAGCCCAACCGACGGCACATCACTTGATTGGGCATACAGAGAGAAGATCCCATGAACGCCCCGCTCCGTATCAACGAAGCTCTTTTGATTGCCGACCGCGCATTCCAACCCTTTCAATGCGTGGCATGGGCACCACAAGACGGTAATGGCGAGCTCAGCCTGACCGTCATCGATCGCACTAACACTCGCATCAGCCGCAAACAAATTCCAAGCAGCGCCTATTCCGATCCAGAGCAACTCGCACACTTGCTGGAACAAGCCCGCGCCGAGCTGAGCGAGGAAGGTTACACGCTGCAATCGTGGTCCATGCCGCACTAAGCGTTTTCGCGGATTACCGCTCGGTAATCCGCGTCCCCTCTTCCCCCCTTAGTTGACGTTTTTTACAGTCACCCACCCATCCGTTTCATCTTCTAACTCGTCAGATTACTTGGCAGGCTTGTCAGTGGTTCGAAAAGACACTGTTCTGGCACAAAACGCCCTGCCTCCCGAGAGTAATGGCAGTTGTGCATCAGCGCATTCAGGGATTGAATGTTCTGCTCATGCAGTCACCCTCCGGGCACCCGGACAAGGACGACTGGCAAGGAGATGCGTGCATGTCACTCCAGACTGCTTTTGCCTTACCTGCAACCGTCCATGGTGCAGGGCAACTTGATACGCGTTTCGCTGGCACCGGCAAGACTCAAGTGTATTTCGCCGGCAGTACTTCCAGCATGGCCAATGGCGTCGCGATTGACCACGCCGGCCGCTTGCTGGTAGCGGCAAAGGTCGGCACGCCGGGTGGCAGCCGCTTTGGACTGGCCCGCCTGCTTGAGGACGGTTCGGCGGATCTGGCATTCGGCAAACAAGGCAGCGTCATCGGGCAGTTCGCCCACGGCTACGAGGCTATGGCGGGCACGGTGCGGGTGCTGGCCGACGGGCACATTCTGGTGGCCGGTCTGCACTACGAAAATGCTCACCGTACGCTGCCCGCCCTGGCGATGTTTGATCCGCAAGGCTGCCCTGTCCAGGGTTTTGGTGAGCATGGCCGCTGCGTGGTGCGCCTGCCGGGGAATCTTTCCCAGGGCGCTCGCGACGCCTGGTTGCCGCCCGGTGTACCGGGCACCGAAGCCTGTGATGCCTGTGTGCAGGACGACGGTCGAATCCTGCTGCTGGCCAATCATCGCTTCGAACTGGCCGATCACGTCGGCATGCTGATACGGCTCAACGCCGACGGCTCGCTGGACAGCACCTTCAACGGACGCGGTTTCGTCATGGTCCGGCACTTGCTGATGAACACCTGGCTCAACAGCCTGATGGTGCAGCGCGATGGCCGAATCCTGGTCGGCGGATCGATGAATTTTCCCGAGGAGGGTTTGCTGGCGCGCTATCACACCGATGGCCGGCTGGACGACGGTTTCGCCGTGGAGGGTTTCATGACCTTCAAAGTACAGGGCCACAGCGCTCAGGTCTGCCAGATCGTCCAGCACGAAAAGGGTCATTTGCAGTGTTTTGGCAGCAGTCGTGACCCGATGCACTGCCTCGCATTAAACGTTCACAGTAACGGCCGACCCGACATTCGCTGCAATCGTGGCCAGCCAAAACTGTTGCAGGTTGGCCACAGCGGCTGCCAGTGGACCGCCGCCCAGGTACAGCCGGACGGCCGCGTGCTGACCGTCGGTGCGACGGTCGGCGGGGTCGAAGCCGACTTCATTCTCGCCCGGTATTTACCCAATGGGCCGTTGGACCGCAGCTTCGCCAATGGCCTTGGCTGGGTTCGCACACGCCTGAGTCGCGGTCCGGACACCGCCACTTCATTGGCCGTGCAGGCCGACGGTTGCATCGTCGTCGGCGGCCATTCGCTGGACGGAAACTACCGCGCGGTCGTCGCGCGTTATCAACACTAGGCCGACATCTTATTCTTGGACTTGATCTTCCCTTGCGCTTACGGCAAGTTGCGCGCTTCTTAATACAAGGAGTAGCCGATGTCCGGCTCAATGGCCCAAGCCTTCGCGCACAACTTTCTCGGGCACTCACCCCGCTGGTACAAGGCGAGCATTGTCGGTTTCCTGATTCTCAACGCTCTGGTGTTGTGGACGATCGGCCCGGTGGCGGCCGGTTGGCTGTTGGTGTTGGAGTTCATCTTCACCCTGGCCATGGCGCTCAAGTGTTACCCGCTGATGCCCGGTGGGTTGCTGCTGGTCGAAGCACTGCTGCTGAAAATGACCACGCCCCAGGCGCTCTATGACGAGTTGGTGCACAACTTCCCGGTGATCCTGCTGCTGATGTTCATGGTGGCGGGGATTTACTTCATGAAAGACCTGCTGTTGTTTCTGTTCTCGCGCCTGCTGCTGGGGGTTCGCTCCAAGGCGCTGCTGGCGTTGATGTTCTGCTTCCTGTCAGCGTTTCTGTCGGCGTTTCTCGATGCCTTGACCGTGACCGCCGTAATCATCAGTGCGGCCGTGGGGTTTTATTCGGTGTATCACCGCGTCGCCTCGGGCAGCGATCCGCGTCATGACAGCTCATTCTGCGATGACCAGCACTTGCCCACTCTCCACCATGCCGACCTCGAACAGTTCCGCGCCTTCCTGCGCAGCCTGCTGATGCACGGCGCGGTCGGCACTGCGTTGGGCGGTGTGTGCACGCTGGTCGGCGAGCCGCAGAACCTGCTGATCGGCCATGAAATGGGTTGGCACTTCGCCGAGTTCTTTCTGAAGATCGCTCCGGTGTCGTTGCCGGTGCTGGCAGCGGGCCTGGTGACCTGCGTACTGCTGGAGAAACTGCGCTGGTTTGGCTACGGCACGCTGCTGCCGGACAACGTGCGTACGGTACTGGCCAACTACGCCGCCGAAGACAACGCAGAGCGTACTTCGCGTCAGCGCGCTGCGTTGCTGGTGCAAGGGGCGGCAGCGCTGATTCTGATTGCCGGGCTGGCGTTTCACATTGCCGAAGTCGGCCTGATCGGTTTGATGGTGATCGTGCTGATCACCGCGTTTACCGGCATCACCGACGAGCACCGCCTCGGCAACGCCTTCAAGGACGCCATGCCATTCACCGCGCTGCTGGTGGTGTTTTTCGCAGTCGTGGCGGTGATTCACGATCAGCAACTGTTCACGCCGCTGATCCAGTGGGTGCTGGCACTGCCGGCCGATCAACAACCGGGCATGTTGTTTATTGCCAATGGCTTGCTGTCGGCCATCAGCGACAACGTGTTCGTGGCGACCATTTACATCACCGAAGTGAAGCAGGCGTTCATCTCCGGCCACATGAGCCGCGAGCACTTTGAAGCCCTGGCGATTGCGATCAACACCGGAACGAATCTGCCGAGCGTGGCGACGCCCAATGGCCAGGCGGCGTTCCTGTTCCTGCTGACCTCGGCGATTGCACCGCTGATTCGCTTGTCGTACGGGCGGATGGTGTGGATGGCGCTGCCTTACACCGTGGTGATGGGGATTCTTGGTTGGTACGCGGTGAGCTACTGGTTGTAACAGCTCCTACAGTCTGTTGTGTGTTCAGTGTTTGAGGATGTATCGCTCGATCGCCAGGGCCGCGCCGTCTTCGGTATTGGCCCCGGTCACCACATCGGCCTGACGCTTCACCGCTTCTTCCGCCTGCCCCATGGCAATCGACAACCCAGCCCGATGAAACATCGCCGGGTCATTGCCGCCGTCACCGAGGGCAGCGGTCTGTTCCAGCGGTACACCGAGAAACTCGGCCAGTGTCGCCAGCGCCTCGCCCTTGTTGGCCTGCATTGCGGTCACGTCCAGATAGACCGGTTGTGAACGCGACACCTGCGCCTGCCCTTCGACATTGGGCAGCAACTGCGCTTCCAGTTCGATCAGCAGTTCGGTGTTGTTGCTGGCGGCGACGATCTTGTCGATGCGGGCCAGGTAAGGCTCAAATGTCTCGACCACCACCGGCGGATACCCCAGGCCGTGCTGCTCTCGCGGGACCATCGGACCGTTCGAATCCTTTAACAGCCAGTCACCGCCACTGAACACCCAGACTTCAATGTCCGGCTGATCGGCAAACAGCGTCAATGCTGTCAGCGCTGCGGTTGCCGGCAAATAATGCGCAACCAGCACACTGCCGTCCGGGTTGACGATCGTGCCGCCATTGAAGGCCGCCGTCGGCAGATCGACGCCCAGGGCTTCGATCTGCTGCAACATGGCTTTGGGCGGACGCCCGGTGGCCAGGCTGAACAGTACGCCGGCCTCGCGCAAGGCGCGGACCGCCTCGATCGTGCGCTGACTGAGGCTGTGATCGGGCAGCAACAACGTGCCGTCCATGTCACTGAGCAGAAAACGGATGGGTTGTTGCGTGACGTCACTCATCCGAGGCTATGCCAGACGCGACCGTCGCGGGTCAGCAGCTCGTCAGCGCTCTGTGGCCCGTCTTCGCCGGCCGCATAGCTCTGCAACGTCGTGTCCTGCTGCCAGGCGTCGAGGAACGGCTGCACGGCGCGCCAGCCGTTCTCGATGTTGTCGGCACGCTGGAACAGCGTCTGATCGCCGGTCAGGCAATCGTAGATCAAGGTTTCGTAGCCGGTGGACGGCTGCATTTCAAAGAAATCCTTGTAGGCAAAACCCAGCTCGATATTGGCCATGTTCAACGCCGGCCCCGGCCGTTTGGCCAGCAAGTCGAACCACATGCCCTCGTTGGGCTGGATCTGGATCCGCAGATAGGTTGGCTGCAACTCTTCGACCTCGGTATCGCGGAACTGCGCATACGGCGCCGGTTTGAAGCAAATGACGATCTCGGTGTCGCGCACGCTCATGCGCTTGCCGGTGCGCAGGTAGAACGGCACGCCGACCCAGCGCCAGTTGTCGATCATCACTTTGAGCGCGACATAGGTTTCGGTGGTGCTGTCGGGTGCTACGTTAGTTTCCTGACGATAACCGGGCAGCGGATTGCCATCGATCTCGCCGGCGGTGTATTGGCCACGCACCGAGTTGGCGCGCGCTTCCTCGGTCGACCAGGGGCGGATCGCGCCGATGACTTTGGCTTTTTCGCCGCGTACCGCATCGGCGCCAAAGGCGGCTGGTGGTTCCATGGCCACCATCGCCAACAATTGGAACAGGTGATTGGGCACCATGTCCCGCAGGGCGCCTGTGACTTCATAAAAACTGCCACGGGTTTCCACGCCGACGGTTTCGGCGGCGGTGATTTGTACGTGGTCGATGTAATGGTTGTTCCAGAAGGCTTCGAACAGGCTGTTGGAGAACCGGCTGACCAGAATGTTCTGCACGGTTTCCTTGCCCAGATAGTGATCGATCCGGTAGATCTGCTTTTCCGTCATCACGTTGAGCAAGCACGCGTTCAAGGCTTCGGCGGTGTACAGGTCGGAGCCGAAAGGCTTTTCGACCACCACCCTTCTGAACGCGTCGGGGGTTTCTTGCAGTAATCCGGCAGCGCCGAGACGCCGCACCACTTCGCTGAAAAAGCGCGGTGCGGTGGCCAGGTAGAAAATCGCGTTGCCGGTGCCGCTGGCGGCGATTTTCGCCGCCAGCGCGTCATAGGTGCGTTCATCCAGAAAGTCGCCCTGGACGTAGCTGATGTGTTTGGCCAATTTGGCCCACAACGCCGGATCAAGGGCGTGATCGCCCTTGCCGACCTTGGCCGCCACTTCCGCCCGAATGAAATCTTCGAGCTTTTTGGCGAAGGCTTCGTCACTGATGGCGTTGTGATCAACGCCGATGATCCGCAGTCCATTCCCCAGCAAACCGTCGCGACTCAGGTTATACAGCGCCGGCATCAGCAGGCGCTTGACCAGATCACCATGGGCACCGAACAGAAACAGCGTGGTGGGCGGTGCGGGTTCTGCCTTGGATTTCCTGCGGATCACGTGGGTCATTTTTTCGCAGTCTCCACATGGCCGCCGAAGCCGAAGCGCTGGGCCGAGAGAATCTTGTCGCCAAAGGTGCCTTGTCCGCGCGAACGGTAGCGGGAGAACAGCGAGTTCGACAGCACAGGTACGGGCACCGATTGCTCCATGGCGGCCTCGATGGTCCAGCGGCCTTCACCACTGTCAGCCACGGAGCCTGAATAGCCGTCGAGTTTCGGATCGCTCGCCAGGGCGTCGGCGGTCAGGTCGAGCAGCCAGGAAGACACTACGCTGCCACGACGCCAGACTTCAGCGATGTCGGCAACGTTCAGGTCGAAGCGCTGATCTTCGGGCAGATTGGTGCTGGCCTTGGTCTTGAGAATGTCGAAGCCTTCGGCGAAGGCCTGCATCATTCCGTATTCAATGCCGTTATGGATCATCTTCACGAAATGCCCGGCGCCGGCGGGGCCTGCGTGGATGTAACCGCGCTCGGCACGATCGTCATCGGACTTGCGGTCCTTGGTGCGAGGAATGTCGCCCAGGCCCGGGGCCAGGGTTTCGAACAGCGGATCGAGACGCTTAACGGTCTCGGCATCGCCGCCGATCATCATGCAATAACCACGCTCCAGGCCCCAGACACCACCGGAGGTGCCGACGTCGATGTAGTGCAGGCCTTTTTCCGACAGGGTTTTGGCCCGACGGATGTCGTCCTTATAGAAGGTGTTACCGCCGTCGATGATGGTATCGCCGGCTTCAAGCAAGGTGCTCAGGGTGTCGATGGTGTCTTCGGTCGGTGCGCCGGCGGGCAGCATGACCCACACTGCACGCGGTTTGGTCAGGCCGGCGACCAGGGCTGGCAAATCGGCGACGCCGGTGGCGCCTTCTTCGGCCAGGGTGTCGACAAAGGCGGTATTGCGGTCGTAAACAACGGTGGTGTGGCCGTTGAGCATCAGGCGCCGCGCAATATTGCCGCCCATGCGGCCCAGTCCAATAATCCCGAGTTGCATGTACTGATGCTCCCTACTACGAATAAAGTGTGTCAAAGGTTATAGCCCAACGCGACTAGTGAAGGTTAGTCCAGAGCGGCGGGATGAAGTTTCCGGGCATTGTGCCCGATCCTGATTGATAACGTCGGGAATCGCACCGAAGACACAGCGACCATGAAAAATAAAAAAGTTCCCTTCAGGAGCAAAAGAAATCAAAATCGGCGCCGATAGTAAGTGAGCACCCGATTTCGGGAGCAGACTTACAGTTGATACCGCCATTTGCGAGGTGAGCAATGGGCACCGTACATACAGCACTGCCAGCACAAACCCTTTACGTCACGATCCGTCGCGATGAACTGCGCCAGTTGAAAGACGAGCGCGATCAGTTGAAACGGGAAGTCGCGCAATTGCGCCTGCTGACCCAAGGCAATCAGGCTCAGCCCTTGCCCGTCACCCAACGTGCTCCCCACGCCTGATCCCCTCGCTTGAATCGGAAACGGCCGCCGCTGTTTCCGATCTGCTGAAACCTGCCAGCTCCGGCAACTCACAAAGTTTTCACATCTGCTTGTTGATACTCCGGCTCATTGTGGCCGCTCGGTATCCGGGCGGCGTTTGTTCGTCTGCGACAGGGAGAGTGCCGACGGCCGAAGTGATCATCCGGCGGGAGTGTTGAATGGCTTTGTTTAAACGCAGCAAAACGTCTGCGAATGGTTTCGACTGGGCAGGATTTCTCTGGTTATTTCTGTTCTTCTGGTATTTTTCCGGCATCACCCAACTGCTGATTCAACTGACGGGCACCTCCGGTTTTAGCGGGTTCCGCCAGGCCTTTGTGATGAGTGCCGTCTGGCTGGCGCCGATGCTGTTGTTTCCCAAACAAACCCGTGTGATGTCCGCGCTGATCGGCATGGTGCTGTGGGCCTGTTCGATGGCCAGCCTGGGTTATTTCTTCATTTATCAGCAGGAATTTTCCCAGAGCGTCATCTTCATCATGTTCGAATCGAACGTGTCTGAAGCCGGCGAGTACATGACCCAGTATTTTGCCTGGTGGATGGTGCTGGCGTTCCTCGCCCACACCGCGTTCGCGTATTTCCTTTGGACCCGCTTGCGTCCGGTGTACCTGCCACGCGCCCAGGCGCTGATTGCAGCGACGGCGATTCTGCTGGCCGTGATCGGTTACCCGCTGATCAAGCAGACCGCGCGCACCGGCAGCCTGGCGGACGGCTTCGAGAAATTCGAAACCCGCATCGAGCCCGCGGTGCCGTGGCAAATGGCCGTGGCCTATCACCGTTACCTCGAGACCCTGGTCGGCATGCAAGATATGCTCGACAGCGCCAGCAAGATCCCGCCCCTCAAGAACCTCACCGACTCGATGGCCAACCAGCCGGCGACCCTGGTGCTGGTGATCGGCGAGTCCACCAACCGTCAGCGCATGAGCCTGTACGGCTACCCTCGGGAAACCACCCCGGAACTGGACAAGCTCAAGGACCAACTGGCGGTTTTCGATAACGTCATTACCCCACGCCCCTACACCATCGAAGCGTTGCAGCAGGTGCTGACGTTCGCTGACGAAGAAAATCCGGACCTCTACCTGACGACGCCGTCATTGGTCAGCATGATGAAGCAGGCGGGCTACAAGACTTTCTGGATCACCAATCAGCAGACCATGACCAAACGCAACACCATGCTCACGACCTTCTCCGAGCAGGCCGACGAACAGGTGTACCTGAACAACAACCGCAACCAGAACGCCGCCCAGTACGATGGCGATGTGATCGAGCCGTTCAACAAGGCGCTGGCCGATGCAGCGCCACGCAAACTGATCGTCGTGCATTTGCTCGGCACGCACATGAGTTACCAGTACCGTTATCCGTCGACGTTCAACAAGTTCACCGACCGCAAAGGCGTTCCGGACGGCGTGCGTGACGATCAGGTGCCGACGTACAACAGCTATGACAACGCAGTGCTGTACAACGATTTCGTGGTGTCGAGTCTGATCAAGGACTACGCCAAGGCTGATCCGAACGGTTTCCTGCTGTACCTCTCCGACCACGGCGAAGACGTCTTCGACTCCGCTGACCACAACACCCTGGGCCGCAACGAGAACAAGCCGACCGCGCCGATGTACACCATTCCATTCATGGCCTGGGCTTCGCCGAAATGGCGTGAAAACCATGACTGGAGTTTCGCCGCTGACCTGGGTCGGCCGTACAGCAGTTCCCAGCTGATTCACACTTGGGCTGATCTGGCCGGCCTGAGCTTTGATGAACTGGACCGCAGCAAAAGCCTGGTCAGCGACAGCTTCAAGCCTCGGCCATTGATGATCGGCAACCCTTATGAGCGTGAGCAGCGGCCGTTGATCGATTTCAGCCTGATGAAACCCAAGGGCGCGCCTGTCGCTCCGGCGGTCGTTCAGCAGTAGTTTTTGAGGGGGGGCAGAACCTGTGGGAGCGAGCCTGCTCGCGAAGACGCCGGTACAGTCAACATTGATGTTGCCTGACCCACTGCTTTCGCGAGCAGGCTCGCTCCCACAGAGATTGCGGATTGCGGACTAAAGCGCTTTGGTCCAGAACAGCATCCGGCCGTGCGCCGGGTCGAACATGCCTGGCGAAAAACCGAATTTGCCATAAGACGCCTGAGCCACTGGATTGCCTTCCAGCACTTCCAGGGTGATTTTGCAGCAGCCGCGCTGGCGTGCGATGTCCTCGACCTTGTGCAGCATCTTCTGACTCAGCCCCAACCCGCGAAACTTCGACACCACAACCACATCGTGCACGTTGACCAATGGCCGACAGGCAAAGGTCGAAAAGCCTTCGAAGCAATTGACCAGCCCTGCCGGCTCACCGCCGACAAACGCCAGTACGCTGAAGGCATGGGGACGTTTGGCCAGCTCCCCCGGCAGTTGTTGCAATCTATCGACGGGTAACGGGTGACCGCCGCCCATCGGGTCTTCGGCGTAGTGGTTCAATACAAGACAAATCGCCTCGGCATGCACCGGGTTCGAGTAGCTGGCCTGAAGCACTAGAATTTCTGCGGATTCCATTTCCACCCTCGATCACACATAAAGTTGCCCCAGCTCGCCTCTTGCGCACTGAAAGGTCCTGCGACCTTATCGCGAGCGCCGGGGTGCCGACAACCGGATCCTCTCGCCCCGTTGCACCTCCTCCCGGGCATCAAGTCTGGGCAAAACGTTTTAGCTGCATTTCCTGCAAACGGCTGAGGGTGCGGCGGAACGGGAATTCCAGATAGCCCTCGGTGTACAACGCCTCCATCGGCACCTGCGCCTCGAGGTACAGCGGCACCTTGCGGTCATAGCATTCGTCCACCAGGGCGATGAACCGCCGCACGCCGTCGTCATGCACCGACAACTGGGGCAACTCGCGATCCCCCGCCGCCACTCGCTCGACACCGTCTTCAGTGCCACGGGCGATGCGCCCTTCACGCTTTTGCGCGCTGAGGTTGGGTACCTCACTCAGCACAATAGCGGTGAAGGTGTCGCACAGGGCCATGAAGTCCATGGCGGCAAAAGGCTGCTCGCAGAGTTCGGCGTAGCGGCACCAGAGCACGGTTTGACTGGCCTGCATGACACTGACCGAACGGTAGCCGATCTTCACCGGATCGCTGGACAGCGACTGGCCGACGGTCAAGGCCTTGAACACTTCGCCGAGGGCGCCGGGCTGACCCGGCACGTTCACCCAGTAACGCTGCACACCGGCGCCAGGGTGCAGACGATGATCTTCCCCGCCATCCACCGCAATGACCTGCATGTGTTGCTTGATCGCAACAATGGCCGGCAGGAATCGGTCGCGGTTGAAGCCGTCGGCGTACAGCTGATCCGGTGGTTGGTTGGAGGTACACACCACTACCACGCCCTGCTCGAACATCACCTGAAACAGACGCCCGAGAATGATCGCGTCACCGATGTCGTTGACGAACAGCTCATCGAAACACAGCACCCGTACTTCCTGGCTCAATTCGCGCGCCAGCGTGTTCAACGGGTCGGCGGTGCCGGTCAATTGAAAGGAACGCTGATGGACCCAGCCCATGAAGTGATGAAAATGCTGACGCCGAGCCGGGACGCGCAGGGTTTGGTAGAACTGATCCATCAACCAGGTCTTGCCCCGCCCGACCGGCCCCCAGAGGTACACGCCGGTGATCGGCGTACGGCCTTCATGCAAGGCTTCGTGGCATTTTTGCAGCGCCCACACGGCGTGTTCCTGGGCTTCGTCCTGGACGAAGCCCTTCTGCTCGATGGCGTGTTGCCAGGCGCTTAAGGGAGAGTCGACATTCATGCGCGGCAGTATAGGCAAATCGCAATTCATGTGGGAGCGGGTTACAGAGAGATGTCCAGCCGGGCGATCTTGCCCTGCTCATTGAGGCGGAACGTGTAGCGCAGTTCCAGCGGGCTACCGGGAAAGGTGCCGGAGATCAGGTTGTGGACCAGCACTTTGCCGGTGCGCAGCTGAACGTCGAGCACCTCGACCCGGGGTTGGTAACGTTGTGCGGTGTCTTGCATCCATTGAGCAATGGCTTGCGTGCCGACTTGATGCTGCCCCTCATCGAACACATTGGCATTCTCAGCGAAAAAACTGGTGACCCTCGACGTGTCGCGAGCATTGGCGGCAGCAATGTAGGCGGCGATGGCAGGGGCCAGTGAAGAGGCTGGACTGGACATGTTTACGGCTCCTTGTGAGTTGATTCTGGAGCCATGCTAAAACAAGCCTGTGTCAGTTCTTGTCAGGAGTGAAACGCCCGGCTTCGTCCAGTTGCATCTGCTTGCGCCAGGTGCGCAACAGGTCGCTGCGCCGCCCCGGATAACGTTCGCCCTGTTCAGTGGCGGCCGAGATCCGGTCGGTGCGAAACGTGCGATAGGCGCTGCGTAACTCACACCAGGCGACAATGATCCGCACCTCGTTGAGAAACCCCAGGGCCAGTGGCCAGATCAGCCGCTGACTGGGCACCTGATTGGCGTCCGCGTAATCGATGTGCAGCTTGGCCTGATCGCGGATGGCCTGGCGAAACACATTCAAGGGCACGGCATTTTGCGGGTAGCCACAACCCGGTGGGCCCGGCAACACCGTCGGGTTGCGCAAGGCGTCCTGGGCCGTCGGGTCGAGCACCGCGGCGATTTTTGCCAGGGCATCGGCCGCGGCTTTGCTCAAGACCTCATCGCCACGCTGATCCACGTAACGCAAACCGAGCACAATGGCTTCGGTTTCATCGGCATTGAGCATCAAGGGCGGTAGAAACAAACCGCTGCGCAACACATAACCGATCCCCGCTTCGCCAAAGATCGGCGCGCCGAGCGCGGTGAGTTCCGCGATGTCGCGGTACAGCGTGCGCTCGGAAATCTCCAGTTCGCTGGCCAATGTCGCGGCAGTCACCGGACGACTTTTGCCCCGCAGCACTTGTAACAAGGTCAGTAAACGAGTGGTTCGTGACACGGTCGGCAGGCTCTTTCCTGAAAAGTCGCCGGAGCTTAGCAGAGGCTGCTGCCAGAAACTGGCAGGAGTGATCTCGCTCCAAGAGCCTGACACAGCTCAAATGTGCGAGCGGGCTTGCTCGCGAAAGCGGTTTAACATCTCACACTTATATTGGCTGACACTCCGCCTTCGCGAGCAAGCCCGCTCCCACATTTTGGTTTGCGCGTTACCGATCGATCTTGTGTTTAGCCGCATACAGACACAGCATCTCCGGGTTTGCGGCTGCTGCGCAGCCGAACGGGAGCAAGCTCCCTCGCCACAGGTTTTGTGTATGCCCCTCTGTACCGTTTAGCCCCGATTTACGGCCTCGACGGCCGATGGGCCTGGGGGGCGCTGCGGTGCCTGAAGTGTTGCGCGAGTTGCCAAAGGCGCGGCACACCATCTTCGAATCGCCAATCACTGTCCGTGCGTTGTGCGCTATCGTGCTGAATATCTTCCTGCCCGAGAGCCTGTCCATGCGCAGATTAATCGTCCTGTCCTTCCTGCTGCTCTCCCTCAGCGCCTGCGCCCTGTTCCCCAGTCGCGATCCGCTGCACATAAACGTGGTCGGTATCGAGCCGCTGCAAAGCCAGGAACTGGAAGTGCGTTTCGCGGTAAAACTGCGCGTGCAAAACCCCAACGAAACCGCGATCGCCTACAACGGCGTGGCGCTGGACCTGGAAGTCAACGGCCGACCACTCGCCTCCGGCGTCAGCAACCAGTCGGGCTCGATCCCACGGTTCTCCGAAGCAGTGTTAGTGGTGCCGGTGAGCATTTCGGCGTTCACGGTGCTGCGCCAGACCCTGGGGTTGAGTCAGACGCAGACCCTGGACAATCTGCCCTACGTACTGCGCGGCAAGCTGGCTGGCGGCGCGTTCGGTACCCTGCGTTTTGTCGATCGCGGCAAGCTCAGCCTGCCGGGTTCGACCTCCGGCACCTGGTAACGCCCCGTTATGTAACGGGGTAGATCACCTGCGTCACACAATGCTTGAGACCTTCTATGTGCCAGTTGGCCCACAGTCGGGTTTTGCCGTTGCCGCCCTCATCCGGCTCTATCGCCAGCCAGTTTCGAGCGGCAATCAGGTAACGTCCCCTTGTGCCGATGGGCAACATGGTTCCGGTGATGGCGTAGTCGATCTGTTCCTGGTGCCCGCCAATGGACTCCAGAAATTGCACCGCCAGCACCGGCGGCGAAGGATGCACGACCCCGGTCGAAATCAATTGGTAGATCGTTCCTGCACCATCGACGTTATGCCGGGACAACTTCGATTCGATCACACAGGCCCCAGCCACATGAACATCACCGGACACCAGCGTGACCTTGCATGACTCGGCATTGGCGAAATCCAGCAGCCGCATGATCAGCCGCTTGCGTTCGTCTCGGTGGGGCTGGCTTCGCCAGTGGTCGCGCAAATCGTCCTCGAGCTCCTGTTGCCCCGACATCAGGTCCAGCGCCTTTTCGGCCGCCTGCAAATCAAGGTAACCCACGGGAATACTCGACATCAGCAACAGGTGCTTGTGCGCCTTGACCTTGTCCAGCCAGGCATAAATCGCATCCCAACTGAGGGGCGAAATCACCCGGGTCTGTTGAGCCCTTGGAGTCGTCAAGTCCGGCGCGCGTTCGCTGCGCAGGTCGGGAACCAACAATGCCAACTCGCCCAGGCCGGTGAACCCCAGGTGAAAGCCGTCGGCGGTACCCGGAATCGCGCAGGGATGCGTATCAGCGGACGGTTTGAGGTGCGGATGGGTCTGGATCAGTTGCTGCTGGAAAATCCTGAAATAGCGTTTGGCCGTGGCAAACAGCCCCTGGAACACCGGACTTGAATGCAGCATCTCATCGTAGGAACCCCAGCCGTCGATGATGTCATGGTCATCCCACATCATCACCGTCGGGATGGCGCTGAATAGCTTCGCGACCTCAGGCTGTTTCCAGCACTCCAGGTAGAGCCTGGCGAAAAACTTGTCCAGATCTGCTTCGATCACCTTGGTGTAGACGGCCTTTTGACGATCGGCGAAAGGTTTGGCAAACCATGCTTTCATGGACGACACGCTGCTGCGCATGTCGTCGCTGTAAAGCTGATCGCCACCCATCAACAGCAGGTGATAGGGCTTGCTTTGATGAACGCCCCACATGTGCTCCCAACGCTCGTTGTTCCTGTCCACCTTCTCCATGTCCTTGGGGTCCGAGAAGCCGTTGCACGACACATACGCGATGCGCGGCGACTGGCCCTTGGCCGGAACGACAAAGTTGGCCTCTGCCCCCTCTATGTTGATCGTGTAAGTGGTGGCAACGGCTTTGTCTTGCGGTGCTTTGAAATCAATGCGCCAGACGCGGTGCTGAGGATTGAGCAGCGGGATATCGGCGGTGGCCAACGGTTTGCCGGCAGTGACACCCTTGGGCACCTTCACGCTGGGCGATGACCCGCCCAAGGGTAGAACCACCAGAGCCGACACGTTATAGACACTACTGTTGATGCCACGAAACTGCAGAATCGGGCCGAGTAACACACTCATGGGCAGTCCATCCATTGACGGGGGTATAAACGCCTAGAGACTAGACGACAATCACGCCCCCACCAGATTTATGTGTTGAACCGCACGCCCGGTTTGGCTCGCTCATCCACCGTTAACTCAAACACATCCGGGCGCGCGTAGTGCCCGACCACGTCGTAGTCGTATCGGGCGCGGATCAGGTCATCGGTGTCGATTTCAGCGGTGAGCAAACCCGCCTCGCCACGCAGCGGCCCGGCGAGAATGTCGCCCATGGGGCCGACAATCACACTGCCACCGGCAATCAACGGGCGCTGCGCCGGCCAGTTGGCGATGTCCACGCCCAAGGCTTGCGGTGAGTCTTGCACCTGACAGGCGCTGACCACAAAGCAGCGGCCTTCATGGGCGATGTGGCGCATGCTGACCTGCCACATTTCCCGCTCGTCCACGGTCGGCGCGCACCAGACTTCCACGCCTTTGGCGTACATCGCAGTACGCAGCAACGGCATCATGTTTTCCCAGCACACCACCGCGCCGATTCGCCCGACCTGGCTGTCGATGACCGGCAGAGTCGAGCCATCGCCCTGGCCCCAGATCAATCGCTCGGTGCCGGTGGGCATCAGCTTGCGGTGTTTGGCGACCAGCCCGGCCTGCGGATCGAAGTACAACGCGGTGCAGTACAAGGTGCTGCCCGCGCGTTCGATCACACCGATCACCAGATTGGCCCCGGTGCGGGCCGACAAACCGTCCAGGGCCTCGGTCTCGACACCGGGCACGTCGATGGCGTTGGCGAAATACCGCGCAAACGCTTCACGACCTTCCGGCAGTCGATAACCCAGTTGTGTACCGAAGCCCTCGCCTTTGGGGTAGCCGCCGAGCAATGCTTCAGGCATGACCACCAGTGCGGCGCCGGATTCGATAATGGCGTTTTCCCAGGCAAGAATCTGTTCCAGGGTGTCGGCCTTGCCGCCGGGCAAGGCACCGATTTGCAGTGCAGCAACGATGGACTTGGGCATCGCGGTAACTCCGTCAGTAATGAGGTGTTGCTCATTCTCCGGCGCCACAGGATCATGAATAAAGCCCTGCTCACTGCTGAATGATATGAATCAAATGAATATCGCCTGCGTCGATCTCAATCTGCTCAAAGTCTTCGAAGCCCTGCATGAGGAATCCAGCGCCAGCCGTGCCGCGCTGCGTCTGGGTGTGACGCAATCGGCGGTCAGCGCGGCGTTGCGCCGATTGCGAGAAGTGTATGGCGATCAGTTATTCGTGCGCACGGGTCGAGGTCTTGCGCCGACGCTCAAGGCCAATCAGCTGAAACCGGTGCTCAGCGATGCACTGAACAAATGCCGGCAGAGCCTGGCGATGGTCGATCCGGCGGCCCACCATTACGACGGACGCTCAGTGACGGTGGGTTTGTCGGATGATTTCGAAATCGCCTACGGCCGCCGATTGATCGAAGAGATCGCTCGCTGTGCGCCGAAACTGCGGCTGATCTTTCGCCAGACCCATAGCCAGATCGTCGCCCAGGCCTTGATGGAGCGCAGCATTGATCTGGCAATCACGGCAGGCGGGTTTGCCGAGCGTTTGCTCAGTCGTCAAGTGCTGGGTGAAGGGGGTTATCTCTGCCTGGCGGATCCCCTCAGCTTGGCCGAGGGGCAGCAGACCCTCAGCCTTGAGGACTTCGTCGCCCGCGAGCACATTCTGGTGTCATCGGGCGGTTTTATCGGGATTACCGATGAAGGTCTGGCGGCGTTGGGATTGAGTCGGCGGGTCTGCGCATCGACCACGCACTTTGCCGCGTTGCCGTATCTGCTCAAAGGCAGTCAGGCGGTGGCGACCATTCCGGCCCATGCGGCCCAAAGTATCGCCGCGCTCAGCGGGCTGGTGCTACTGCCCTGCCCTTTAGCGCTGCCGCGTTACCCGATCGAACTGGGCTGGCGCACCAGTACGCAGCTCGACCCGGTGGTGTTGAAAGTGCGCGAGGCGATTGTCGCGATCTTTTCCCACCCGTAGGAGCCGAGTAGTGTCAGGTAGAAACTTATTTAGCGGCCATCAGGCGATTGACTTCACTGCGCACCATATTCGCGAACTCCGGGGGCGACATACCGTCGAGTTCGGAGCGCACCCACTCGGCCCATTTGCCTTTGCGCTTGGCGCGTTCACCGAACAACCGCGCGGCTTCGCCCTTGGCTTTGCCCAGGTTGTTTTGCCAGAGTTCGAACAGACGGGATTTTTCATCTTCAAGCGCCGCGCGCTCGGCAAGGGGTTTGTCGGCCAGATTGAAGCTCATGGGAGTTACCTGCTGCGTAAAATAGGCGACATCTTACACTGTAGGAGGAAATGTCCTGTGCTGGATTTTTCTTCAGGGTTGAGTCACCACGCAAAATGGCTGCAACTTTTTCAGCCGCGTCAGACTCCATTGTTCACTGTCCATTCACCTGCAAGGAGTACTCCAATGGCCCGAAAAACCGTCGATCAAGTCGCCGAGGATCAAATCAAGGATCAAGTCTTCAGCGAACTTCAGGCCCTGATCGAAGAGTCGGAAAAACTGCTGAAAAGCAGCGCTTCACTGGTCGGTGAAGAAGCTGACACCCTTCGCGGACAAATCGCCCAGAAACTCCAGCAGGCCCGAAGTTCAGTCTCCAGTGTTCGTGACCGGACCCAACCTGCGGTCGACGCCACCGAAATCTACATCGGCGGTCATCCTTGGCAAACCGTGGCCATCTCCGCCGGATTCGGTCTGGTGGTCGGGCTGTTGTTGGGCCGACGTTGAACCTGTGGGAGCGGGCTTGCTCGCGAAGGCGGCGGCACAGTCAACATTGATGTCGCCTGACA
>NZ_CAXAQH010000038.1:0-59947 GCF_963970905.1 Pseudomonas sp. EL_65y_Pfl2_R96 | reverse complement strand
ACATCGTTGGGTTTTACAACAACGAGCGGCTGCACTCGAAACTGGGATATCTGCCACCGACCGTTTACGAACGGGCAATGGCGTCTAAACCTCCTATCGAGGTGTCCGGAATTAGTTGACCACTGCATGGGTCTGTCGCTGACATCGGTTGGCGATAGGGTTTCGCAGCCCCAAGAAGAGATGGCCTTCACCGTCGAATGAAAACTCTGGCAAAATTCGCCCGCGTTTCATTTCATGGCGGTTGTGCGTGGGAGACTTTCGAGTCTGCCGGGTTTAGGTCATCTCTCGGTCTGCGAACCCGCGTACAGCTGCCACCCAATTGTTTCGCAGCGAAAAGGTGGCACCTCTATTTACTTGCTTAGAGAACTACCAATGACCACGAACAACCCGCTCCGTCGCTACACCCCCATGTCCCACTTCGCCACCGACCACCCCGTCCTCCTCATCGACGCCGACGCCCCACTGCGCGAACTCCACAGCTGCCTCAGCGAACGCCTCAACGCCGTCCTCAAATACCTCAACCTCATGGCCTGCACCAGCCTCCCTGACTACGCCGAAAACGACATCAACACCGTCACCAACATCGCCCGGATCATGGTGCAGGACGTGAGCGATGTGTTTCAGGTGATTGAACAGCGTGGGTTCGATACGCCTAAGGGGCAGTGACCAGATTCGAGTCGTAAAAAAACCCGCATTGCTGCGGGTTTTTCAGCCTATGGCTTCGCTAGATCCCCCTTGCACTGATCCAAGCGGTCTTCATCTGTCCCGACTCCTTTCTCGGTGTCGATGTTCCCGTTCAAGTCGAGATAGATGTCGGTGTTCGGCCATTTTGGCGTGATGCTCACACAATGATGACGCCCCTTGTCGCCCCACCAATCCAACTGCATGAAAAAGTCTTCGTCTGGAAATATAAAGCCGTTATCCGACGTACCACCTCCGGGCTGCATCCGTCCCTTGTATATCCGATGTTGCACGTTCCAGATGTACTTGAGTTCTTCCTTGCCGTTTTCGGCGTAATGAACCGTTACTGTCGGCTCAAGAATGGTCTGTCCTACAAAGAACAATATTGGGAGCAACGGAATGCACAACAACCACGCACATCCAGATCGTCCTTTATTCACATACGTGGTCGTCAATCCCTTCTCCCCAGTTTTCTGGTGCTATTGCCAATACTTCATCCATGATCATCTTCGCTGTTACCCCACCGTTGGGGTGCTCGTTGGCCAGCTTCACGCCGATACTGATAGATACCCTATCAGCAACGTCGTCCCATGATCGTAACTCTGTCCATGGACTGGCTGTTGCGTGGGGACCGGGCAGTTTCCAATCCTCTCGGGGCTTTTTTATCCACTCCTCGCCCTTCCTCAGGGTATCCGAGACGACTTGCTCAGCCCCGGCGCCGTCCAGCAACACGCTTTCAGATAGTCCGCCGATGATTCCGACATATCCATAATGGATATTCGACCAGATATCGTAGAAGTACATGTACTTCCCTTGCTTGTGCCAGAAGGTGCCAAATAGAGCTTTCAGCTTGGGCTTGCACCGATCGTCTGGTGGTGATGGATGCGCCCGTGCCGGGCATCCCGCCCTGGAACGACATAGTCCGCTCACCGATGATTTGGCATTTCGACTTTGGCGGCCCGGATGCTGAGCGCTTGGTCGCCGGTCGTGAGCGCATTTACCTGGACCGGTTCTGGAACGAGTTCGCGGGCGACCCCAGCAAGGTGGATGAAGAAACCCGCCAGCATTACGCCGCGCTCTACACCCGCCCCGGCGCCATGCGCGCAGCCTTCGCCCAGTTCCGCAGCATTCGTCAGGATGAAGCGGACAACAAGGCTTCGATGGCGACTCGGCTGACGATGCCGGTGCTGGCCGTCGGCGGTGAAAAATCCTTTGGGAGCAATGAAGCGATCGTAATGCGCAATGCGGCGAACAAGGTCACGGAAGTGGTGATTCCGGGGGCAGGACATTGGCTGATGGAAGAAGCGCCAATGCAGACTGTTCGAGCGATTCGTGACTTCATCACGCAGTAACGGAGGGGCATTGGTTTCTGGACTTCATGCCAACAAATCCCTAGCTTAACTTGCTCCGAATACCCGCAGAGACGGATATGCAACAACCCATTCGAAAACTAACGCTAGCGAATATCGATGCCATAACGGAGGTTTTTTATCGTGATTTGGCCGTTATCGGACAATCGATTGCAGGAAAAACCGGCTTGCCCTTAATGCTTTCAATGAAACGCGATCGCCTGGGTCATGGGCCTTACCCCGGCGTATCGTTATTCGAGGCCGCCAACCGGATCATGTCCGATCTTGTGATTCTTCACGGTGTTGCAGCCCTGCTTAAGGACAAGCACTTTCCCTTCGACGAGTACACCGTCGAGTTTGGAAACGAAAACCACAACGACTTTGATATCTATGCAAGTTCGACGGGCGTGAGCCTGGCGGGAGAAGCTTTCAACGTTGCACCATCCTTCTTCCAAAATAAAAAAAGCTCGGCTCTGAATAAGTTGCGCTCCAAAGCTCCCGACGTAACCTATCGAGTCGTCATGTTCAATGCCGAGGCGGTACGAAAGGGTTACGCCGGGCGCGGCAAGGATGGCATTTATCATGTCGTCGTCGATATCACATCAGGGGCCGTCGCCGTTTCTCCAAAACCCACTTGGAACGTTTTGGTGTAAAGATGACGGGGCTATTTTCCAGCTACATAAGCCCGTCCATTTCTGCTCAGGAGCGGAGCCTTTCGAGGCGGTTCCAGCTGTAATTCGTTATGCACCAGCCTCCCTGACTACGCCGAAAACGATATCAACACCGTCACCAACATCGCCCGGATCCTGGAGCAGGACGTGAGCGATGTGTTTCAGGTGATTGAACAGCGCGGGTTCGATACGCCGTAAGCGTCTGCCCGACCAGCATCTTGGTGAGCTGATTTGAGCTGATACAGGAATCAGCTCACCAAAGCTGCGGCATGAAGATTGAAGCCTCTTGATCAGCGTTCACACTGATGGTCGCGGATGAGGTCCGGGCCCTGGCCAAGCGCACGTCCGACTCCGGGGAAATCGACCAGTTGCTCAACACGCTCGGCAGCAAGAGCCAGGAAGTTTCGCAGAAGATGGACAGTTGCCTGGACCTGTCGCGTGCCAGCGTGTGCTCGATCGAGAGCGCACGTGACAGCTTTGAACGCATCCAGTTGTCGGTCAATTAAGTCCGGGATCAGAACCTGCAGATATCGACGGCGGCGGACGAACAGCACAGCGCGGCCGAAGAGATCAATCGGCATATCCAGCAGATCTACGACGAGGCGCGGCTAGTCGAAAGCCTGGCCAACTCCGCGCAAGAAGACTCAGGCCGGCTGTCGCACCTCTCGAATGAACTGAACGGGCTGGTGGGGCGCTTCAAGTCGTAGGGGCATTGTGCGGTGTTGTGGTCAACCCATGGGGACTCCATCGGCGGAGTGGTTTGATGCGTTTCAGCTTGATAGTGAAAGAAAAGGTGGCAGGTCTATTTATCAAATAGATCTGTCACCTTTTTTTCGTTTTTAATCTTAGAAAAGTGATCTGTTCTTTTGCTCTTGGCGCCGCGCTTCTTTAGCCTCACGCTCCTCCCTCGCAAATTTTTTCATTTCCTCATAAAACTTTGTTGAATTTATTCTGAGATTCCACATATGGCCGATCGCGACTGTTGTAGCAATGACCGTGGTGGCTCCAGCCCAAGCTGTTTTATTCTGAGCAACCTTGCCTAATATAAAGTAGCAGGGCCAAAGTTCCGGAAAACTCACACCCAGCTCGAGCAACAATGTATATCCAAAAAGGAATGCACCTGCAATAAGCAGCCCCAATATTGAAAACATTCCCAAATAATACATTATGGATGACGAAACTATCCAGGCACGCTTGGTAAAAGCAGGAACAACAAGGATTACACCAAGCAACCTATAACCGATTACTTCAGCAACATTGTTATACCAATGAGGAAGAAAGGGGCGAAGAAGGTATGAAATCAACCATATGGAAATTATCACTTTTACCGATATTACTACTACATCCCACCACATTTACGGCTCCTCAGCATACAGCCATAGACATAACAAAGCATAATGAAGAGGTGGCAGATCCGTACAAACCGATCCGCCCCTCACTTCACTCACCACAAATTCACTGATTTACACGAGTGCGAAAAACCCACTCCTCACACCCACCAAACTGCATAACTACTGAATAAAAGTCAGGTGATCTGAATCTTTTATTTTGTCAGTGCAAGGTGGTTCTAACGAAAAGCCCAACTGGACTTTTGCACCGTTCGAACCCTCGTAAAGCGGGAACTTCCACCCTTCGCACTCACCTTCTGTCACATTAAAAACCACATAGCGATTAAGCGTGACAGGTCCTTTAAAACCTGCATCTGTGTAGAAACCTTCGAACTGATAAGTTTTAAGCTCCGGCTTTTCACCTGATTCCGATGTGCCTTGCTCTTTAACATATAAGTGCCCCGAGTACTTCTCAGGCCCCAGCTTTCGTTCAAATACGTAGTATTTACCCTCACCCAAAAGGCTGACATCTACATCTTCGACCAGCGGTTGATGGATCGAGCCGTACAAAATGTAGCCCCCCGCAAGCAAAGCAACCACTGCTAAAGCAGCGCCAATACCAAATTTACTCATATAACCTCTCCTTGTTTGTGTACATCATTATCGTTAATTGCTGCCGAACGTGGCCAGCAGGGATGGCACTTATCATGTCGTCATCTATACACATGAGGGGCGTCGCAGTTTGCCCCCCACTCAGAACGTGTCGAAGAAAAGATGACAAGTCTACTTTTTAAGTAAATAGATCCACCCTCTTTTCGCCTACCTGTTTTTTGATGGGGTCGTAAGCTTCGTTGACCAGTATCTTTCCATCGTGACGGAAGACGCAGAGTGCGAGGGGGGGGGCGAATGCGTTGTGCGGTCATGAAGTAAAATCCATTTACTTTTAAGAACTCCTGTAGCAACTCCGAAGGCTGCTACAGGTTTACGTCTATTTCAGATATCAGAAGTTAGCCGGCGTATTCGCGCTGATAATCTCCGCCTCATTCGCCCCAATATTGCGAAACCGATGCGGCAGCGTCGTCGGAAAGTAATACCCATCCCCGGCATTCAACACACTGATCTGCCCATCCACCGTCAGTTCAACAGTGCCACGGGTTACGAGCCCGCACTCCTCCCCTTCCGCATGCACGATCGGCTCTTCACCAGAGCTGGCCCCAGGCGCGTACTGCTCGCGCAAAAGCCGCATCTGCCGACTCGGCACCGAAGCCCCGATCAACAACAGCCGCAACCCATGACGCCCCAGATCCGGCTGTTCATTAGCGCGGAACACGTATTGATGCTCGCGAGGCGGTTGGTCGAAGGTGAAGAAATCTGCCAAAGACATGGGTATGCCTTCGAGCAGTTTTTTGAGGGAGCTGACGGAGGGACTGACGCGATTCTGTTCGATCAGGGAGATGGTGGCATTGGTGACGCCGCTACGCCGGGCCAGCTCGCGCTGGGACAGCTTGTAGCTTTCGCGTACTAATTTGAGTCGTGAGCCCGTGTCCATGACAGCCTTATGTGAGAACGACTTAAGGGGTAATGGGGGGTGGGTGGCGGGCGACTGGTGGCCGCGGATCACGCCGTTTCCCGTCCAGGAACCGTGGAAGGCGGGTATTAAATCACGTTTGTTGGTGTTGCTCAGCAGGTTCGATAGGCGGCTGGATAAAACGGCCGTTGGCACTGGTCGTAGTGCTGAAACTGTGGGAGCGGGCTTGCTCGCGAAGAGGCCATCACATTCAACATCAACAGTGACTGACCCACCGCTGCACGGTCAAGCTGAGTTTCGGGCGCTTTTTTTTGTGGGCCTATGAAGAAACCAGCGGCCATTCGGCCAGCGCCCGATACCGGCCTTTATGGGATTCGAACAGCGTGAAACGATCAGCACGCAGAAAAAACTCTGGCGGCGTAGCGGATTCAGGAACCGGCGCCCGGTAGTCGCGCATCAGGGTCAAATGCGGACGAAATTCCCGGCGGCTGTCTTCAAAACCGAACGGCAACATCGCTTGCTCCAGCGCATACACCAACCGCAGCAACTCCGGTGCTGCCTGCGCGGGCGCCAGCAACAAAACCCCGGACCGACGCCAGACGTCCAGTCGATCAAGCATCACCGTCAACGGCACGCCAGACGTGCGGACATTGGCGGCGGCCTTGCAGATACCCGCTATCTGCGCCATACCCACCGCACCGAGAAACAGCAGGGTCAGATGAAAGTTTTCCGCTGGCACCGGGCGCCCGACATTCAGCCCCAGCGCGCTGCGCCATTGGGCGATGGCCCGGCGTTGTTCGGGGGCGCAGTTCAAGGCGAAGAACAGCCGCTTGAACGGCTCACGGGTTTCATCGCTCATGTCTGGCACCTCAAGGCTCGGGGACCCTTTGATTTTACAAAGGGATACCACGCCAGCAAGCGCATTTCTGGCAGCTGCCGGCATGCGCGTTATAGTTGAAGCAACCGAATCGACGGGAGGGCGCCATGCGTCAGGTCATCAGCAAAGAGCCATGGTGGGCCGTACCACCGAAGCCCGGCCAGGATGAGTCCGAGCTGGAATGGGGCTGGCTGGTTCATTACAACGAAGGCGAGCCGCGCTTCGAGTTCATCAAGGAGCGGCCGTCGGACAGCGAGATTCGCAACCGCAAAAGCTGCAGGACCACCCCGACGCCTGAGTGATCCTGCGGCGTCTTCAGGCTTTGACGAGCATATCGAAACCGCCAAAAATCGCCCGCTGGCCGTCGAACGGCATCGGATTGACGTCCGGCTGCATCCGCGGATCGCTCATGAATTTCGCCATGCCGGCATCTCGGGTGACCTTGTCCGGCCAGACGATCCAGGAAAACACCACGGTTTCGTCTTCCTTGAGTTTTACCGCCATGGGAAACGAGGTCACTTTGCCATCGGGCACGTCGTCGCCCCAGCATTCGGCGAGGCTGAGTGCGCCGCTTTCCTTGAAAATCGCGGCGGCGGACTCCGCGTGTTGCTTGAATTTTTCGCGGTTGGCTTTGGGTACTGCCGCGACGAAGCCATCAACGTAAGCCATGATCGTTCTCCTCGGGTTATGGGTTGATCTGCTGGGTAGTCGATTCGGCGTCGCTCCAATCGACAGATCCCGCACCCAGGCCGACCGATGGTTCGACGGGCTGTGCGACAGGCTGGGCCAGGCTGCCCTCGATTTTCCCGGCCATGTACAGCGTTCCGGCCATGACGCCAGTGGTGGGGTTTTGCACCAGCTTCAACCACGCCTTGTCGAATGAATCACCCAGACTACTGCGGATCAGCGCCTCGCTATCGGGCCGGTCGTTGGCCTGAATAATCGCGCGCACCCCCGCCACCCCCACGGAAATCAGCGCCCCGGCCAGTTTCCCCGCCGCTGCCGCCACGGCACTGGCCGCGCCGCGCGGGGCCATTTCGGCTTCCATTCGTTGGCTGGCGCGCTTGGCCACTGGCGCCATGCCGGCGTCCGTCGAGGCAATGCCCTTCTCACCGCCCGCCGCGTGGATCTTGTCGATCAGCGCCGCGTAGGCCGGCAGCGTACTCAGCGGCTCGCTGTGCACCACCTGATACAGCGAAGCGTCACGGGCAGGCGGCGGGCCCAACGCAATCGCCGGAACTTTCTGGACACGCGCGTTGAGCTGCGCCATCGGCACGCCATGACGCTGGGAGATGACCTGAAGTTGCTGGCCGAGCTGCTGCACGTAAAACGCTGTCGCCTGCCCGAGGATCTCGTCGGGATCGATCTCTACCGCCACCGGTTTCAGCACTTTCCGGTGATATTGTTCCAACAGATAGGCCGCCAGGCGTTTGGCCGAGGCATCCTGTTCGCCCCCGGCGCTGATGGCGTACCAGCTGACCTTCAACGATAGCCATTCCTGGGTCCAGTAGCTGCTGAACCACGGAATGAAGACTTCTTCGGTCTGTTCGTGAACCCGCGTGCGCCAGTGCTCCATGGACCCACGGGCGTAGACCCTGGCCTGTTCGGTGGCCTGCTGCGAAGCCGCGACAATTTCCTGGTCCACCTGCTGCCAGGTGCTCTGGGAAACTATCACCGGCGCCACGGCTACCGGGGCACGCGCAGACGTGACGCATCCCGCCAGTACCACCAACACAGCGACGATCAGCGAACGCAGGTTCAAGATCGCGGGGTCCTACAGTCTGCGTCGGACGGAGTGTTCGGCGCTCAAGAACGTACTGATTTGAGTATAGGTCGGGGACGGGGCCCGTCCGTCAGGAAGAGTGATGGCGCCCTCAAAAATTTCATTGCAGGCTCGAAGGCAAACATCGCACCTGTGGCGAGGGAGCTTGCTCCCGCTGGGGCGCGTAGCGCCCCCAAAACCTGCCACCGCGGTGATTCAGATAGATCGCAACAGTCCGTTTTGCGACTGCTTCGCAGCCGAGCGGGAGCAAGCTCCCTCGCCACAATGGATCACCAGAATCCCGATTTCTGTTGCCACCATCATCCACGTCGATATTCACCATCGCCGCGAATGCCTTCCGCAAAAAAACCGTCAGGCGCAGGATCAACCCATCGCCACTCACACCCCGCATCGGAGGGGCACACCATGTTGATCCATCTCCTGACTTGCCTGGCCCTGACGGCCGTGACCCTGACCCTGTTTTCCCGCTTCGTGCTGGATAGCGGTCAAACCGAGGAGTCGACATCATGATTTATTCCGTCAGCCTCGCGTTCAGCTTTCCGGTGTTCGGCAGCAACTACTATTCGCAGCAGGTCGTTTCTCGCAAAGCGCTCGCATTGGTATTCGACAAGCACTTCGAGACTTTGCTGATGCCGGCAGCGACCAACCACTTCAGTAACGAAGTGGTCGGGCTCAACGATCAATTCCGCTTTTTGAATGACGTGCTGGTTGAGCATCTGCTGGAGACTGAAATGACTCAGCGTCCGTCACGGTCGGCACAAGCGTTCACCTTCTGACAGGATGGGCAATGCGGGTTGATGGCGGGTCAGCGCGGGCCGCCACCGGGACCACCACCGAAACCTCCAGGATGGCCAAAACCACCACCACCACCACCACCACCACCACCACCACCCGGCGGGAAGAACATCCAGCAGCCGGACAGGGACGACAACAAGGCGACGACCACCGCCATTTTTACAACTTTGTTCAACATCATCACTTCACTCTCTGTTTAGGCGAGAAAAACAACCTTTCTCGCCCTTTCAGACAGTGTTTACCGGGCTTTGAGCACCGAACCAGTGTAAAGAATGGGTAATGGTTGTATCGGAAAGGACTCATATTCCACAGCGTTTTCAGGGGCCGGCCCTACAGGCGATTGCCGACCCTCCTTGCTGCGGCGCGGCCCCAAGCCTTTCTCAAACTGTGGCAGTCACGCTCGCTGCTTCTGCAAGAGTCTTGATACAACACCGTTTTATAGCCGCAGCCTTTCATTTAGGCCGGCGCACCGCCCTCACCTTCCCGCTATTGCCGCCGCCACAGAAAAACCGATCGTGGCCATCGAACTCAAGCCCCGACACCCCGACGCCCGCCGACATCTGCACACTCTCCAAGACCTCGCCCGTGGCCGGATCGACGCGCAACCGTGCGCGATGGGATTCATCCACGGGCTTCATTCGAAAGGCTCGCACAATCAGCATTTCTCTCGGCACGTCGACAGGCCATGCCTCACCCAACGCTCGGGCAAGCGCGAACAACGCCGGACGCCGGGTGAGTGATACCGACGAGCCGCCGGCGTGTCGAGGATGCGCGAGGCACTTTCGACCTCGGCGGTGAGTGCCGGGATGTCCGCGCGTTGCGCGGCACGCTCGGCCCGATCAGCGGCGTTGACCCAATCGCCGTGGGCCTGAAGTATCTCTCGCGCGGCGTCGAGCGATTTCGCCGGCCAGCCAAGGTCACGCGAGGCCAGCGCGATCTCGGCCTCGGCGACGACACACCGTGCCCGGGCCATGGCCTCCTTCGGACCAAAGGCTCGCGCTGCGCTACGCACCAGCGCCTTTGCTCGCACAAGGTCGCCCAGCTGCGCCATCGCGATGCCTCGAAGCGCGAGTGCAGGTGCGTCGTTGCGCAGGGCTGTGCGGTTCAGCGCGCCGAGGGGATCACCCGTCGCGAGCGCCTGCGCTGCTGCGGTGATCAGCGAATCCATGTGAATCGCGCCACCTGCCCCCCCCACCGTCCGATGTTCGCTGATCAGTCTATCTCACGACTGCGCAGCCGCACGCCGGTTTTAGGGCCGCTTCGCGACCCAACGGGGGCAAGCCCCCCCGCCACAGAGTTGTGCGTCCGTGACTCAGTAATCGACCCAGACCCCGCCAAGGTCCGCGGAATGGACACAGCGTTCGACCCAGCGCACACCTTCGACACCGGCATTGATATCCGGATAACGCAGCGTCGCCAGTTGTTCATGATCGCCGCGGTTGGCGGCATCCATGGCCAGGGCGAAGCGGTAATAGAGGTTGGCCCAGGCGTCGAACAGCCCTTCCGGGTGCCCGGCACCGATCCGGTCATCAAGCAACGCATGGGGATGCAGATAACCCATCCCGCGCTCCAGCACCTGAGCGGGTTGGCCCTGGACTTCGAATGACAACTGGTTTGGCCGCTCGTCCCACCATTCAAGGCTGGCCCTGGAGCCGATCACCCGAATTTTCTGGCCATGCATGGAGCCGGCGTTCACCGCGCTTGACCATAAACTACCCATGGCCCCGCCTTCGTATTCCATCAAGGTGTAGGCATTGTCCTCCAGCGGCGCGCGGCTTTTGACAAAGCTCTGACGCGAGCACAACAGCCGTTTGATCTTGAGGTCGGGCAGCATGACTTCCGACAGGTACAGCGGGTGAGTGCCTACGTCTCCCAGCACATAACTGGGGCCGGCGAAGCGCGGATCGACCCGCCATTTGGTCGCCTCGCTCTGCGCCTCGACCGCTTCACAGTGGAAACCATGGGCAAACTGCATGTGCACCATGCGCACCTCGCCCAAATCGCCCCGGGCGATCATTTCCCGCGCCTGCTCGACCAGCTGATGCCCGGCGTAGCCGTAGGTCACCCCTACCACCCGGTTTCGGGAAAATGCGATGTCCTTCAAGGTTCGCGCTTGCTCAAGGGTGAAGCACAACGGTTTTTCACAGACCACATGCAGCCCCGCTTCCAGAGCGGCCTTGGTGATTTCAAAGTGGGTGCCATTGGGCGTCGCCACGGAAATGGCCTGGATGCCATCCGCCCGCCCCGCTTCCCCTTCAATCAGACTGCGATAGTCGGCATAACACCGCTCGGGGTCGACCCCCAGCTGCACACCAAACTCCCGACCGCGTTGCGGGTCCAGGTCGAAGGCGCCGGCCACCAGTGCAAACGACTGGTCGCGCAGCGCCGCCGAACGATGGATGTAGCCGATCTGACTGTCACGCCCACCGCCCACCATCGCCCAGCGGATCGGTTGAGGAATACGCTTGCTGCCATTGATCATCGATAAGTCCTTCGCATGAGGGGAATTCAGAAACCTGCCCGAGACAGGTAGGCACGGCTGGCAGCCACATCGCACAGACTGCCATGGGCGTTACGTGGATCACGTTCTTGCTCGACGGTGATGTAGCCCTGGTAACCGATCTCGGTGATCAGCTCGCGCAAGGCGCCGTAGTCGATGACACCCTGGCCGATCGGGCACATCACGCCTTTTGCACACGCGGCGAAGAAGGTGATGTGTTCGCCCAGTACCTGATCGAACACGGCCTGATCGATGTCTTTGAAATGCAGGTAATCCAGGCGGTCCGCGTACTGACGCAGGGTCTGCACCGGGTCCATGCCGGCGTAGTACAGATGGCCGGTGTCCAGGCACAGGCCGGCCACTTCACAGGGGATGTCTTCGACCAGTTGGGCCAGTTCGTCAGCGAACTCGATGTAGCCCCCGGCGTGCGGATGAATCACCGTGCGAATGCCGTATTCCGTCCATGCCAGCTCAGCGATGGCGCGGATGTGGGCCATCATGCCGCGCCAGGTATCGGGCGCCAGACGCGGTGCGCGATCAGAATGCCCGGCGGTGTAATCGCGTTCCTCATGCCCCCAATCGATGACCACCAGACAAGGCATGGCAAAGCGTTGCCCCGGCTCCAATGGAATCGCCGGCAATTGCTTGAGCAACGCACAGATATTTCGGGTTTGATTCAGCAGGCTGGGCAGATTGGCGGGGTCGACCAGGTCGTCGAACACCGTGCCGGCCACCACGTGCAAGCCCTGTTCGGCCAGTACCGAGCCCACCGCCACAGCATCCAGTGGAAGGTAACCGTATGGCCCCAATTCGATGCCGCGATACCCCGCTTGCGCCGCTTCGCCAAGGACCTGTTGCCACGCCGGCAGATGAGGATTGTTGACGTCGTCTACGCCCCAGCAACAAGGCGCGGTGGAGATGTGGAGGGTCATGTCAGGCTCCGTTGATTATTGTTATGAGTGGCGTTGTTTCGCTCGCAGAAATCCTAAGGCGGGCAGGTCCACGGCTGCTATAGTCCTTCGGCGATACCTGTCAAAACCCATCAAAAGTTTCAGATAGGCTTTCATTTCATGTCAGAGCATTCTTCGTCAGAGCATTCCTTGTCAGAAGCCGGCAACCCGGTCGGCCGTCGTTCAACCATGGAAGACGTGGCCCTGGCCGCCGGGGTGAGCCTGTCCACCGTGGACCGGGTGATGAACCTGCGGGCCAATGTGCGTGCCGATACCGCGCAACGCATTGCCGAGGCCGCCGCTCGATTGGGCTTCTATGGGCGTAACGTGATCGAGCAACGGGTATTGCAGCAGCGCCCGACCGTGCGGTTGGGGTTTCTGCTGCAAAAGCGTGGCGTGGCGTTTTATCAGGGACTGGCCAAGGCCTTGGCCGATGCGGCGACGGCCAGTGTTCGGGCTCAGGTTCGGGTGATGATCCACTACATCGACGACCTGGCCCCGGCCGCCACCGCAGAACGCATCCTCAAACTGCAAGGTGAAGTCGATGCCCTGGGTGTGGTGGCCGCCGATCATCCGGCCGTACGCGAGGCCATGGCGCAGCTGCGAGCGGCCGGTATTCCCGTGGTCGCTCTTGTGTCCGAGCTGAGCGCCTCGGCCGGTGCCGGTTATGTCGGTGTCGACAACCGCGCCATGGGCCGTACCGCCGGCTGGTTCATCAAGCACCTGGCAGCGCAACCGGGGCCTGTGGCCGTGATGGTCGGCACTCAGCGCTTTCAGTGCCAGGAACTGTGCGAAATGAGTTGGCGTTCTTTCTTGTCGGAACAACCCCAGGATTGGGAATTGCTGGCGACACGCCTGACCCTGGAGGATGAGGAATTCGCCTATGCCGGCACGCTCGATCTTCTGACCAGCCAGCCTGATCTGGTCGGCCTGTATGTCGCTGGCGGCGGTATCGAGGGGGTCATCAACGCCCTGCGCGAACTGAAAACCCAGCACATCGCGCTGCCCGTGGTAGTGTGCCACGACTTGACCTCCATCACCCGGGCGGCCCTGCGTGACGGCATCGTTCAAGCCGTGCTGTCGCATCCTGTCGAGGCACTGGCGCAAACGGCGGTCAGGGCCATGGTGGACGCGGCGATAGACCCATCGTCGGACAGTGCAACGAAGTTCATGCTTTCGTTGCAGATTGATGTGGCTGAAAGTGTTTAGTGGCGGACTGTCGACAGCCCCCTTATTCCCAGGTACGACGTACTCTTTGTAGCAGCTGGCGAAGCCTGCGTTCGGCAGCTGCTACAAAGAATGCGTCGCGACTGAAATTGCTTAAGTGAGCAGCATTGCGCCAAACAGGCGGTTATCTACCTCAACTGCCGCAAAGGTACACAAATCGGTATGGCTTACTTCACCCTGTCAAGCGGGTCAGTAGCCCGCGTTGTCCAGTTCGGTTCATCAAGCTCCGCTCACCGAAACTTGCGCACAGCAACAGTAGGCTAAGCTTTCAGCAGCTCATTGCTCACGATGCTCGCGTCTGCAGGTTTTGGTTTTTTCTGGAGAGCGTCTGCAACAGCTATCTCAGACAGGTCCAGATCATTCATGCAGGACTGACGCGATGACCGAACCCCTCCTCAGTTTCGAAGCACTCCACCATAACGGGTGGAGTGGTGCCTTGCGTTAGCTGACTTACACGGCAGAGGTATTACCGAGCTGTTGCACTAACTCCATTGCAAACTTGCCCGAGCCCACCGACCAGTCTGAATAGTCGTTTTCATGCATGAAGATGAAAAGGTCTTGCGGGCGAACCTGTGCTCGAGCGCCAAGATTGTCCGCAATTTTTTTGTATAGCTCCCGCTTCATCGCATCGCTGCGACCTCTACGCATCGTTATTTCAATCACTATCAACTGGTCGGAACGCGCGACGCCATTAAAGGTACGGCTGTAAAAAAATTGCTCCGGATCGTAGTCCACCACCAGATTGAACAGTTCATCCTGGGGCATACCGATGCTATCCACCAGCGCTTGGTGTATGCCGTCGACGATGCGCTGGCGTTGCTGCGGGCCAGTGCCTTTGATGACGGCTGTTCGAACGAATGGCATGTGAGACTCTCTCAATTTATTTTGGATAGGCGCTTACCACCCCGACAACCCTGGACAGGTAACCAGGCATGCGGACAGTGAGGGGATTCTCCAAAACCGTGATGGGGTTGGAAATCGATTTATGCGCCCGAAGTAATTGAGTTAAAGTCACTTGATGAAACGTCGTCTCCCCCCATTGAATGCACTCCGCTCTTTCGAGGCCGCTGCCCGGCTGGGCAAAATGACGTTTGCCGCCGATGAGCTTTCTGTCACGCCCGGAGCAGTGAGTCGCCAGGTACGCCAGTTAGAGCTGAGTCTCGGGGTGGAACTGTTCGAGGGGCCGAAAAACAAACCGCAGCTCACCGCTGCCGGGAAAGAACTCCTGCCGGATTTGACGGCTGCGCTGGATCGGATCGAGGCCGCCGTAGGCCGAATCAGAGATACTGCGACGGGTATTCTGGACGTGTCTTGCTTCAGCACGTTTACGGTCAAGTGGTTGATACCCCGTCTTTTCGATTTCAATGCGAAGTACCCTGATATCAAGATTCGCTTGAATTCCTTTGTCCACACCACCGATCCTGACCGAGACCGATATGACGTGATGATCACTGCCGAGCAGGGGGCCGTTGAGGGTCAAAAGAATACCCTCCTGCTGTTTCCTGAAAGGTTGGGCATCGTGTTATCACCCGCGTTATCCGCGCGAATCCAACTCACCGAATTAGATTCCATTTTCTTGCATCCGCTGCTCCATACCAAGACTCGTCCGAATGCCTGGACCAGCTGGAGTGATGCGATTGGATATCAGGCTACCGCGCCGGCCGGTGCGGAGTTTGAGCACTACTATTTCACATTGGAGGCGGCGATTGCCGGCCTGGGGATTTGTGTCGCCCCTTGGCATCTGGTGGCCGACGACATTCGTCTTGGCCGTTTACTGGCACCGTTCGGTTTCCACCAAAGTCACTACGCCTATATTGCCAGGCGAAGTCCGGAACCCAACAAGAAGCTGGACCTGTTCTGCACCTGGCTGGCGTGCCAGGCCGAACAGGACAGTTTCCCAGGCTCTCTCTACGGTCAACCGCCTCATCAGTTTCAGAACGCAGAAGTGTTCGGCGAATGACAGAGGGCCATGGGTTCTCCGATACTGTCGCGTAATGCAGTGCAACGAGAACCGATATGAAACCCCATTTTGAGAGAAATGATGTCTCTGAGCCCAAAATCCAGCGTAATGGAAACATTCACCGCGCCCCCCATCAGCAGCCGGCGGTAACAGCATGATCGAAGTCACCGAGGTTTCCATTGCCCAACTGCGTGCTGCCCTCGAATCGGGCCAGACAACGGCGGTGGAGCTGGTCCAGGCATATCTCGCCCGGATCGATGCCTACGACGGACCCGACACGCCCACCGCCCTCAACGCGGTGGTGGTTCGCAACCCCGATGCGATCAAGGAAGCGCAGGCGGCCGATGCCCGTCGGGCCAGGGGCGAAACGTTGGGGCCGCTCGATGGCATCCCCTATACGGCCAAGGACAGTTATCTGGTGAAGGGGCTGACCGCTGCCTCTGGAAGTCCCGCCTTCGCCAGCCTGATTGCTTATCGCGATGCGTTCACCATCGAACGGCTTCGCGCCGCCGGCGCGATCTGCCTGGGCAAGACCAATATGCCGCCGATGGCCAACGGCGGCATGCAGCGCGGGGTATACGGCCGTGCCGAAAGCCCCTACAACGCCGGCTACCTCACTGCCCCTTTCGCATCGGGCTCATCGAACGGCGCCGGTACGGCAACCGCCGCCAGTTTCGCGGCATTCGGCCTGGCGGAAGAAACCTGGTCAAGCGGTCGCGGGCCTGCCTCGAACAATGGCCTGTGCGCCTATACGCCTTCGCGCGGGGTGATCTCGGTGCGCGGCAACTGGCCGTTGACGCCGACGATGGACGTTGTCGTGCCGTATGCCAGGACAATGGCGGACCTGCTCGAGGTGCTCGATGTGGTGGTGGCGGATGATCCCGACACACGGGGTGATCTGTGGCGGATGCAACCCTGGGTGCCCATTCCGAGTGTCGCTTCGGTGCGTCCCGCTTCCTACGGGTCGCTGGCCGCCAATACCGATGCGCTCGCAGGAAAGCGCTTCGGCGTTCCCCGCATGTACATCAATGCGGATCTCGATGCGGGCACCAGCGATGCGCCTGGCATCGGTGGGCCGACGGGCCAGCGAATCAACACCCGCCCCTCAGTGATCGGGCTATGGGAGGAGGCTCGCAAGGCACTCGAAGCGGCCGGTGCCGAAGTGGTCGAGGTCGACTTCCCGCTGGTCTCCAATTGCGAGGGGGATCGTCCTGGTGCACCGACGGTGTTTAACCGGGGCCTGGTGTCCAAAGAGTTCCTTCACCATGAATTGTGGGATCTGACGGCTTGGGCGTTCGACGATTTCCTGCGGGCCAACGGCGATCCAAAACTGAATCGCCTGGTCGACGTGAACGGGCCGCTGATTTTCCCGCACGATCCGGGGACTCTACCCAATCGCGAGGGCGAACTGGCCGCGGGTATGGACGAATATGTGCGGATGGCCGAACGCGGCATCACCCCTTGGGACCAGATCACCACGGTGCCTGACGGACTACGCGGCCTTGAACGGACGCGCCGAATCGATCTGGAGGAATGGATGGATCGGTTGGGGCTCGACGCGGTGATCTTCCCGGCAGTAGCCGACGTTGGGCCGGCGAATGCCGATGTCGATCCGAAGTCTGCGGATATCGCGTGGAGTAACGGCATCTGGGTCGCCAACGGCAATCTCGCCATCCGCCACCTGGGGGTACCCACGGTCACTGTGCCGATGGGCGTCATGCCAGACATCGGCATGCCCGTCGGGCTGACCTTTGCCGGGCGTGCCTATGACGATTCGACGCTGCTTCGCCTGGCTTCGGCGTTTGAGTCGACGGGGGCGAAGCGTTTGATCCCTCCTCGAACCCCATCATTGTCGGGCGGCAAAAAATAGAAATAGTGGGATTGGGGCAGCACACGCTCCAATCCCGCTCGGTAACGGCAAGTCAGAGCCGGGCGGCGGCAACAGGTGTTTGCCAGCCGTCCCCCTTCACGCACTCATCCAGAAACCTCACCACCGTCCCTATGCAGCCGACCCGCTCCTCGACATGAGGCATATGGCTGGAGTGCTCGAACAACGCCCAACGCACGTTCGGGACCTTCTCCAGATAGGGTTTGACCACCGTCGGTGTTGCTTCATCGTAGCGACCGGAAATCACCAACGTCGGTACGTTGATGTGCTGCAAGCGGTCGACAATGGTCCAGTCTTTCAGGCTGCCTATCACATGAAACTCCGTCGGCCCGCTCATGGCGTGGTAAACGGTGGGATCGGCATCGACCTGGGCAAAAGTACGCGCCACCTCATCGGGCCAGGGAATGACGCGACATACATGGTTGTCGTAAAAAACCCTTGAAGCTTCCTGATAGGCAGCCGCTTGAAAAGTCCCGGCCTGTTCGTGCTCCAGCAATGTTTCATGTACGCCGGCGGGCAGTAGCTTTCGTAAACGGTTGGCCTCCTGAACCCAGACACGCATGTCCGAAGGGGAATTGGCGGCGATCAAGGCCCGTAGCCCCGCAGGTTGCCGTACGGCGTGTTCGCTGGCGAGCATGCCGCCCCAGGATTGCCCCAGGAGCGCGTAATTGTCGCTGATTTCCAGATGATCCAGCAGGTTGTCCAGCTCCTCGAGAAACAGCGCTACGTTCCAGAATGAGGCGTCTTTTTCCGGTAGGTGGGTCGAGCGGCCGTTACCCAGTTGATCGTAATGAACCACTGGATACCCACTCGCGGCGATGTCCTTGAACGCGTCGACGTAATCATGCGTGCAGCCCGGACCGCCATGCAGAATCACCAGTGGCGTGCTCTTACCGTCGAAGTGACCCGTGACGCGATACCAGGTCTGATAAAGACCAAAAGGTGCGAAGCCTTCGCGTATTCCGATAGATTCCATTTCTGCGTGCCTTCCCTGAAAAACCGTACGGCACACGATAGCGGGATCAGACCTTCGACATAACTAGAGAAATAGATAGGTTTTGCCCTATTTCAGCTATCGAGCAACCGATAGTGGGTGGCCCGAACCACGGCCTGGACCCGGTTCTTGGCACCGAGTTTATGCATGGCCGAGGTCAGATGAAGGGTGATAGTGGCCAATGAGCGATTCAGTTGGTCGGCAATCTCTGCGCCGGTCAGG
The DNA here is from genome assembly GCF_963970905.1 of Pseudomonas sp. EL_65y_Pfl2_R96. Taxonomy (NCBI): domain Bacteria; kingdom Pseudomonadati; phylum Pseudomonadota; class Gammaproteobacteria; order Pseudomonadales; family Pseudomonadaceae; genus Pseudomonas; species Pseudomonas sp. EL_65y_Pfl2_R96. The sequence continues at coordinate 41,194 of NZ_CAXAQH010000038.1, read as the reverse complement.
CCCTCAGCCGCCCATTTAAGGCACTCGCGTTCACGCTTGGTCAGGTGAATGGGAGGCGAATGAGCCTCCTTGCCCAGCAACGGATAGGCCGCTTCCTGCAAGGCGTGGGAAATCAGGCTGAAATCTGCCAGGGTCTGCCGGGCATCGCGCAGGACGCTGGCGCTGCTACCGATACGCAGCCCCGTCAAGGAAGCAAAACCGCCTCTGGGCAGATGAATCGGGACCGATACCCCACAGGTCATCTGCAAGTCTTCCAGATAGCTCACCACAGGTGCATGGGACTGACCGATGACCGGCTCCAGCAGGGTGTCAGTCCCGGGCTTGTAGGACCAGACAAAGGGTGAAACGCAATTGAGTGCCACCTGCTGAACAGGGTCGATCTGATAGTAACCCTCGGTACACCAACGCGTATGCCAATCGGCTGGAGTGTTGCGCAGCTTGAGCACCGAGGGCGTGATCAACTTGCCTTCGTGGTCCAGCGGCACCGGGCTGTAGTCGTACACCAAGGCATCAAAGCCCAGCTCGTTGGCCAAGAGCAAGGCGCTGTCCATCTGCTCATCCAGGCTCTTGCCCGATAACAGACGGGGATTGAGGTCTGATAGCTTGGTCTGCATCCATTGTGCTCCCTAAACAATTTCAATCCTGAAATTCAGCACGTAGAATGCCACGCCTCCGCGAGGGACTGCCAGATAAAACCTATAACAAATACTAGCTTTTGGGCTCATGACTTACCCAGTAAGGTTGAGCCATTTGGCCAGCATCCGAACCGGTCAGCATCATAAAGGGAGTATTGCGATGTGGCGTGAAGTCGAACCGGACCAGCAGTATAACGTCGAGGTCGACGGCCACAATCTGGTGGTCTACAGCTTTGGCGAGGGCGATGAAGTCCTGCTGTGCCTCAATGGCGGCCCGGGGCTTCCCTGCGATTATCTGCGTGACGCCCATGGCTGGCTCAAGGACAAGGGGCTGCGAGTTGTCGCCTTCGACCAGCTCGGTACTGGAGCGTCTGACAGACCCGAAGACCCGTCCCTCTGGGACATCACCCGTTATGTCGCTGAGGTGGAAACCGTCCGTCAGGCCCTCGACCTGGGCCGAGTGCATTTGATGGGGCACTCCTGGGGCGGCTGGCTGGCGATCGAATATGCCATTTACCACCCTCACGCACTCAAAACCCTGATTCTGGAAAACACCGTAGGCGATATCCCGCACCTGTCTCAGGAACTGGAGCGTCTGCGTGGCGCCCTGGGCAGCGAAACCGTGGCCATGATGCAACGCCATGAAGCCATGGGCACCCTCGATCACCCGCAATACCAAGCGGCTATTACCCTCCTCAACTACCGTCACGTCTGCCGCCTGGACGAATGGCCGGCACCCGTCACGCGCTCTCTGGGCGACTGGAACATGGGGCCCTACACGACCATGCAGGGGCCAAACGAGTTTCTCTACATCGGCAACCTGAAAAACTGGAACCGGCTCCAGGAAATGGCCGATTTCACGATGCCGGTGTTGATTACCACCGGCCAGCACGACGAACTGACGCCCGCCTGTGCAATGCGCATGAAAATGGCGCTCAAGGATGTCGAGTTGCATGTGTTCCCCAACAGCAGCCATATGCCGTTCTACGAAGAACCTCATGCCTACTTTCCGGTGTTGCTGGATTTCCTCCAGCGGCACCGAGGTTAGTCGATGAATCTGTCGCGTTACCGTTTCATCCTGTCACGGCCTCTGCAACTGCTGCCGGTGCTGTTCGGCATCAGCCTGATCACGTTTGTGCTGGTGCGTTCGATTCCAGGCGATCCGGCACGTGCCCTGCTCGGCTCTCGCAGTACGCCGGAGGGGCTGATCAGGATTCGCGCTCAGTTCGGCCTCGATCAGCCGCTGTGGATGCAGTATTTCTACTTTCTTGAAAATCTGTTCAAGGGCGATCTCGGCCAGTCGTTGCTGTACAAGGTCGACGCCTTGAAGCTGATCAGCACACGAATCGAGCCCACGCTGTTTCTGGTGCTCGGCAGCGTGCTGCTGGCGCTGTTGATCGCCGTACCGCTGGCCACCGTTGCGGCCCGTAACAAGGGCGGCTGGGGCGACAGTCTGATCCGCCTGTTCACCACCGCCGGCCTCGGCATGCCGGCGTTCTGGCTGGGGATCATGTTGATCCTGCTGTTCAGCGTGCAGCTGGGCTGGTTCCCGGTTTCCGGCTACGGCCGCAGCTGGCCGGACAAACTGCACCACATGCTCCTGCCCTGCCTGACCATTGCGCTGGCATTGTCGGCAGTGTTGGTGCGCAATCTGCGGGCGAGCATGCTGATGGAGTTGCAAGCCGACCACGTCACGGCGGCCCGAGCTCGCGGCCTGTCTGAAGACGCGGTGTTTCGTCGACACGTGCTGCCCAACTCGCTGGTTCCCGCGGTCAACTTGCTGGCGGTGAACATCGGCTGGCTGATCAGCGGCACGGTGGTCATCGAGAGCCTGTTCGCCATTCCCGGAATCGGCCAGTTACTGGTCCGTGGCATCTTCACCCGTGACTATATGGTGGTCCAGGGCGTGGCGATGGTGCTGGCCTGCGCCACCGTCGCAGTGAATTTTCTCGCCGATGTGGTCACGGTAGCGATCGATCCCCGGGTGAACATCCGATGAGCAGTCAGGCTACGATTGCCCCCCGCCTGAACCTCGGCTTGGGTTTACACAACCGTCGTTTGGCAATGGGCCTGGGGTTGGCAATCCTGCTCGGCTGGCTGCTGCTGGCGATCTTCGCACCCTGGATCGCGCCCTTCGATCCAATCGCCCAGAACACTGATATCCGCCTGCTGGGGCCCAGCCTGGCCCACCCGTTTGGGACCGACAATTTTGGCCGTGACGTATTGTCTCGAGTGATCTGGGCGGCCCGCGTCGACTTGCAGCTGGCGGTCATCGGGGTGATCTTCCCGTTTTTGATCGGCACCTGTGTCGGGGCTTTGTCCGGCTACATCGGCGGGCGTTTCGACACCGTCTGCATGCGCCTGATCGATATCATCCTGGCCTTCCCGTTCCTGGTGTTGATGCTGGCGATCATGGCGATCCTCGGCCCCGGCCTGATGAGTTTCTATATCGCCATGGCACTGGTGGGCTGGGTGTCCTACGCACGGTTGATCCGCTCGCAGATCCTGATCCTCAAGGAAAGCGATTTTGCCCTGGCCGCCAAAAGCCTGGGTTTCGGCCATGGGCGCATTCTGTTTCGTCACTTGCTGCCGAACGCGATGTTCGGCTCGATCGTGTTTTCCATGTCCGATGCGGTGCTGGTGCTGCTCAACGGCGCGGCGGTCAGCTACCTCGGCCTCGGGGTTCAACCACCGACGGCCGAATGGGGCACGATGGTCGCCGAAGGCCAGAGTTTCATCACCTCCGCCTGGTGGATCTGCACCTTCCCGGGGTTGGCGATCGTCACCCTGGCCATGGGCTTCAGCCTGCTGGCCGACGCTGTCGCCGAGCACCTGGGTGAACACTCATGAGTACGCCGGTGCTGAAGGTCGAGGAACTGAGCGTCATTGCCCGTAACGGCGAACACGAGGTGACGCTGGTGGATCGCTTGTCATTCGACCTGGCCGAGGGTGAAATCCTCGGGTTGGTGGGTGAAAGCGGCTCCGGCAAAACCCTGGCCTGTCGCGGTTTGATGAGGCTGTTGCCGTCGCCGAATCTACGAGTGGAAGGCACAGCCGTGCAGCTGGCCGGGGAAAATCTGTTGCGTCTGGACGAAGCCGGCATGCGCCGCATGCGTGGGCGTCAATTGGGGATGGTTTTCCAGAACCCCAATAGCCATCTCGATCCGTTGATGCGCATCGGCGAGCAGATTGGCGAAGGTATTCGTCTGCATCAGGGCGCCAGCAAGCCTGAAGCCCGCGCCCTGGCCATCGACGTGCTTCGGCAAGTGGGCATTCCCGATCCGCAGCGGCGGGTCGACAGTTACCCTCACGAATTTTCCGGTGGCATGCGTCAGCGGGCGATGATCGCCGTGGCCTTGGGTTGCAATCCGAACGTGCTGATCGCCGACGAACCGACCACCGCTCTCGACGTCACGGTGCAAGCGCAGATCCTGCGCCTGCTGCTCGATCTGCGCGACCAGCGTGGCCTGTCGATCATCATGATCACCCATGACCTGGGCGTCGTTGCCCAAACCTGCGACTCGATTGCAGTGATGTACGCCGGACGCTTGTGCGAGCACGGCAACAAACACGAGGTACTGGCCCATCCTCGCCATCCTTACACCGCTGGATTGATCGACTGTCAGCCGGCCACCAGTCACGGTCACGCATTGCTCAAAACCATTTCCGGGCAACCGCCCCTGCTCGATGCCCTGCCCCATGGGTGTCGCTTCAATCCGCGCTGCCAGCAAACCGGCAGTCGATGCGTGTCACTGATGCCGGACCTGCAAGCCGTTACTTGCGTACATCGCATCGCTTGCCATTACCCCTTGGCCGTCGGAGGCCGCTCATGACGCTGCTCAACGTCAAGGATCTGCATGTGCGCTTCGCCGCGCCTGGCACTGGCCTGCTGGGCATGAACCGGCAATGGCTGACAGCGGTCAATGGCGTTTCGCTGACCCTCGCGGCCGGTGAAACCCTCGGGCTGGTCGGCGAGTCGGGCAGCGGTAAAAGCAGCCTGGGTCGGGCGATTCTGCACCTCAATGAGATTTTCGCCGGACAGGTGTTGTTCGATGGCGTCGACATGGCCCACGCCGGAAAAATCGACATCGAGAAGCTGCGTCATGAGACAGCGATGGTTTTTCAGGACCCTTACGCTGCCCTAAACCCACGCCTGAGCATCGGCCAGACCCTGGCGGAGGTGCTCCGGGTACAACGCAAGGTGCCAGAACCGCTGATTGCCGCACGAGTCGATGAGTTGCTGACCCTGGTCGGTCTGCGCCCCGAGTTGGCCAACCGCAAACCGCGTGCCTTGAGTGGTGGCCAGTGCCAGCGTGTCGGGATCGCTCGGGCGCTGGCCGTGGAACCGCGTCTGATCGTCGCCGATGAATGCGTGGCCGCGCTGGACGTGTCCATCCAGGGGCAGATCATCAACCTGCTGCTGGAGCTGCGCCAGCGCATGAACCTGGCGATTGTGTTCATCGCCCACGATCTGGCGATCGTTCGCCGGCTCTGTGATCGGGTGGCGGTGATGTACCTGGGCAAGATCGTCGAAGAAGGCCCGGTGGAAGAAGTATTCCGCTCCCCACGGCATCCTTATACCGCCGCACTGATCCAGTCGATTCCGGAAATCGACCCAACCCGGACGCTACCCAGCGACCCTCTGCCCGGTGAACCGCCCAGCCCTTTGCAACTGCCATCCGGATGCGCCTTTCACCCGCGCTGTCGCTACGTTCGTCCCACTTGTAGCCAGGTGGCGCCTCCTACACGTCAACTCGAAGCTCGCCGTTACGACTGCGTGCTCGAGGAGCCGCTGCTTTAAAAAACAACCCACTCATCAAGAAGGAGTTTGACCATGAGATCCAGGCATTTGAAATTGCTCGCCGCGGCCACGTTGACCGCTTGCACTCTAGCCAGCGGTATTGCTCAGGCGGCGGGTGTACTCACCATCGGTTGCCGTGAAGAAAGCACCACGTTCGACCCGATCAAGAGCGCGCAAAACCGCGATACCTGGGTGTTTTCCAATGTCTACGACACACTGGTCCGGGTAAACAAGGCCGGCAGCAAGATGGAGCCCGGTCTGGCTGAAAGCTGGAGAGTCTCCGACGACGGCCTGACCTACACATTCAAACTGCGCTCGGCGAAATTCTCCGACGGCTCGCCGATTACAGCCGATGATGCAGCGTTCAGCCTGCTGCGTATTCGCGATAACAAGGCCTCGCTGTGGAGCGATGCCTACAAGCTGATCGACACGGCGAAAGCCGCCGATCCGCAGACTCTGGTGGTCACCCTGACCACCCCGTCGGTGCCGTTCCTCTCGCAACTGGCCTCGCCGACCGTGTCGATTCTCTCGCAAAAGGCCATGACCCGCATGGGCGAGGATGCCTATGCTCAGGAGCCTGTGGTGTCAGGGGCATTTTTTGTCAAAGAGTGGCTGCGTGGCGATCGCGTGAAGCTGGAGAAGAACCCGCACTTCTGGCAGGCCGACAAGGTCAACCTGGATGGCGTGGAGTGGATCTCCATTCCAGACGACAATACCCGGATGCTCAAGGTGCAGGCAGGCGAGCTGGACTCAGCGATTTTCGTACCGTTTTCGCGGGTCGATGCGCTGCGCAAGGATCCCAACCTGACCATCCACTCCGACCCTTCCACTCGGGAAGATCACCTGTTGATCAACCATGAACACGGATTGCTGGCCAAGCCTGAAGTACGTCAGGCACTGGACATGGCTATCAACAAGAAGTCGGTGGTCGATACCGTCACCTTCGGTCATGGTCAGGAGGCTTACTCCTACATCCCCAAGGGCTCGCTTTACCATTATGCAGACAACCTGAAGCGTCCGTTTGACCCGGCCAAAGCCAAGCAGATGCTGACCGATGCCGGCGCAGCGGGCATGAAGCTGAACTACGTGGTCAACGCCGGTAACGAAGCTGACGAGCAGATTGCCGTGCTGGTTCAACAGCAACTGGCAGCCGTCGGTGTGACCGCGACCCTGCAAAAGGTCGACCCGACCCAGAGCTGGCAGATGCTGGTCGACGGTGATTACGACCTGTCCGTGATGTACTGGACCAACGACATCCTCGACCCGGATCAGAAGACCACGTTCGTTCTGGGCCACGATACCAACATGAACTACATGACCCGCTACAAGAACGACAAGGTCAAGAATCTGGTGTCGGCTGCCCGGGTAGAAGCAGACCCGATCAAGCGTGAACAGGTCTATGTCGACTTGCAGAAGATAGCCAAACAGGACGTCAACTGGATCGACCTTTATTACAGCCCGTACATCAACATTTCGCGCAAGAACATCGAACACTTCCAGCAAAATCCACTGGGGCGTTTCTCTCTCGAGGAGACTGTAAAGAACTAAGGAGCGTTGCGCTGGAGCAAGCAGCTCCAGCGCAATCAGTGATTACCCATTCGAGCTCACGATTTTTTCAGCAGGTCGTACAAAACACTGCTCGATAACCGTTGCCCCCCACTGCTGCCCCTCTTGCTCCTGCTCCAATCTAAAACCAAAGTCTTCATACAGTTTACGAGCCACATCAAGGCCTTTGAACGTCCAAAGCCGCGTCGCGCAAAAGCCGTGTTCGTCACAGAACTTTATGGCTTCAGCCAACAAGCGTTTGCCTGCGCCCTTGCCTCGCGCCGAGTCATCAAGAATGAAACAGCGCAGAATCGCTTCGCCGCCCTCTCCTTCGCCGTCTATCGCGATGGAGCCGACCATTCGCTGGCCGTCCAAAGCCACCCAAACCTCGTTGCGTGGATTGTGCAAACGCCCCATCAACTCCGCCATGTCCGATGCAACCAGGCTCTCGAACGGCTGGCCGAAGTTCGAATGCCTTGCGTAGTAGTCGGCATGCATTTGCACAATGCGGCCGATGATTCCGGGTCGGTAGCCCCGAGCGATGTCCAGCTGCATCGGCGGTGGCGGCGCTGTACCGAGTCTGTGGGATTGCAGGGCGACGGCATAGTTGGCGATGCCCTCATTCACGGCCTGCTGTTGCTCGCTCGTCAGGTACGTCATGGCCGCGCCCACCTGCTCCCTGGCGAACGAATCAATCGCTCGCAGGGTCTTCTTGCCCTGCACCGTGAGTCGCAGTTTCTTTGAGCGCGCATCCTCCTCGTGTGGAATTTCTTCGATCTCGCCGGCCTCAATGAGCTTGCGCACCATCCGGCTCACGGAGGACTTTTCCAGGCCGAGAAGCGCCACAAGTTCCCCTGCCGTCAGCGAGTCCCGTTCCCCAATCTCCACGATGGTGTGAACGGATGAAGGCGGATAGTCCGTCGCAGCCAGCGTGGCCTTCATGAACCCCAACTCTCGCACCAATAGACGCGACGCCGAACGGACTTGGTTAATCAGGTCTGATTGAGAATGGATCATGGAAATCACCCCGAACGAAACGACCACTTAGTTGTATAGCACAACTAAATACTCGTCAATTGAGGCCGGTCCCTTTCTCGGTTTCGAGTCGCCAAAACTTGCACACAGCAGCAGTAGGCTAAGCTTTCAGCAGCTCATTGCTCACGATGCTCGCGTCTGCAGGTCTTGGTTTTTTCTGGAGAGCGTCTGCAACAGCTATCTCAGACAGGCCCAAACCTTTCATGCAGGACTGACGTGATGACCGAGCCTCTCCTCAGTTTCGAAGCACTCAAGCGCGCCGCTGCCGCCGGCGAAATCGATACCGTGCTGGTCTGCATGGTCGATATGCAGGGGCGACTGGTCGGCAAGCGATTCCAGGTCGAATTTTTCATCGACAGCGGTCATGAAGAAACCCACTGCTGCAATTACCTGCTGGCCGACGACATCGACATGGAACCGGTGCCGGGTTACGCCGCTGCCAGTTGGAGCAAAGGCTATGGCGATTTTGTGCTCAAACCCGACATGGCCACGTTGCGTCGCGTGCCGTGGCTGGAATGCACGGCGCTGGTGCTCTGCGACGTGCTCGATCATCACCACAGAAAAGACCTGCCCCACAGCCCGCGGGCGATCCTGAAAAAACAAGTCGAGCGACTGCGCGAGCGCGGCTATACCGGCATGTTCGCCTCTGAACTGGAGTTCTATCTGTTCGACGAAAGTTACCAGGCAATCCACGAGCGCAACTACCACCAGCCGAAGACCGCCGGCCACTACATCGAGGATTACAACATCCTGCAGACCACCCGCGAGGAGCCGGTGCTGCGGGCGATTCGCAAACATCTGCAAGCATCCGGCATTCCGGTGGAAAACTCCAAGGGCGAATGGGGGCCGGGTCAGGAAGAAATCAACATCCGTTACGCCGATGCCATGACCATGGCCGACCATCACGTCATCATCAAACACGCCTGCAAAGAGATCGCGCAACTGCAGGGCAAGGCAATTACGTTCATGGCCAAGTGGCGCTATGACGCCGCCGGCTCCAGCAGCCATATCCACAATTCGCTGTGGGACAAGAATGCCAAGAAGCCGCTGTTCTTCGACCCCAAGGCTGAGTTCGGCATGTCGAAACTGATGCGTTCGTGGGTGGCCGGGCAGCTCAAATACGCCAACGACATCACCTGTTTTCTCGCGCCCTATATCAATTCGTACAAGCGCTTTCAGGCCGGCACCTTCGCGCCGACGCGGGCAGTCTGGAGCCGGGACAATCGCACCGCGGGCTTTCGTTTGTGCGCCGAAGGCAGCAAGGCCATCCGCATCGAATGCCGCATCGGCGGTGCCGACCTCAACCCCTACCTGGCCTTCGCCGCCCTGATCGCCGCGGGCCTGGCCGGCATCGACGAGAAGCTCGAGCTCGCGCCACCCTTCGAGGGCGATGCCTACGTCGATGAGCAGTTGCCTGAGGTGTCGAAAACCCTGCGCGAGGCCTGCGCCGCCCTCAAAGCTTCGAGCATGTTGCGCGAGGCGTTCGGCGATGAAGTGATCGACCACTACGTGCACACCGCCGACTGGGAACAGAAAGAGTACGACCGACGGATAACCGACTGGGAACTGCAGCGCGGCTTCGAGCGCTATTGAGTACGCTATGACTGCGACAGTGCAACTCATCTCACCGGTCGATGGCCGGGTCTACGCCGAACGCCAGTGTGCCAATGCGGTACAGATCGAGCAGGCGCTGGTGGCGGCCGCAACCGCCCAGGCGCAATGGAAACGCCGGCCACTGAGCGAACGTGCCGCCTTTTGCAACGCTGCCGTGGACGCGATGCTGGCGATGCAGGCCGAGATCGTGCCGGAACTGGCCTGGCAAATGGGCCGCCCGGTTCGCTTTGGCGCCGGCGAATTGCGCGGGTTTGAAGAACGTGCCCGGCACATGATCGCCATCGCGCCTGAAGCTTTAGCAACGCTGGAGCCCGCGCCTGTTGCGGGTTTTCAGCGCTATATCAAACGCGAACCGCTGGGTACGGTGCTGGTCGTCGCACCGTGGAATTACCCCTATCTGACGGCGGTGAATACGATCATCCCGGCGCTGATGGCCGGCAACAGCGTGATCCTCAAACACGCTACACAAACGCTGCTGGTCGGTGAGCGTTTCGCCGAGGCCTTTCGCCGCGCCCATCTGCCTGAAGGGCTGTTCCATAACCTGGTGCTCAGTCATGTCTATACCGCGGCGATCATTACCTCCGGACGCGTGCAGCAGGTGAACTTCACCGGCTCTGTCGATGGCGGCACGGCCATGGAACACGCGGCCGTCGGAGGCTTCCTCGGCATGGGGCTGGAGCTTGGCGGCAAAGACCCGGCCTACGTCCGGGCAGACGCCAACCTTGAGCATGCGGTGGAGAATCTGGTGGACGGCAGCTTCTTCAACTCCGGGCAGAGCTGCTGCGCCGTCGAACGTATTTATGTCGATAAAAAAATCTACCCGGCGTTTGTCGAGCGCTTCGCCGCCTTGACCCGCCAATACGTGCTGGGCAACCCACTGGACGAAGCCACCACGCTCGGCCCGCTGGTCACACCGGGTGCCGCTGAGTTCGTTCGCAGGCAGATCGCCGATGCACTGGCACAAGGGGCCAGGGCACTGATCGATCCCAAGGACTTTCCCGCCGACGCACCGGGCAGCGCCTACCTCGCACCGCAGGTATTGGTGGACGTCACCCATCAAATGGCGGTGATGCGCGAGGAAAGCTTCGGCCCGGTGGTCGGCATCATGCCGGTGGCCAGCGACGGCGAAGCCATCGCCTTGATGAACGACAGTGAGTTCGGGCTCAGCGCCTCGATCTGGACCCAGGATCTGACCGCCGCCGAACGGATCGGCAACGAGATCGCCACCGGCACCGTGTTCATGAACCGCTGCGATTACCTGGACCCGGCCCTGGCCTGGACCGGAGTGAAGAACAGCGGGCGCGGCATAACGCTGTCGCGCCTTGGCTATGAACACCTGACCCGCGCGAAATCCTTTCATCTGCGCCACGAGATCTGAGCCATGAGCCTGACCGCGAACTGGAACTACCCCACGAGCATCCGCTTCGGTGTCGGCCGCATCGCCGAGCTGGCCGAGGTCTGCCGCAGTCAAAATATCCAGCGACCGCTGCTGGTCACCGACAGTGGCCTGGCGCGTGCGCCGATCACCACGGCGGCGCTGGAATCCTTGCGCGCTGCCGGCCTCGGTGTAGCGCTGTTTTCTGACCTCAAGCCCAATCCGGTTGAAGCCAACCTCGCGGGAGGGCTCGACGCCTGGCGCGCCGGCCAACACGATGGCGTGGTCGCCTTTGGCGGTGGCAGCGGCCTGGACATGGGCAAGCTCATTGCCTTCATGAGCGGCCAGACCCGACCGGTCTGGGATTTCGAAGACATCGGCGACTACTGGACACGCGCCGACGAAGGCAACATCGCCCCGATCATTGCGGTGCCAACCACCGCGGGCACCGGTTCCGAGGTGGGCCGTGCAGCGGTGATCATCGACGAGCGTACACACACCAAACGCATCATTTTCCATCCGAAGATGATGCCGCGTGTGGTCATCAGCGACCCGGCCCTCACCATCGGCATGCCGGCAAAGGTCACCGCCGGCACCGGCATGGATGCGTTTTCCCATTGCCTGGAATCGTACTGCGCTCCCGGTTTTCATCCCATGGCTGAAGGTATCGCGGTGGAAGGCATGCGGCTGGTAGCCAATGCCCTGGTACGGGCGGTACACACCCCCTCCGACCTCGACGCGCGCGCGCAAATGCTGGCGGCGGCCGCGATGGGTGCCACCGCTTTCCAGAAAGGCCTGGGGGGAATGCACGCCCTCTCGCATCCGGTGGGCGCCCTGTACGACACCCACCACGGCATGACCAATGCCACCTTCATGCCCTATGTGCTGAAGTTCAATCGCCCGGCCATCGAGGAACGCATTACCCGTCTGGCGGCTTATCTGCGCTTGCCCTCCCCGGGCTTCGACAGCTTCCTGGCCTTCGTCCTCAAGCTGCGCAAGGACATCGGCGTACCCCATACGTTATTTGAGCTAGGGGTGGATGATCAGCAGGCCGATCTGATCGCGGACATGGCGATTGTCGACCCCTGCGCCGGCGGCAATCCGCTGCCGTTGACACGAAATGGCGCGGCAGAAATTTTCGCAGCGGCTTATCACGGTCGTCTTTAGAACGGCCACCGCATGGATGGTTTTTATCCATTAGACGCAGGAGCAGTAAGACAGGGGGTTGAAGACAGTCCCATTCGGCAACGCATAACGCGGATGGCTATGTATCGAAACCTGACAAGGCACACATTATGAGTCCTGTAAGCCAACCCGGCGCCACCGCGCCACAAGACGACGACCTCAAGGTGTTGCACAGCATGGGCTATGCCCAGCAACTCTCGCGACGCATGGGCGTTTTCTCCAACTTCGCCATTTCCTTTTCGATCATCTGCATCCTCTCGGGTGGCATCAACTCGCTGGCACAGGGCACTTCGGGTGCAGGCGGTGCGGCCATCGGCATCGGCTGGCCACTGGGGTGCCTGATCTCCGGGGTTTTCGCCATGGCCATGGCGCAGATCTCCTCGGCCTACCCAACCGCTGGCGGCCTCTATCACTGGGGCTCGATTCTCGGTAACCGCTTCACCGGCTGGCTGACGGCCTGGTTCAACCTGTTGGGATTGATCACGGTGCTCGGCGCGATCAACGTCGGCACTTATTACTTCTTTTTCGGAGCCTTCGGACCGGCCCTGGGCATGCAAGACACGATCACCACACGGGTCATTTTCCTGGCGATCCTGACCGGCATCCAGGCCTTGTGTAACCACTTCGGCATCGGCCTGACCGCCAAGCTCACCGACTTCTCGGGCTATTTGATCTTCGCCACGGCAACCGCGCTGACCATCGTCTGCCTGATCGCCGCGCCCAGCTATGAGTTCGTCCGCCTGGTGACCTTCAGCAACTACTCCGGCGCGGCCGGCGGCAACGTCTGGCCACAAGTGTCGAACGGCTGGATTTTCATGCTCGGCCTGCTCCTGCCGATCTACACCATCACCGGCTATGACGCCTCCGCGCATACTTCTGAAGAGACCCACAAGGCTGCCGTGTCGGTCCCGCTCGGGATGGTCACGTCGGTGGCCTGGTCGTTGCTGTTCGGCTGGGTCATGCTCTGCTCGTTTGTACTGATGTTGCCGAGCATGGATGAGGCCGCCAAGCAGGGCTGGAATGTATTCTTCTGGGCGATGGACAGCCAGGTGAACCCGGCTATCAAAATGGCGCTTTATGTGGCGATTTTCATCTCGCAGTTTCTCTGCGGGCTGGCGACCGTGACCTCGGTCTCACGCATGATCTTCGCCTTCTCCCGTGACGGCGGCCTGCCCTTCTCCAAAGCACTGGCCACGGTCTCACCGAGCCATCGCAGCCCGGTGGCGGCAATCTGGACCGGTGCCACGCTCGCGGTGCTGTTCGTCTGGGGATCGTCGCTGGTATCGATCGGCGAAACGCCGGTGTACACGATCGTGGTCTCTTGTACGGTGATCTTCCTGTTCTTCTCTTTCATCATTCCCATCGTGCTGGGGCTGTTTACCTACGGGACTGCGAAGTGGCCGACCATGGGACCATGGAACATGGGGCGCGCGTTGTACTCGTTGTTCGCCATCCTCTCGATCCTCTCGATGGTGCTGATCTTTGCCATCGGCATTCAGCCGCCGAACGATTGGGCGCTGTACATCACGCTCGGTTTTCTGATTCTGACGGCAATCATCTGGTTCGCCTTTGAAGCCCGACGCTTCCAGGGCCCGCCCGTGGGCGAGATGATCATCAAGCGTCAGGCAGAAATTGCCGCGGTTGAAGAGGCGTTGAATAAACAAGCGGGAAGCTGATCGCGACAGCCATGCAAAGCAGGGCCGCTGAGCAGGGCCGCCGGATAGGTCCACGGACTCAGCCCTTGGCCGCCATCGCGGTGACTTCCACGCGCATGCCTTCGACTGCCAGGGCAGCCACGCCAACGGCGGCGCGAACCGGCCAGGGCTTGGCGAAAAAGCGCTGGTAGACCTCGTTGAAGGCAGCGCGGTCGGCCATGTCGGTGAGGTAGATGGTCAGATGCAGAACCCGGTCCATGGAACTGCCGGCACGCTCCAGCGCTACCTTGAGCGCCTGCAGGGTGCACTCGCTCTGCAGGGCGATGTCGCCCAGCTCCAGGCTGCCGTCGGCGCGGGTGGGGATCTGGGTGGAGACCAGCAGGCCGCCGAAACCGGCGACGTCGGAGGAGATGGATTCCGCATCCGGATCGGGGAGGAAAGTGAGGTCGTGGTTAGCCATGGGGGTCTCTCGCTTGAGGTGGTAAAGGGACGGTCGCGGGCCCGGTCAGCCAAGCCCGCTGAAGCCTTCAATGAGGCAACGCTTTTTTGCGCGGCCAGTTTACAACTCCATCGTCGGGCCGTTCGTGAATTAGCTCGAAAACCTGGAAGGCAAGCAGACGAGCAGTACGATAGCCATTACAGAAACTGACGATAGAAACGGGTCAGTTTCTCGCCGGCGGGCCCCACGTATCGTGACTTGTCGTACACATGCCTTGCACAACCTGGATGACGAAGGAGATTTCCCTGTAGGAGCAGCCTTCGGCAGCTCCTACAGGGGGATTTCGGGTGTATGGGAGAGCGTGTTTAATCAGTGTCAGTGTTACTTCCTGCAAGCTACAGCGTCTTGCGCCGTTGCCTACAACTACGCCAGAATCCGCCGGCTTGTGCGCCTTGGCCCTGGCCTCTATCGTTTCCCTGCCACTGCCCATCAGTGGTCGGGTTTAGTCGCCCGTTGATGTCAAGATGCACATGCTTCTATCAGTCAGGTATCCCATCCCTGCACTTGATGGTGGCTGTGCGCAGGGCGCTTCGGCGCGCCGATTTCTTGGCTCATCGGTCGACTAACCTGTGCACAGCTGCCTCCATTTCGTTTAGTCGCGAACTGGTTGCGGCCTCACTCATATAGAGGTTGGAGCCAATGTTCAAAGTAACACCCAATCCACCGGACACCGATCCGGCATCCCCATACGAATCCACCCATTCAAAAAAGCTCAACGAAGCCGCTGAACGCGCGCTCGATCATTACCTCAAGCCCCCCAAAGAACCCGCCGCGGCCCGTAAACCGAGCACAATGTTTATCGTCGCGCCCGGTGTCGATTCGGAAAGCCTGCTGGCCCACGCCTGTGAGTCGTTGGCATCGGCGAGTGTCATGGCCAGTGATATCGCGGGTCTGCTGGAAGGGCCGCAACGCAACACGATGCTGGCGCTGCAACAGGTCATCATGCTGGGCGAACTGGCAGTGAACCGGGTTCTGGACAATATCGATCCGCAGGCTTAATAGCTTCGTCTGTTGAAAAAACGGCCTTAACCAAGGCCGTTTTTTTATGGAACGCCCATTAGCCGGCATCGCAAGCTTGTTGACGTTTGCCAGGGCGCCTTCGCACCGTTCGTGCGCCGTTTACAGGTAAAACGTCACCGACAAGCTCCGCTCCACCAGCACTTGTCCTATCCTTCCATCCAACCCCCACTCCGGACATCGAAATGCCTGCCTCCGAATCCAACCTCCTCCAAAGCTGGCACCACAACGCCCAATCCTGGATCGAAGCCATTCGCACCGGCACTATCGAAAGCCGCCTCAAGGTCACCGACCAGGCAATCCTGCTGGCGGTGCTAGGCCGCCAACCCGAGCGCGTGCTCGACCTGGGCTGCGGCGAGGGCTGGCTGTTGCGCGCGCTGGCTGAACGGGCCATCAACGCGGTGGGTGTGGATGGCGATGCGACGCTGGTTGAGGCGGCGCGGGCGGCGGGCTCTTCGCGGGTGCATTTGGCGAGCTATGAAGCGTTGGTGGCGGCGAAGGTGGACATCGGCAGCGACTACGACCTGATCTGCGCCAACTTCGCCCTGCTGCACCAGGACATCATCCCTCTGCTCGCCGCCATGAACGCCCTGCTCGCCCCTGGCGGCGCGCTGGTGATCCAGACGCTGCATCCGTGGACCGCGGCAGCGGGCGACTATCAGGATGGTTGGCGCAAAGAGACCTTCGCTGGGTTCAAGGGGCAGTGGCAACCCATGCCGTGGTACTTCCGCACCCTGTCCAGTTGGCTCAATGCGCTGGGCTTGGCCGGTTTTCGACTGGCCGGCTTGCAGGAGCCGCAGCACCCGCAAAGCCCTGTGCCGCAGTCGTTACTGTTGGTGGCCGAGCGACGGGGGTGAGCCCCACGCCTGGTTTAGTGGCGTGGCTGTTGAAGGGCCAAAGTTACAGTTCGCCACAAGCGGACACTTGAACACGCCTGCAAGGGTGGGCGACTCAAAGCGCCCCCTCCACGCTCAGGTGTCGAATCCGTGGACCCTAGCAAGTCGCCAAATAGTAGCTGATCTTCACCTGCCCTCCCCTGCAAAGGACTGCAATCATGAGCCGGCTTGAGCTACTGAGCAGAAATATCGGTCTCGCCATTCTGCTCGCCACGGCATCACTGGTAGCGCATGCACAATGCACTTTTCCTCCTTCGGCAAGTTCCGCTTACGATCCAGACGCAAACGCAGGTGCAGGCGCCATTCATTTGCCTTGGCGTACGGACTTGCCAAGCGCTCCTGGAACTTCCGTATTTGCCTGGCAAGGGGTGAGGTTCGAATCTGACTGGCGCGACTATATGGCTGCGTTTCTTAAAGAGATTCGGGCCAGCGGCATCCACATCGACCAGCGCCGACTGACGATGAATCCAAATGCAGAGTGGTGGATCGTGCCGTGGATGGACTACAGCCTCAATGGTCGTGAACGTCTCAACGGCCTGACCGCAGAGCGCGGCCCGGACCCTGGGGATCTTTCGAAAACCTCAGGCGATGGCATCCAGACGTGGGCGGTGGGTTGGTACAACCGCCCGGGCGCGTACGCAATCGGTCAAATTTTCAAGGATCCTTGCAACCCCCAAGCCCCAGCGACTTTTGCTTTTCCCGCTCAGTCCGCTTCATTCAAATTCCTCTTCACCACTGCGGATGTCGGGCAAGTGCCGTACCTCGAAGGCTCACCTGAGATCGACGCCTACATAAACCCCGAGGGTGACCCGCGTGGTGAAAAGGCTGGAGTCGATGGCCGAGAACCGAGGCCAATGCGATTGCTGCAAGTCGACATCGCAGTAAAAGACCCGAACGCGAAGGACACCGGGTGGGTAATGGGGACTTTTGTTTGGCGCAAACCCTTGAGCCCCGACGGTTTCAAAGGAGATTGGCTGCTCGACAACCTGGTTCCCGTCGGTCTCATGTGGGGGAATGATCCAGGTGCCCTGGATCCGGCCTGGAACAAAACGACCACCCTCAGCCAGAGCAAAATCAACCAGGAGCTGCGCGGTGTGGTTTGGTCAGCATCCGAGGCCGATTGGCCGCAGCGACCCTATCCGGGTTTTCAGGGGCGTCTGAATGGCCCGGCGGATAATCCTCGCTCGTCATGCCTTGCGTGCCACGCGGCCGCCCAGTGGCGTCGCGACCAGCCTTTGGTGGACTCGTTCAAGCTGGATTCAAGTTTTACGCCGGAAAAAGTCCGAGCCCACGTCAGCAAGTTTTTCATGAATACCCAAGGCGGAACACGCCATCCGGGTTCAATGGTGGGTAACCCCCTCGACTACTCACTGCAACTCGAAGCGGCATTCGATCGCATTTGCCGGGCCTGCAGCGATCAGAAACTCCAGGCCAGGACCCCGGATATTTGCAAAGTACCGCAGGTGCGTAACCGCGGCACAATCGTGACACGAGACACTTGTGAGGCATCACCGGTAGTCAATTTTTTCAAGACATTCGTAAAACCCGAGGCGCTTAGCGAGACGCCCTACCCGCGACAGTAAGATCAGCACCGCACTGGAATCTGAAATCAATCGGTCGGAACATTGGCCACAACGTACTGGATCACCTCTTCAAGCGTGTCTATGTCTGGAGCATTGCTCACTAACGCTTCCGGACAGCACCATGGGTAATCCAGATGCGATACCCACTCCATGATGCAGTCCAGATCAGTCGCTGGCAGGGTTTTCATGTGCTCAATGGTGATAGTGAGCCTCTGGACAAGTCCCGACTCGGGGCTGAACTGCCATTCATACAGACCGCAACCGACCCGGGCTTCACCGGAGTGCTTGTCGGACATGCCGACCAGCCATTTGCACTGGAATGTTTTGGCCTGCGGTTCAGGTTGGCCTCCCAGGCAAAAGGTATAGACGTTTTCGAAGGTCTGCCCGAATCGGCTGACCAGCACATCACCGATAGGTCCAAGGCCTTCAACGTGGGGTGGAAACGAGATGGATCCGGTGTGCACGACCATGTCCAATATCGCGTCTGACGCAAAGGCCTTGCGCAATAAATGTGGACGGTTGCCGTCCTTGGCTTTTATGTACTGTCGAATCGATAGTTGAGCAGTGTTCATTGTTTGTCCGTCGCATCCATACTTGGTTGAGAGCCGCCTCATACGAGGCTCACATGACTATTCCATGTGACCCTGTACGCCTTTACAAAGCACTATTCCATAAATCCGTCACCTGCATGGAGGGTGTCTCAGATTTTGTGTAAACGGAATTTCTGTTAAACCGCACCGCCGCTCCCACAGGATTTTCGTCGCGCCTTTAAGTCCACTGTGTTACGCAGGCGAGCTGGAGCAAGCTCCCTCGCCACATGTATAGTGTTCGGCTCGTCATTTGCTGCCCTTCGCAATAAACAGCAATAGCCCAAAAGCAGTCAATTTCGCTCCATTTCGGCTACCCTCACAAAGCGCCACGCAGCAATCAGATTGTGCCAGGCGCCTCGACATTCTTCCGTAAATACACCGGAGATCTTCCATGCTCAAGCGTATCCTGGCAGTGGCCGTCGGCTTGATCCTGTCTTTTGGCACCCTGCTGGCGCAAGCCGCCGACACCCTGAAAGTCAGCGCGATTCCCGATGAAGCCCCGACCGAACTGCTGCGCAAGTTCAAGCCACTTGGCGCCTATCTGGAACAACAATTGGGCATGAAGGTCGAGTTCGTGCCCGTGAGCGACTATCCGGCCGTGGTCGAGGCGCTGGCCACCGACCGCATCGACCTGGCCTGGCTGGGCGGCTTCACGTTCGTGCAGGCACGCCTGAAAACCGGCAATGCCATTCCGCTGGTACAGCGCGAACAGGACGCCCAATTCACCAGCAAATTCATCACCGCCGACCCGGCCGTCAAGTCCCTCGCCGATCTCAAGGGCAAGACCTTTGCATTCGGTTCGGTGTCCTCCACGTCCGGCAGTCTGATGCCGCGCTATTTCATGCTCAAGGAGGGCATCAAGCCGGAAAGCTACTTCAGTCGCGTAGGCTATTCCGGTGCCCATGACGCCACTGTCGCCTGGGTCCAGGCCGGCAAGGTGGACGCCGGGGTGCTCAACGCCAGCGTGTGGGAAAAACTGGTCGCCGCCGGCAAGGTCGATACCACCAAGGTCAAAGTGTTTTCGACCACCCCAGCGTACTTCGACTACAACTGGACGGTGCGCGGAACCCTCGACCCGGCGCTGGCGGCCAAGATAAAGGCTGCGTTCCTGGCGCTCGATCCGGCGAACCCGAAAGACAAGGAAATTCTGGATCTGCAGGCCGCCAGCCGGTTCATCGAAACCAAGCCTGAGAACTACAAGGGCATCGAGGAAGCCGCACGCGCCGCCGAACTGCTCAAATGACATTGCATCTGACCCAAGTCAGCCTTACCCACGCCAACGGCGTCCAGGCGCTGCGTGGCGTGGACCTGCACATCGGGGCACGCGAACAGGTCGCCATCATTGGTCCGTCCGGTGCGGGCAAATCGAGCTTGCTCCATCTGCTGGCCACCGCCCTGCGTCCGGGCAAAGGCGAGCTGCAGGTGCTCGGCGAGCGCGTCTGGCAGCTTTCTGCCCGTCAGCGTCAGCGGCTGCGTGCTCGCATCGGCCTGATCCATCAGGCGCCTCCCCTGCCCCCGCGCCAGCGCGTGGTCACCGCGGTTCTGGCCGGCAAGCTGGGTCAGTGGGGGCTGGGCAAGAGCCTGCTGAACCTGCTGCATCCGCTGGATATTCCGGGCGCACGCGCGGCATTGACCAGGCTGGACCTGAGTGACAAGTTGTTCGCGCATTGCCAACAACTGTCCGGTGGACAGCTACAGCGCGTGGGCATTGCCCGCGTGTTGTATCAAGCACCCGAGGTGTTGCTCGCCGATGAGCCGGTATCGGCCATGGACCCGGTGTTGGCCCAGCACACGCTTTCGGTGCTCTGTCGCCATGCCCGGCAGCACGACGTCACCCTGGTCGCCAGCCTGCATGCGGTGGAGCTGGCCCTGGCGCACTTCTCGCGCATCATCGGCTTGCGTGATGGACAGATCCTGTTCGACCTTCCGGCCAGCGAAGTCGATCACGAGTTGCTCGACAAGCTCTACGCCAACGAACAACTGCAATCCCCACCGATTGCCTCGCCGCCCTTGAGTGTGCAGATTCCCCGATGCTGACGTCTGGCACTCGCGATCCGGCCGCCCTGCCCCGTCTGCTGCTCAGCCTGCTGGCCCTTGCCCTGTTGTGGCCCGGCATCCGCTTCAGCGAGTTGGACCTCAGTGTGCTGGTGGCGAGTGACAGTCAGAGTGAGATGGGCCGGTTTGTATCCGCCTTCTGGCCACCGGCCCATGGCGAGGCGTTCATCCAGCTGTTGTTGCAAGCCACCCTGCAGACCCTGGCCATCGCCACGGCCGGCATGGCCCTGGCGTTGCTGGTGGCAGTCCCCGCCAGCCTGCTCGCCAGTCGTGCTCTGTCGCTGTCCGCTGCCTCCCGGGCCGGCCACCCGAGCTATTGGGGCCAACTGCTGCGTTGGCCCATACGCGGTTTACTGATCTTTCTGCGCAGCGTGCCGGAAATCGTCTGGGCCCTGCTGTTCGTGCGCGCCGTCGGCCTCGGCCCG
This sequence comes from Pseudomonas sp. EL_65y_Pfl2_R96, assembly GCF_963970905.1. Classification (NCBI taxonomy): domain Bacteria; kingdom Pseudomonadati; phylum Pseudomonadota; class Gammaproteobacteria; order Pseudomonadales; family Pseudomonadaceae; genus Pseudomonas; species Pseudomonas sp. EL_65y_Pfl2_R96. The sequence goes on along the minus strand of NZ_CAXAQH010000038.1, from coordinate 20,284 downwards.
ACGGCCGGGGTTCTGGCCATTGCCATCACCTACAGCGGCATGCTGGGCAAGGTCTACGCGGAAATTTTCGAGTCGGTCGACCAGCGTCCGGTCCACGCGCTACTGCAGTCCGGCAGCGGTCGGCTCGCAGCCTTTTGTTACGGAATCCTGCCCAATGTCGCTGCGGAGTTGCTGTCGTACACGGTGTATCGCTGGGAATGCGCAATCCGCGCCTCGGTGGTGATGGGCTTCGTCGGTGCCGGCGGCCTGGGCCAGCAAATGGATCTGTCGTTGCGCATGTTCGCCGGTGGTGAAGTGGCCAGTCTGTTGCTGACGTTCCTCGTCCTGGTGCTGCTCGCCGATCAACTCAGCCGCCTGCTGCGCTGGAGGCTGACATGAATCGTTTGTTCAACCTGGCACTGCTCCTGTGTATTGGCACAGCGGTCGTCACCTCGTTCATCTATCTGGGCATCGACCTCGGCGAACTCGGCGGCACCGGCAACCTGAAGCAAATGGGCGCTTATGCCCAGCGTTTTCTCAGCCCGGACCTGAGCTTGGGGCATCTGCAAGCCATCGGCCACGGCGCCCTGGAAACCCTTGCCATGTCTGCCCTTGGCACCCTGCTCGCGGCGGTATTCGGCCTGCTATTGGCATTGCCCGCGGCCGGACGCTACGGCTGGCCTTTGCAGAGCGCGTCACGTCTGGTGCTCAACGCCTTGCGCGCAGTGCCGGAACTGGTGTGGGCCGCGTTGATGGTCCTGGCCGCCGGGCTCGGCCCCAACGCCGGCACCCTGGCATTAGCCCTGCACACCACCGGCGTGCTCGGCCGGTTGTTCGCCGAAGCACTGGAAAACACCCCACCCGAACCCGCCGACGCCATCCGTTTGCAAGGTGCCAATGCCGTATGGGCTTTCTGTTACGGCACGCTACCCAACCTGTTGCCACAGCTTCTGGCCTACATTCTGTATCGCTGGGAAAACAATATCCGCATGGCCAGTGTGCTCGGCTTCGTCGGCGCCGGTGGTTTGGGGCAAATGCTCTATGTCAGCCTCAGCCTGTTCCAGGAAGCTCAAGCGAGCACGGTTATTCTGGCCATGCTGTTGCTGGTATTGGCTGTCGATACATTGAGCAGCTGGAGCCGTCAGCGTTGGGTCAAGGCTTGAGTGCAGCGCCGTAGCAACACAAAATTCGTTCCCGCGGTGCGGCGGTCGCCCATCAGCCTTTAACTGGACATCCAAAAGCTGCACAATCGCCGGCTTTTTTCGCGGCAGGAAGTCCCCTGCAACGGATTGTGATTCTGGGCAATGCCGGTAACGGCAAATCTACCCTCGCCCGCGCCCTCGGCAAGCGCCTGAGCCTACCCGTGGTCATCTGGACACGCTGTTCTGGGAGCCTGGCTGGGTCGAGCCCGACGCTGAACAGTTCCGCGCTTTCGCCATCCCGGCAGTCGATCCGCGCGTTTAGCATTAGCACATGCAAGTTTCAGATAGATCCCCGAACATGAAAAAACTAACCCGACTCCCGACTTTAGCCCTCAGTGCGCTCGTGTTCTGCGCGGGATAATGGGCCATTTCACAGTGGTGGGAAAAGGCTCTGGCGAAGCCCGTCGGCGCCGCCAGGATCAGCCCCAACGGCTGCTACCGAGTTCAGGAGTTCAAACCTTTCCGGGTACTGCCCGACTTCCTTCACCCCCAGTCGCCCCCGGACGAGCCGGACCAGCTAGAGTGGTTTTTCAGCTGGGAACTTCCGGCCTTTTTTCGCTTATACGATAATCGCAACGGCCAGCTGATTGGCGAAAGCGCGATCTACGACCTGGTGAACTATGGGGGACCTCTGTCTTGGGGCTTCAGCAGCGTCCCCAGAGTTTCCGCCGGCATGATCGAGATTGGCCCCAACTTGCCTGACTGCATAGGTGATCAGCAGGGCTAGCGGGGTCAGGGTGAATTGCCTCCGCGTTTGTATAAACACATGAGAAATGTCTACTTCTGGCTGATAACTGCCGGTGTCGACCGCCAACTTTGGGTCGCGAGCCACCCTTACTGACAGGCAGCAATCGACCGACTCTGTTGAAAACAGTCAGTCCGCCCAAACTGCCTGATCATTGACTGGTGTAAACGCCTTTCTGCACGCTGCTACGTGAAATCCGAGTCCGGAAGCCTCTGCCCAAAGGTCTTTCTCCCCCCTTTTTTGACGCTGAACCAGAAGCCTGATTTTGCGAGGATTGCTTTCACCGCAGGGTTGCTCACGCTTGCTTGATCTCGATGTCCAAAGCGGGTGGTGGGGGACCGTTGGGGCGGTGAACACTTATTTTAGCTAGTACGCAGATTGCGTTTGCGAGTCTCTGGTGAATCTTATATTCAGAAAATGTTTACAAAGCGTTTTTAGCACATTAGGCTTTCCTTCAATGAGAAGAGGATCTTCTCATTGAAGGAGCTGTATCAGTGAAAGGAATGACATCTTATATGCTAATTGCCGCTATTCAGACACCCTAGAATTCGGGCAATAAAATCTCCCACCTGATTTTTTTATATCCCGCCCCCCCCACAATGGGCACTTTACAGTGCACGGCGCCTGGGGCATGGAAATTAGTCGGATTTAATAGCACACGAAAATGTTCTGCACCACATCAGCCAATAAAACATGGAGTTATAATGATCAACGAAAAGTTTCAAGTAACCGAAGATCAGGTGATGAAGTTTCGCAGGCAGGGCTTTCTTTTTCTCAAAGGTTTTTACAATAGAGATATAACCGGTTATTTGACATCAACCATTGGCGACCGTATCTCCACGCCTACTGACAAGTATCAGAGCGGCTTCAGCCGTTTGGCATATGATATGTATGATGGCGATCCGATGATTGCCAGCGTTATTCAAGATGACCACTTCAAACATGTCATGAAAACGTTGACGGGTAAAAACATGTTTTTTGCCCAAGCTCTTTCCTTCGAGCTTGAAAAGATGAAAAACAAGGGCTTCCCCTGGCATATCGGTACGCAAAGTTTCGGCTATCACCAAGCGGAAGACTATGGCTGCACAATCTGGGCTCCTTTGGTCAAAATCGACCCCAAAGGGCAACGAGGCGGTATGGCGTATGTCCCAAAAGACGCCGTATCGGGTGCGTTCATGTATGAACACGTCGATCCTTCGATTTTCCAACTCCTATCGAAACGTATTGAGCGAGGCGAGGAGACCACCATCGATGAGTTCGTGCACCTTCGTGATGGTCCTTTGAATGACCCAGCGATTAAAAAGCTACTGGATCACTTTGCCGTCGAGGACGAATTCGAGGTGGGTGATGCGCTCATTTTCGACAAGAATGTCATTCACCGAAGCATCATGCTGGAGGAAGGCCCCGTAAGCTCGCGCGCAGCGTTTGTCATGCGCTTCTTCTGCGACACCAGTACCTATGACTATCGTCGCGCTCATGACCTTGAAATTCCCCGCGAACATTTCAAATACTCGGGGCCGACGCGCTTTCACTTAGAAGTCGCAAAGGAACATGGCGAACTTCTTGTTGACAGCCCGTTCTTTGAAGGTCAAGAGTACCGTTCGTTAAAAATTTCAAAAACAAGTTGAATAATCAGAAGGGCTTATGCCCTTCTTTTGTTTTGCGTGGAGACAAACAGTGGAAGAATATCTTTTTTACGTGACGATATCATGCTTGACGATCGCCAGCCCGGGGCCTGGGGTGTTACTGACATTAACAAACTCACTCACCTATGGACTGAAGAATGCTTTGCCTGGAATCCTTGGCGTGACCCTCGGCATGGGGGGGATCTCTATCATTGCGGCAAGCAGTGTGGGAGCGATTATTTCCAGCTCTGCCTGGATGATGAACGTCGTTAAACTAATGGGTGCGGCTTACCTCATCTACCTTGGATTAAAGCTCCTGCGATCCAAACCAAAACTTCAAAACAACCTCAATGAAATAACACACTCTGAATACACCCCCAGTGTGATAGCCAGATTCAGGCAGGGTTTTTTCATTTCGATGCTTAACCCCAAGCCAATCGTTTTCTTCATGGCTCTTTTTCCGCAATTCATAAAGGCAGACCAACCGTTCGTTCCTCAATTCACACTGTTGGCGTCCACGTTCTGCGCACTGGTATTCTTGATTCACTTCACCTATGGCTATATCGCCACCTCAGCACGACAAAAAGTTTCTCTTGGCAGGGGCTTTTTGATCGTCAATAGAATTGGGGGTGTTGTGTTTATCTGCTTCTCGGCAGCCCTTATTTTCTCCATCAACTTTAGCTTAATGATCGACAGCGTGTGAAATCCTCGAATTTTGTCTGCTCCGACATATAAATTTCTGATCTCATTTAGGTGACTTTTTTATCTCGCAACAGAGAGAAACGGATCAGAACAATACACGCTTTATATCACCTGGTTACGGCATTCACTGCGTACCAGGTTTTTCTATATTTCTCAGGCGGATAGGCACACCAAAAAAGCCGCCAAACGCCTATTACGGGATAGGTGCGCCTGCACGAAGCAAAAAACTCAAACTAACCCATTAACAGGAATCCACAGTCGAAAGCTGCCGCACTGGACTCGCTCATCCCGCAGCCCTGCCATACTGTTCAACATGACCCGTGCAACCTTCCGCTTCTACGAGGAGCTCAACGATTTCCTGCCGGCCGAACGGCGGCGGCAGTCCTTCACTTGCGAGTGCGCGCGAGGGGCGACGGTCAAGCACATGATCGAGGCGCTCGGGATACCGCACACCGAGGTCGAGCTGGTGCTGCTCAACGGCGAGTCGGTGGGTTTCGAGCGGGTGATCTTCGACGGTGACCGGCTGGCGGTGTATCCCAAGTTCGAAGCACTGGACATCAGCCCACTGCTCAAGGTTCGTGCGCAACCTTTACGGGTGCTGCGCTTCGTCGCTGATGCGCACCTTGGCGGGCTGGCCAGCCTGCTGCGCATGAGCGGCTTCGACACCCTGTACGACAATGGCTTCGAGGATGCCGAGATCGCCGAGATCGCTGCGCAGCAAGGACGCATCGTGCTAACCCGCGACCGCGAACTGCTCAAGCGGCGAATCATCAGCCACGGCTGTTACGTGCACGCCCTGAAACCGTCGCTGCAGCTGCGCGAATTGTACGAGCGCCTCGACCTGGCGCGTAGCGCGCGCCCATTCAGCCTGTGCCTTCATTGCAACCTGCCGCTGCACGAGATCAGCCCGGAACTGGCCCGGCCGCAGGTACCGCCACGCGTTGGCGTCCTCTATTCGCACTTCCTGCGCTGCGACGCCTGCCAACGGATTTACTGGGAGGGTTCGCACTGGCGCGGCATGTGTGCACTGCTGGCACCTCTACTGAACCGATAGCCGAGTGCATCGGGCGTTTTGCGCCCATCCACAGCCCAGTGGTAATGCCAAAAAGCACCAGGCTGATGACAAACACTCGCTTGCGCCCATACCGATCCGCCAGTGTGCCGGTGGTCATCAGTACCCGTGGTGCAGGCGATGGTGCAGAAGCAGCCCTTCGAGGCGAACCGCATTGGGCTCTTCATCCACCACTGATATGGAGGAGCTCTCCTTGGAAAACCGTTCAGGGTGACTCTCCGTATGCTTCAGATTTATTAGCCTGCTGTTCTTCCTGTTTTCACAGTCGCGTGAAAAACTGCGCGCTCTTTGCCGCTCACTTTTTTGTCTGTTTTGATGGAACTGCCGATGGACATCATGGATACCAAGCAAGAAAACGCCCTCGAAAAATCACTCAGGCTGGCGGCGGATGAACCGGCCCATCGACCTGACTTTTTCAAGACTCTGTTGAATTCCACTATCTACGTCCTTGGCACTGCCGGCACTGGCGAAGGTCAAGTCAACCTCGAGGCTGGTAGCAACATCAGCATCGCGCATTGGCAAAAGCCTGACGGCTCCGCTGTCATCCCGTTTTTTTCTTCGCTGCAAACACTACAAAGATCCATAGATAGCGAAGAGTCCTACGTAGAGATCCCGGCCAGATCGCTGTTTGAAATCACACTGGGCACCCCTCTTTTCCTCAATCCAAAGTCTCCTTACGGGAAAGAGTTTTTCCCGGAGGAAGTACGCCATCTGCTCTCCGACGAGATCGGCCAAAAGCCGGTGCAGCGCACGGTCGAAAAAGACACCAAAGTGCTGCTCGGACAGCCGTCGCAATATCCGTCGAAGATGGTCAACTCGCTCACACAATTACTCGCCAAACATCGCAACGTAAAGCGTGCGTTTCTGGCGTTGATGCATGACGCATCGTCTGATCAAAAGCCTCATCTGATCATTGGTATTGAAGCGGACGGAGATATTGAACTGGTCATGCGCGAAGCCGGTAACGTTGCCGGGGATACCGCTCCAGATGGCGAACCCGTTGACCTCTATCGCGTTCACGAAGGGGAATCAGGCCTTAGCGATTACTTCCTCAAGCAAACCGCACCCTTCTATGAACGGAAGTCGGCAGGTTGGCTGCGTTCATTGTTTGGTTTTGGCAAAGCGTGACAGAGATCAACTCCGTGCTAACCGCCGAGCATGCCTGCGAAATCGTGCTTGGCCTGTTTGACGGCGTCATGAGAGATGGCAAACCTGAGCGTTTTGTCATTCAGTCATGTGAGCTTTCCGCCAACGGTGATTACTGGGTTATTCGCAGTAACAGTGAGGATTACGTCGTCCACGGCATAACGGAGTTCTGCTACGTCGGTGTTAACGCGCACTTGATCAACGTCATGACAGGCGAGCGTGAGACGGTCGTCAGTTGCATGAGTATCGATGAGTATCTGCAAGACAAATACGATCTGGAGGCGGTGTCGGGCAACCAGTATGTACTGACCCCGGCAATTGACCGAGGCGACAAACCGGCGCTGGTCAATTTGCGTCGAAAACTGCATTGCACCTACCCGCAAACCCTTGCGTTGCTGACGGGCAAACAACGACTTTGGCTCACAGGCAAACGCAGGCTTCTTGAAGACACGCAGCGACTGCTTCTCGAACAAGGCATAACCACCCAAATCGAGTTAGTGCTTGATGCCTGCGAAGCAGTCGCCATCGACGTCGAAACCTGGCACATCGAAGCGGTGTTGAGGGCTGTGCGCGAGAGGTTGTGCTGAGCCGACGCTAAGGTCATATAAAATGCCCTGACCCACCATCAATAGATACGGCCGACGCCATGCCCCAAGCCCACAAGTCACCTATTTGCTTATGTAAGGAAAATCAGCGATTTCCGGCCTGACGTTACCGCTATCGTGCTTTTCGGCCTAAAGGCCGAAGACGATGACCTGGTGTATCTGGAGATACGCTTTAAGGACTACAGAGAACTCCAAATTGGAACATGCGTTTAGTGATTTGACCGCTTTGGGTCGACTGCTGCCCCTCGTGACAGGCAGCAAGCGGCCAAAAGCAATGGACGTTCCACTGACCAGGTTGAGGTAGTTAGGCTGGAGTCTTTCGTGAGAGCAGCAAACTATCGCGTCGTTACCGAAAAACACCAGCCTCATAGATGAAGCAACCACAGCGCCCCGATCAGGGCGGGAGGCATTACCAGCACCCCCAGGCGCAGGAAGTCCAAGGCACCGACGTGTTCGCCTTCACGGCGAATGGCAACCAACCAGAGCAAAGTGGCCAGGGAGCCGGTAATCGACAGGTTCGGCCCGAGGTCGACGCCAATCAGCAGCGCCGCAGTAGTTCGCGCTGGCAAATCGACAATATGACCAACGGAGCCGGCGATCAGGCCGGTCGGCAGATTGTTCATCAGGTTGCCGGCGATGGCAGCGACCACGCCGGCGCTCCAGCTCGCCTGGACCTCGGAGCTGCGCGCCAGCGCGGCCAAACCATGGGCCAGGTGGTCGATCACACCCGTCTGTGCCGCCGCTTCCACCAGCACGAACAGGCCCGCGACCAGCGGCAACACGCCCCATGACACGCCTTTGAGCACCGGCATCGGGTTACGCCGCTGACGCAAATGGATCAGCCCGGCCGTGGCGATGCCGGCGCAGAAGGTGGGTAAGCCGAGCTGCCGGTCCAAGGCGGAGGTCGCCAGCAACAGCACGCCTGTCAGCACGATACCCAGCGCGCACAGGCGTGCACCGCTGGACAGCGGTTGCACGTCGATGGCCGTCGCCAGGGGCTGGCGGATCTGCTTGCGCTGGGCCAGACGCAGCACCAGGTAGGTCAGGACAATGGCGGCCAGCGACGGCAAGGTGAATTGCCGCAGCCACTCCAGCAACGGCGGCATCTGGCTGCCGAACACCACCAGGTTGGCCGGGTTGGAGATGGGCAGCACAAAACTGGCGGCATTGGAGATGAAGGCGCAGATGAACAGATAAGGCAGCGGCTCGGCCTTGGCCGCCTTGCACGCGGCGTACACCGCTGGGGTCAGCACTACGGCCGTGGCATCGTTGGAGAGGAACACCGTGACCAGTGTCCCCACCAGGAACACTAGGTCAAACAGGCGCTGGCCCGAGCCCCTGGCGTGCTGCACCGCGTACATGGCCAGCCAGTCGAACAGCCCTTCCTGGCGCGCCAGTTCGGCCAGCACCATCATGCCGATCAGAAACAGGTACACATCGCCACCCTCGGCGACGGCGGCGAGTGCAGTTTGCAGCGGCACCAGGCCAAACACGGTCAGCAGTACAGCGGCGCTGACCGCCCAGACATACTCCGGCACGCGCCAAGGGCGCAGGATTACCCCTCCGGTCGCAACGGCGGCCACGGTCCAGATGAGCGAGGGTGGATCAAATACAGGCATGCAGTTTACTCAGGTGAATGCAAGACTCGGCGCGGCATGATCAGTTGACGGCCGTGGGGGGTGATGGCGAGCTCCGAGGTGTCAATCTTGTCGCCCGAGCTATTACGGGTTTCCGGCATGGCCAGCCACAGCAGGAAGAAAGCCGCGCCAGCAATCGCGGCCAGGGTCACGAACGCGGCATCGTAGCCCGCTGCCTGTACCACCAGCCCCGCTACGCCGGGGCTGAGGGCCGCGCCCAGGCCAAATACCGCAGACAGCGCGCCTAAGCTGACATTGAAGCGCCCAGTACCCTGCGTCAGGTCTTTGACTACTACGGGAAACAAGGCGCCGAAGATTCCGGCGCCGATACCGTCGAGCAACTGCACGGCCACCAGCCAGTACGGGTCGTCGGACACCACGTAAAGCAGGCCGCGCAGCGGCAGGATCAGGAAACCGGCCAGCAGCAATGGCTTGCGCCCCCACAGGTCAGCCTTGACGCCGACCAGCAGGGCCATCGGTACCATCACTAACTGCGCGGCGACGATGCAGGCGGAGGTCAACGGCGTGGCCAACTGCAGATTGACCTGGGACAACTTCTGGCTAACCAGTGGCAGCATGGCCGCGTTCGCAAGATGGAACAGCGAGCAGCACACGGCGAACAGCAGAAGCGGCCGGTTGGCCAGCAACACCCTCACTCCGGACGGATGCGCATGGCCGCCCGCCGGGGTGGAGGCAAAACCGCGCGCGACCTCATGATCGATGGCCTTGGCCGAAACCAGGCTGACAGCGATCACGCTGCCCAGTGCCATCACCGCCATCAGGTAGAACACCACCACCGGGCCGAACAGATAGGCGAATCCGCCGGCCAGCAATGCGGCGCAGGCATTGCCTGCATGGTTGAAGGTTTCGTTGCGTCCGGTGCGGCGGGTGAAGGCTCGGGGGCCGGTGATGCCCAGCGAGATCGCGGCGATGGCCGGGGCGAACACGGAGCCGGCGATGGCACTGACGGTTTGCGTCAGCGCCACCAGACCGAACGAGGTCACCCACGGCAGCAGCAGGCAGCTACCGGTTACCAGCAGCGCGGCGACTACCACTACCGCCCGTTTCGCCGAAGTCCGGTCGATCAACGCACCGGCTGGGGTCTGCATGAGCAGCGCGGCGACTCCGGCCAGTGTCATCACTAGACCGATGCTCGCCGGCTCCCAGTTATGCACGGCCAGCAGATAGATCGCCAGATAAGGCCCCAGTCCATCGCGCACATCGGCGAGGAAGAAGTTAAGCCAGTCCAGGGACAGTTCGTTGCTGCGCTCTCTACGGCGGGTATCCAATTACGCGGTCTCGTTAGGCCTAACTGTCGCATCAGGGGCTGTTGACGGCTGACGAGCATACTTAACCGCCGGATCTGCGCGGGTCCACTGCCCTCGGTTTCCAGGCGCTCGACGAGCCCGAGCAAGAGTAGCAAGCTCTGCCGGACGATGCCTTCGGAATAGGTAGAGCGCGCCCCCAAAAGCAGCCTTTATGATCCTCGCTACACATTGCGCCGATCTCAAAGGTGCCAATCATCTAAGGTGTGGGGCAGCGTCTGGTCGAATCACTGTTCACTTACCACTTTGCAGGAAAGCAGTTTTTTCAAAACGTTCTGTGGATTGACAACGCCAGTCTGACGTCTAGATACTGTATAGGTAAATTACCTAGAAACAAGGTGGCAGATGAGCGCCGTACACATTATTTTCGGCCCTCTCGGGGCCGGTAAGTCGACACTAGCTCGGCAGATAACGGCCCAGCTAAACGCTGTCAGCTTCTCGATTGATGAATGGATGCAGCGTCTATACGGCCCAGATCTGCCTCAGCCCCTTAGCCTGGAATGGGTGCTTCCCCGTGTTAGACGTTGCGAGTCGCAAATATGGGAAACGTGCGTGCAGGTTCTAGCGTCGGGCAAGGACGTGGTGCTGGATCAAGGCTTTATGACGAAAGCAGACCGCACTCAAATCCGACTGCAGGCCCACAACGCGGGCTATGAGGTGCTTAGCCACTTCGTAAATGCCGATAAGCCGCTACGCCGTGAGCGCGTACTGCAACGAAACCTAGAAAAAGGTGCGACCTATTCGTTCGAAATAACGGCCCAAATGTTCGAGGCCATGGACGCACGCTTTGAACACCCATCCCCATCCGAACTGAAGGAGTGTTGCAATGTCTGACTACGCACCGGGTGCGGAAGGCACTTCGCCCTCAACACTTGAACGCTATATCCGCATATCCCGGGCATACACTGCCGCCACTCGGCGTATCGACGCCAAACTCTCCGCCGTGCATGGGTTGAGCTTTAGCGACTTCATGATTCTGCATCATCTTAAGCAAGCCCACGGCGGCAGGCTTCGTCGTGCAGATTTGGCAGAGTGCATGGGCTTAACCGCGTCAGCCGTAACCAAGTCCCTCCTGCCCTTGGAAAAAATAGGTTGGGTATCTCGCCAAAGCGATCCCCGCGATGCGCGCGTTGGTTATGCATGCTTAACCCCCGCGGGCGCGCAGCTCGTTGACGACGCGCTACTGACTGCAGAGAGTTCGTGCCAGGAGGCCTACCAAGCCATCTTCGGCGAGATGACCTTCACCCTTGAGCCAACCGCCGCGAGCGAGTGATAGGTCGCTAAGACAAGTTACGCATATGCACTCGGGTAACCGAAAAGCATCCGACGGCATATAGGCGGTTTGAGCACCACTTTTCCCGCTTCAAGGTCCGCTTTTGGCCGATTCTGTTGAAAAAGTCGGATTTTCAGATCGCCTGAACTCAGGCACGACCACCACCGGAGAACCTACTCACCACATTGAGTGGTTCATCGTATGCGAGCTCTGGCTCGACGGAAGCCATTTGCAATTTTCCTTCGGGCCGAGGTCTGCCAGCCATCGGTGAATCCGATACCCAATCTGCCTTTGCGCGAGTGAAGTTGCCAGCGTCGCGCCCAGTATCCAGAGTGGATTGTTCAGCAACGGTCATTTCTGCTTCACGGCGCCTTTGAGTCTCCTCTTCCAGCCCCTTCTGGGAAGGCCGGATCAGTTCGTGAGCCAGATAAAACGCTTCCAGCCGCGAGGGGCGACGATCAAAACAACATCACCAACTGCGGCTGCCGCGCGCTGTCCAAGTCCAAAGGATCCAGCACGGCAGCTGGTAACGTCAATACGGTGATGGCCGACATCAGGATTATGCGTTTGAGCTTCGCGTTGGCATGAGTTCATAGTTGAACAGATAGTAATGCTGCCCATCACGAACATCTATTTCCATCGTGCCGCTGAGCCCCTCCAACTCGCCAGTACCCGAGTCAGGTACGACCTGAATGGTCAGTGTTCGCTGGCCTCTGTCCATAGTTCCAAAATGCATCAACACAAAGCTGCCTGGCCTTCCCGCCAGATCACCCTCAACCCGCTCCATCGCCACATAGCCGGCAGATCCCGGGATTGTCGAGAGGGAGGCAAGCATCTCTCCCAGACTATTGGCTTCCAAACCTCCCTGAAATGTTTTGTGTATGGCCTTTCTGCTCAGTTGAGCGGCCTCGGTACCGGGCGCAACAGAGTGGACGGGTAGTTGGACGTCGAATGTTCCCTTGGCTTGCATGCTGTCATCTCCATCAAAAATCCAGATAATGTCGTACGGTCTAAACCAGACGCAGTTGTTGTCGACGCTAATCCCTCGACTGTTTAGAGTCCGTCTATGCCGAGATCAGTGGCCTATTTGACCGGTCCACACAGTCGGACCTGTCCCTGATTTGCATTGGAGCAGATGGCGACCGAAGATGATTGGAAAAACACGACCAGGCTCTACTGTTATCCTGCAGCCCGCACGAGGCGTCCTTAATCAGCGATTGAAGGGCCCGCAGTTCACTCACATTCGCGAGGTGCCCTCAGTCCAGTTGGCGGCATGGGTAGAACATTATTGGCATGTCAGCTGGAATCTCAGTGATCAGCCTGTACAGCAACAGGAAACCCTGCCTCACCCCAATGTGCATCTCGTTGTGGAAAGGGGTCAGGTCCATGTGTGGGGCCCCCGTCGTTCCCGCTTCAGCAAGACGCTGTCTGGCAACAGCTGGGCGTTTGGAATCAAGTTTCGTCCCGCCGCATTCCAGCCATTTCTGGGCGGACCTGTCAGCCGGTTGGCCAACCGATCGATCCCGGCCTCTGAGGTTTTTGGGACGGTGGTCGACAGGTTGGCCGAGCACATCGAATGTCCGGGGATGGCGAACCTGTGCGAGCAATCAGAAGCGTTGCTGTGTCACTGCTTGCCGCAATCCGATGAGCGTGTACAACTGCTCAATGACCTCATCGCCCAAATCGCGTCAGACAACAGACTGACAACAGTGGCACAACTCAGTGAGTTGTCCAGTGTTAGTGAGCGGCAGTTACAACGCCTCTTTGCCCATTACGTTGGCGTAAGTCCGAAGTGGGTGATTGCCCGATACCGGTTACATGAAGCACTGGCCCTGCTGCAGAGCGGCGAAGCCAGGCCGGGGACGGATCTCGCGCTCGAGCTGGGTTATTTTGATCAGGCACACTTCATCAGGGACTTCACTCGGATGGTCGGTCTGGCACCCGCAAAATATGTCCAGACGCAAACGGCTCTGTTGCAGAACTCTGATGCGAGGTGAGTCTCCCCTTCCTCCAGGCGGACTTATCTCACTCGCACCGTCATCGGTACTCCAAGTGCAGTGATTCGATTCAGGATCACTGCCTGCACCTGCAACTCTGCAACCTGATGATCAAAGCCCCGTGCCATTACATCTTGTCCAAGGCGCCGACAGCATCAAGTCGTACCCATCCTCTGAATCAGTACTTCGCCAGTTCTGCGCCGAGTGCGACAAAATCCCCCTACCCCGCACTCAATTCCCACAACACATCCAGCACATGTTGCGTAGGCCGTTCGATGTCCCGACTACGGTGGGCAATACCCAGTTGCCGCCACAACAAGGGCTGCAATGGTCGCATGACGATCCTGGTATCGGGCAATGGCGTGGAGGCCTCATGCGGCAACAACGTCGCACCATAGCCAGCCGCCACGAGGCTTTTGATCGCATCGTTGTAGTTCAGTTGAATACGCGGCGCAGGCTGCCGTCCGCCGCTGGCGAACCACTCCGAAGTCAAGCGTGAAAGACGAGTGGTGTTGTCATTCAGAATCAATGGCTGAGCGGACAGCCAGTCGGGGGTCACAACCTCCGGGGATTCCCAGCGAGCCGGCAAGAAGGCCATGACCGGGTCCCGTCGCCACGGCTCGATCCGCAAGCCCTTCACCGGAGGCTGCGGCAGCGCGACCAAACCGATCTCCAAAGAGCCCTCGGCAAGCTTCTTCAAAGTTTCCTGCGACGTGAGCACCGCGACCTGCACATCGATAGCGGGATGACGCTGACTCAACGTCTCCAAAGCTTGTGGCATCAACTGTGCGATGGCCCCTGTGGAGGCACCTAGCCGCACACGCCCGGCCAATCCCTGTACCTGACGTTCCACCTCCTCAAGCGCCTGCTCCGCATCCGCCAACAGCCGTCGCGCACGCTCCACCAGTGTGTTCCCGATCGCTGAAGGCTGAACGCGCCCACGCGTGCGCGACAACAGCTTGCCACCCACGCGCGACTCCAGGTCGGCGATATGCAAACTGACCGTGGGTGGCGCAAGGTGCAGCACACGGGCCGCCTCGGCAAACGAACCCAGATCGGCAATCGCCACCAACGTACGCAGACGGTCCAGGCTGATTTCGCGCATGAGTCACTCCTTATTCAGAAAAGCTGAATCTCATCGTCTGGAAATTCAACTTTTCCTATCTTAACGCTTCGCTGAAGATTGGACTCCTGATTACCTGTATCCGAGAGCATTCCATGGCAAGTTCCCTTGTATTCATCGACGGCGACCAAGGCACCACCGGGCTGCAAATTCATCAACGCTTACGCGACCGGAGCGATCTGCGGCTTATCACACTCAGCCCCGAATATCGCAAGGACCCGCAACGTCGCGCCGAAGCCATCAATAACTGCGACATCGCGATTCTCTGCTTGCCCGACCAAGCCGCGCGCGACGCTGTAGCGACCATCGAAAACCCCGCCGTTCGGGTGATCGATGCGAGTTCGGCGCACCGCACCCACCCAGACTGGACCTATGGCTTCGCAGAGATGAGTCCGCAGCACGCCCAACGCATCGCCGTCGCGCGACGGGTCAGCAATCCCGGTTGCTATCCAACGGGGGCGATAGGGTTGCTGCGCCCATTACTGGAGGCCGGATTACTGCCCAGGGATTACCCGATGAACATTCATGCCGTGTCGGGTTATTCCGGGAAAGGCCGTGTCGGAGTTGAAGAGCATGAGGGAGAAGGCGCAGCACAGGCGTCGGCATTTCAGGTCTATGGGCTGGGGCTGGCACACAAACATATTCCAGAGATTCAGCAGCAAAGCGGTCTGACGGAGCGGCCGATATTTGTGCCGGCCTATGGCGCTTTTCGGCAGGGGATCGTACTGACCATCCCCTTGCAAACCCGGTTGTTGGCGCCAGGTGTGAGTGCGGTGCAGTTGCATGGGTGTCTGATGCGGCACTACGTCGATGCGAGCCATGTACAGGTGATGTCGATGCAGGAGGCTAAAGCGTTGACGTCTCTTGATCCTCAGGCACTTAACGAGACTGATGGTTTGCGATTGTCAGTGTTTGAGAATGATGAGACGGGGCAGGTTTTGTTGGCTGCGGTGTTTGACAATCTTGGGAAGGGAGCAGCTGGAGCGGCGGTGCAGAATCTGGATTTGATGCTTGCAGGAACATGACTCCGATTACCGCGCAAATCAGCGTGATGTCCTCGCAATGTCCAGACTAAAACGCTGATTTCAACTTACAGGGAAAACATCCTGTTTCGGCATAAAAAATCGAGCAAACAGTTCGGATTGTGACTTGATACTTAACTTGGCGTAAATATTGCGACGGTGAACTTTTATTGTTTCCACCGAGAGGGAAAGCTTTCCGGCTATCTCCTTATTAGAGAAGCCACTAAGCAACAATCTGAGCACATCACTTTCGCGCGCTGTTATTTGCGTACCCAGCTGGGTAATCGTTTCTGGCCATAGCGGTGGCTCGGTGAGATTTTTCTCTACGTCAAGTTCAAAACACATGCGCTGATGCATCAATGCAGTCACCCATGGCTTGATAATATCAAGCATTGTTATTTGTTCTTGACTAAAACGAACTTCACTGCCAACGGAAATGCATAACGTTCTATCGGCGTCGAGCTGGACATTGTACTGAGCCTCATCCACAGAGATGTATTGTGCAAAATATTGATGGTAATACTCAGTTTCAAGAAAGTACTCCGGCGCAATATCCAGCAGATGAAAGAAACCGCTCTGTGGATTTTCCCGATTAGCGATATAAAATGGATCCAGCAGATAAAGCCCCTTCACATAGCGATGAGTGAACGCGTCTACCTCCTCCGCATCTGCTATCTCAGGAAGACTAACAACTTGCACTTGCTGACTGCTAAAGATCAATACAACCCAATTATCGATTTGGACATATTCATTCAATATACGAACAAGTGAACTCCAGAATTCTGGACGGTTCAACTGCATGATCAGCTTCCCAATCGAGCGGTGCCAAGCCAGGCTATGAAGGTCGAACGGCATTTTCTACCCCTTTAGGGTTAGGGATTCGTAGATCAGAGGTAAGTATTCGTAGGTATTTACTATTCGGTAATGCCCGGTATATTCACTTTCAGGGTTTACGATGGCCATGAGGGCACATCGTCTTGACAAGGATGTTGCATGAGAAAATCACATTTGCGAACCATTTTTTCAGCCTCGCTTCTCTGTGCAGGGATAAGCACATCAGTAGGGGCTGTAGAGCCTGGGATGTATCTGTATAACTGGTTCGGGTTTATCGCTCCGGAGACCCCAAAGGAGTTCGAGCAGGAAACCGGCACCAGAGTGCATATGGATGCGTTCGACAGCGCCGAAATCATGCAGAGCAAGGTAATGGCTGGGCGCACGGGGTATGACGTGATTGTCGCTACCTCCAATGTGTTGCCAAGCCTGATCCAGGCGGGAGTGCTTCAGCCGCTGGATCGTGATCAACTGAGCAATTTGTCACATATCGATCCTGATATCTTGTCCCAGGTCGCGGTCAATGATCCTGGCAATCGCTACGCTGTGCCCTATTTATGGGGCACCACCGGCATTGGCTATGACGTTGATAAAGTCAAAGCGGCATTGGGTGATAATGCTCCGGTGAATAGCTGGGATTTGATCTTCAAAGAAGAAAACATCAGCAAGCTCCAGTCGTGTGGCGTGGCAATGCTCGACTCTCCAAGTGAGATCATTTCGATTGCTCTGCATTACCTTGGGCTCCCCAGCAACAGTAGGAACCCGGATGATTACCAGAAAGCTCAAGCCCTGCTGTTAAAAATCCGTCCCTACGTCCGCTATTTCGATTCATCCAAAATCGACGCTGACCTGGCTGACGGCAATATTTGTGCAGTTGTGGGATGGGCTAATGGTGCCCTTGCTGCGCAGGCCATAAACGAGAAGGCCAACACTGGACGCAAGATTACTTACAGCCTTCCTCGCGAAGGGGCGCTGGTCTGGTCGGAAAATCTGGTTCTGCTAAAAGACGCGCCCCACCCGAAGGAAGGCATGGCGTTTATTAATTATATGTTGCAACCAAAAATCATTGCCAAGACCTCAAACCACACTCTGTATCCTAACGCCAATAAAGATGCCACTGAGTTTGTCGAACAGAAGCTGCGAGACAATCCCTGGATTTATCCAGACAAAAAGACCATTGCTACATTTGTTCCACTTGAGTCACTACCATTGAAGCTGGAGCGAATCCGTACACGGATTTGGACCAAAGTGAAGAGTGGCGTGTGATTTGACTTGATTTGTCGCCTGTTGCTAGATGCCAGTCTTTATTTAATACGTGGGCGTGGGGCGAGCAGCAGGTTGAGGCTATTCATGTCCGGAAAGTAAGACGCAAACGCCGATATCCAGGGGGCACTGAGCGAGTGGGTTAGTGCCTGTTACTCCATTTAGTCCGGTATTACCCAGGACGCTCTCCGGTCCATTGTTTAAACGCCCGGTGAAACGCACTCACCTCGCGCAATCGTTTGTAAAACTGACTGCTGAAGGTTCTTGCCTTGGGCTGGATTTACCCGGCTTCCTGACATTGCTGTCTGCGACAGCGTCAATTCAACACCTTATGTAAGAAGAGAACAGCGGATGTTCAGCCCAGCCAATCAGACGCCTTTCAGTTTGACAATCGACGGTTTTGAGCACGATTTTCAAGTGCTCGCATTCACCGGAGAGGAGGCGATCAGCAGGCCTTACCTCTTCAACGTGGAGCTTGTTAGCGAGCGGTCTGACCTGGATCTCGAAAGCCTCTTCGACATAGAGGCTTTTCTGACATTCGACACGAAGGGCAACGGCATTCATGGACGGGTCTATCACATCGCTCAAAGCGGTAATGATCAGCGTTTGACGCGCTACAGCCTGGCCCTCGTACCGCACCTGTCCTACTTGCGCCACCGCATCAACCACAGGATCTATCAACAGTTCTCGGTGCCGAAAATCGTCGCCTTGATACTGGAAGAGCACGGGATCCTGGGCGACGCTTGTCGGTTTCATCTGGGGTCGACCTACCCCGAGCGTGACTACTGTACTCAGTACGACGAAACGGATTTGCACTTTATTCAGCGCTTGTGCGAAGAAGAAGGTATTCACTTCCACTTCCAACACAGCGCTCAAGGCCACGTGCTGGTCTTTGGCGATGATCAGGCGGTTTTTCCCAAGATCGGGCAACCCACTGCTTATAGACAAGAGAGCGATAGGGTGGCCGACGAGCCACTGATCAAGCGCTTCAACCTTCGACTGGGGAGGAACGAGCAACAGCTAGACATGGAATACGATGACAAGCTGGAGCGTTTCGCAGGTCATGAGCACGGCAAGCAGATGCGTCTGCGTGCCATGGAGCGCCGCCACGCGGCTTATCGTCAAGCTGAAGGGCAAGGTGACCAGACCCGGTTAGTCAGTGGCCATGTTCTGGAAATCTCAGACCACCCGCGCCAAGAGTGGAACGACCTATGGCTACTGACCCAGGTCATCCACGAAGGCAAGCAACCACAGGTATTGAGTGAGGACGTCGCCAGTGGCAACACTGACAACGAGGATGACTTTCATCAGGGTTACCGCAACCGCTTTATGGTTCTTCCGTGGGACGTGTTCTATCGTCCGCCTTTGGCTCACAGGAAACCTCAGGTGCCAAGCAACCAGACCGCTGTGGTCATCGCTCTGGAAGACGAGGAGATCCAGTGTGATCAGCGCCTCGGACGGGTCAAGGTCAAGTTCCCCTGGGACCGCGAAGATAGATTTGACGACAAGAGTAGTTGTTGGCTGAGGGGGGCCTCCAATTGGAGTTGTGAAATGACGCCCCCCCGAACGGGAATGGAAGTCATGGTCACATTTCTCGAAAGCGACCCCGATCAACCACTGATAAGCAGTTGCCAGTGTTGTCGCTAACCGCAAACCCTATCAGGGCAGCAACAGCCAGGTTGAAATTTACCCGTGCAATTACTCAGTCAAGGGCTCAAGCCAGCAGCTCGGTGATCCACCGTGCCTGCCGGGCCACGTCCTGCACCTTCTCCTCGGGCACGGCCTGCCGCGCCCGGGCGAAGTTACTCAGGGTCCGCTGCTTCTCGCGCAGCACGCGCTGCCACTTGACCAGGAACGCCGGGCTGCGGGCCTGCATCTGCAGCGGGCCGAAGTACAACTCCTCGGCGGTGTACATCACCGGCCCGGCACGCTCGGCGACGATGATTTCGTAGTCGAAGCGGTTTTCCCGCAGCACTTCCTCGCAGAGGATGCGGTAACCATTTTCCATCAGCCATTGGCGCAGTGGCTGCTCGCCGCCGTTGGGCTGCAGGATCAGGCGCTCCTGGCCGCTCAAACGCGCCTTGCCGCTGTCGAGGATGTCGCGGATTGTCTCGCCACCCATGCCGCAGATGCTGATCGCCGTGATCCTGTCTCCCGGCTCGATCGCCGCCAGGCCATTGGCCAGGCGCACGGCAATCCGCTGGTCCAGGCCGTTCTCCCGCACAGTGCGTTCGGCCGAGTGAAACGGCGTCAATGCCACCTCGCCGGCCACCGCCGCCGCGATGGCGTCACGGCGCATCAACGCCACAGGCAGGTAGCCGTGATCCGAGCCGATATCGGCCAGGCGCGCACCTGCTGGCACATGCGCCGCCACGCGCTCCAGGCGCATGGACAGTGTCTGTTCGTTCAACTGCTGCCCCTTTTCACCACGAACGTCCGGCACCTTTGGCCAGATCCGGGCGCGATTCTGTCGAGCAACGCCGTGCATTTCAAATTTATGCGATCAGGGCCATGGCTCGACTCGTCCCTACCGCTTGCGTATCGGCCCAAAGCGAACCCTGGTTATGGGCCGCTTTTGGTCGACCGTTGCGCAGGCTGAGAGACTGCAATGGGTCCAGGCTGTGTGAAAACCCGCTAAATACGTCGAAAACTGAGAGGCGCGAGGATTGCCTGTGAAATCAGCGGGCGAAAGCGCGAATTACCTTAGTCAGCTACATAGACGTTCGTAATGCCGTTC
>NZ_CAXAQH010000037.1:0-62980 GCF_963970905.1 Pseudomonas sp. EL_65y_Pfl2_R96 | reverse complement strand
AACCAGAGCGGAGAGGTGAATGGCAGCATGGGCTCCCACACGTGCTTTAAGCACTCCGGGCATTCAGCTTGCCACTCACCGCTCTCACCCTCAGTCTAAGTCCTGCGCAAGACACAAGCGGGCTTGCCCGCGATGGGGCCCTGACAGACAACACAAAATCCACAGGCAACAAAAAAGGCCCGTATCTCGCGATACGGGCCTTTTTCGTAAGAGGGAAAAATCAATTACTTGATTTTGCCTTCTTTGTAGATCACGTGCTTACGAACAACCGGATCAAATTTCTTGATCTCGATTTTGTCCGGAGTAGTGCGCTTGTTCTTGTCGGTAGTGTAGAAGTGACCAGTACCGGCGCTCGAAATCAAACGAATCAATTCACGCATGATTAGCTCCCTTAGATCTTGCCAGCTTTGCGAATTTCGGCCAGCACGACAGTGATGCCACGCTTGTCGATGATACGCATGCCTTTGGCAGATACGCGCAGACGCACGAAACGTTTCTCTTCTTCAACCCAGAAGCGGTGATGCTGCAGGTTCGGCAGGAAACGACGACGGGTTTTGTTGTTTGCGTGGGAAATGTTATTCCCAGTCACCGGACCCTTACCGGTAACTTGACATACTCTCGACATGCCTCAGCCCTCTAAAACCACATGCCCAACCCGGCATGGGTTGGCCGCTTAATCTCTCAGTCATTTGGCGCCAGGCGCCGCGTTTCTTTAGAGGTCTTACCGGCTACACCTACAAGTGAAGGAACCGGGCCCCTAGAAAAGAGCGCTGCTTTATACCAGAAAGACCAGAGAGCAACAACAACCGGTGTGCATTGAGTTGATAAAAACCCTGTTTTTCTGGCGCCAAACGCCTTGGACAAAGGCTGTGCCCGATAACGACCGCTCGTCGCAGAGAATCGGCCAACGGGCCCATTCCGGGTTTTTCTCAACCGTCACTCACCGAAAACAATCACCCATACTCCCCTCAAAATGAAAAAGGGGATAGTCATTTGCAAAAGAGCCCACTAGGGTAAGCCTTTTCCAGACTGCACTTGCAGATGGGCCTTCGATCTGTAAAGGAATCCGACCATGCGCCTCGCTGCCCTACCGCTGCTGCTTGCCCCGTTTCTGCTGAGCCCCCTGGCCCATGCCGCCGCCCTGAGCGTCTGCACCGAGGCCAGCCCGGAAGGGTTCGATGTGGTGCAATACAACTCGCTGACCACCACCAACGCCTCGGCCGACGTGCTGATGAACCGCCTGGTGGACTTCGACACCGCCAGCGGCAAAGTAGTCCCCAGCCTCGCGGACAGTTGGGAAGTCACGCCCGACGGCCTGACCTACGTCTTCAAATTGCACCCGCAGGTGAAATTTCATCGCACCGAATACTTCAGCCCGACGCGCGACCTGACCGCCGAAGACGTGAAGTTCAGCTTCGACCGCATGCTCGATCCGGCAAACCCGTGGCACAAAGTCGCCCAGAGCGGCTTCCCGCACGCCCAGTCGATGCAGTTACCCGCGCTGATCAAGAAGATCGACGCACTGGACCCGCTCACCATCCGCTTCACCCTCGATCACCCGGACTCGACTTTCCTGCCAACCCTGAGCATGGGTTTCGCCTCGATCTATTCGGCCGAATACGCCGATCAACTGATGAAGGCCGGCACGCCGGAAAAGCTCAACAGCCAGCCGATCGGCAGCGGGCCGTTCATTTTCACGCGCTTCCAGAAAGACGCCTCGATTCGCTACAAGGCCAACCGCGACTACTTCCAAGGCAAGCCATCGGTTGACCCACTGATCTTCGCCATCACCCCGGACGCCAACGTTCGCTTGCAGAAATTGCGCCGCAACGAGTGCCAGATCGCCCTGTCGCCGAAGCCTCTGGACGTACAAGCCGCATTGAAAGAGCCGGCCCTGAAAGTGGAAAAGACCGACGCGTTCATGACCGCGTTCGTCGGCATCAACAGCCAACATCCGCCGCTGGACAAGCCTGAAGTGCGCCAGGCGATCAACCTCGCATTCGACAAGGCCAACTACATCAAGGCTGTGTTCGAAGACACCGCCGAAGCCGCCAACGGCCCGTACCCACCCAATACCTGGAGCTACGCCAAAGGCTTGCCGGGCTACCCGCATGACGTCGAAAAGGCCCGCGCATTGATGGCCAAGGCCGGGCTCAAGAATGGTTTCCAGACCACCATCTGGACCCGCCCTTCCGGCAGCCTGCTGAACCCCAATCCGAGCCTCGGCGCACAATTGCTGCAGGCCGACCTGGCGGAAATCGGCATCCAGGCCGAGATCCGCGTAATCGAATGGGGTGAGCTGATTCGCCGTGCCAAGGCCGGCGAGCACGACCTTCTGTTCATGGGCTGGTCCGGCGACAACGGTGACCCGGACAACTTCCTCACGCCGCAGTTTTCCTGCGCGGCGGTCAAATCCGGCACCAACTTCGCCCGCTACTGCAATCAGGATCTGGACAAGCTGATCAGCGCCGGCAAGACCACCGACGAGCAAGGCGTACGCACCAAGCTCTACGAACAGGCCCAGACACAGATCCAGCAACAGGCATTGTGGCTGCCGCTGGCTCACCCGACCGCCTTTGCGCTGACGCGTAAAGACGTCGAGGGTTATGCAGTCAGCCCGTTTGGTCGCCAGGACTACTCCAAGGTCAACCTCAAGTAATCAGCGTCGACACAAAACCTGTGGGAGCGAGCCTGCTCGCGATAGCGTCCCTTCAGTCACTGAACAGGTTGACTGACACAACGCCATCGCGAGCAGACTCGCTCCCACATGGACTCACTTGGTTCCGCATCCCTCGCTCACATCCACCCATACTCAGCCATCGACAGCGGATCGCCGTCGCCGACGATGAAATGGTCGAGTACCCGCACATCAATCAGGTCCAGCGCCTCTTGCAGGCGCTTGGTCAGCGTGCGGTCGGCCTGGCTGGGGTTGGTGTTACCCGACGGATGGTTGTGGCAGAGGATCAACGCTGCGGCGTTGTGGACCAAGGCGCGCTTAACCACTTGCCTCGGATAAACACTGGTGCTGTCGATGGAGCCGCGAAACAGCACTTCAAAGGTCAGTACTTGATGCCTGGAATCCAGAAACAGACAGCCGAACACCTCGTGAGGCTCGTGGCGCAACATCGATTTCAGGTAATCACGAACCGCCTGCGGATTTTCCAGCGCCGATTTCTGGCGCGCACGTTCGGCCAAATGCCGCCGGCCCATTTCCTGGGCCGCTTGCAACTGAGCGAATTTTGCCGGCCCGAGACCCAGCTGCCTGCTGAACGCCGCCTGATCGGCCTCAAGTAGTGCGCGCAAACTGCCAAACTGATTCAACAGGTGTCGCGCCAGATCCACCGCGCTTTTACCCGATACGCCGGTTCTTAAAAAAATAGCCAGCAGCTCTGCGTCCGAAAGACTCCCCGAGCCAAACTCAAGCAACCTCTCCCGCGGCCGTTCCGCCGCCGGCCAATCGCGAATGCTCATAACACCTCCATGTCTGTGGGCGCCGCTGTTCCATAGCGGTCGCTGTGATATCGTAGCCCATCTTTTTTGCGGGCGATTTCACCCCTGGGGAGGGGGTATCGCAACGCAGTCATCAACGAAATGAAAGGCAGACCTATGCAGCGGCTGTATCGGAAACGCATCGTTCTGGGCGTCGGCGGCGGCATTGCTGCCTACAAGAGCGCCGAGCTGGTTCGCCGCCTGATCGACCAGGGCGCCGAAGTGCGCGTGGTCATGACCCGTGGCGGCAGCGAATTCATTACCCCGCTGACCATGCAGGCGTTGTCTGGGCATCCGGTCCATCTCGATTTGCTGGACCCGGCGGCCGAAGCCGCGATGGGCCACATCGAGCTGGCCAAATGGGCTGACCTGGTGCTGATCGCTCCCGCCACGGCGGACCTGATCGCGCGCCTGGCCCAAGGTATTGCCGACGACCTGCTGACCACTTTGGTGCTGGCCACCGACGCCGTGGTCGCGGTTGCCCCGGCAATGAACCAGGCCATGTGGCGTGACCCGGCGACCCAGGCGAACCTGCAAACCCTCGAAAGCCGTGACCTCAAGGTCTTCGGCCCAGCATCCGGCAGCCAGGCCTGCGGCGACGTCGGCATGGGCCGCATGCTCGAAGCCACCGACCTCGCCCAGTGCGCGGCAGACTGCTTCCAGCGCCAGGCGCTGACCGGCAAACACGTGCTGATCACCGCCGGCCCGACCCAGGAAAACATCGACCCGGTGCGCTATATCACCAACCACAGCTCCGGGAAAATGGGCTTTGCCCTGGCCGAAGCCGCGGTAGAAGCCGGCGCCCGCGTGACCCTGATCACAGGCCCCGTGCACCTGCCGACCCCGGATCGCGTCACGCGCATCGACGTGGTGAGTGCCCGCGACATGCTCGCTGCCTGCGAAGCGGCGATCCCTTGCGACCTGTTCATCGCCTCTGCTGCGGTCGCGGACTACCGTCCGGAAGTCGTCGCCCCACAGAAACTCAAGAAAGACCCTACGAGCGGCGACGGCTTGTTACTACAGATGGTGCGCAACCCAGACATCCTGGCCACCATCGCCACCCGTCCCGACCGTCCGTTCAGTGTCGGTTTCGCCGCCGAAACCGAACACTTGCTCGACTACGCTGCACGCAAGTTGAAAGACAAGAATCTCGATCTGATCGTCGCCAACGACGTCGCCAACCCGAGTATTGGCTTCAACAGCGAAGAAAACGCCTGCAGCGTGATTGATCGGGAGCTGCACGCCACTGTTTTTGCCCAGACCAGCAAGGGCAAGATTGCCCGCCAGCTGATCACTTTTATCGCCGAACGTCTGAACCAGGTTTAATTTACATGCACGCTTTGCAAGCCAAGATCCTCGACCCACGCATCGGCACCGAATTCCCGCTGCCGCAGTACGCCACGCCAGGCTCCGCCGGCCTCGACCTGCGCGCCATGCTGGAAAAAGATACCGTCATCAAGCCGGGCGAAACCCTGCTGATCCCTACTGGCCTGTCGGTGTACATCGGCGATCCGGGCCTGGCGGCCTTGATTCTTCCGCGCTCAGGCCTGGGCCATAAGCACGGCATCGTGCTGGGCAACCTGGTTGGCCTGATCGACTCCGATTACCAGGGCCCGCTGATGGTGTCGTGCTGGAACCGTGGCCAGGCCGACTTCAACATCGTCGTTGGCGAGCGTCTTGCCCAGCTGGTTCTGGTGCCGGTGGTTCAAGCGCACTTCGAAATGGTCGAAGAGTTCGTCGAAACCCAGCGCGGCACCGGCGGTTTCGGCCACTCCGGCAGCCACTGATCACAAAGGCCGGGCACCCTGCCCGGCCCGAATCCTGCATTTTGTATTCAAGGACGAAAAAATTGCGCAGACCTCACCTGAAAGGTTTACCGCCCAAAATCAAGGCATTGACCGGCCATTCACTCGCGAACACCGGTGACATGGCCTTTGCACACCACGAACTCTCTGCCGAAAACGCCGTCATACCCTTCAGTTTGAGCCAGCCCGCGAGTTTTTCGCCGGTTTGTCCAGCCACTTTAGAGATGGAGCATTTCCAGAAATGAGCACCCCAGCCCAAGTCGCACCTACGTTCCCCGACAGCATCTTCCGTGCCTACGACATTCGCGGCACCGTCCCGGAATTCTTGAACGCTGAAACCGCTTATTGGCTTGGTCGCGCCATCGGCTCCCAGAGCCTGGCCCAGGACGAACCCAACGTGTCCGTCGGCCGCGACGGTCGCCTGTCCGGCCCGGAACTGGTGGAACAACTGATTCAGGGTCTGGCCGACAGCGGTTGCCACGTCAGCGATGTGGGCCTGGTGCCAACGCCTGCGCTGTACTACGCCGCCAACGTACTGGCCGGCAAATCCGGCGTGATGCTCACCGGCAGCCACAACCCCTCGAACTACAACGGCTTCAAGATCGTCATTGCCGGTGACACCCTGGCCAACGAACAGATCCAGGCCCTGCACGAACGCCTCAAGACCAACAACCTGAGCAGCGGCAAGGGCAGCATCACCAAGGTCGAGATCCTCGACCGCTACAACACCGAAATCGTCCAGGACATCAAACTCGCCCGCCGCCTGAAAGTAGTGGTCGATTGCGGTAACGGCGCGGCCGGCGTGATCGCCCCGCAACTGATCGAAGCGCTGAACTGCGAAGTCATCCCGCTGTTTTGCGACGTCGACGGCAACTTCCCGAACCACCACCCGGACCCGGGCAAGCCTGAAAACCTCGTGGACCTGATCGCCAAGGTCAAGGAAACCAACGCTGACCTGGGCCTGGCCTTCGACGGCGATGGCGACCGCGTAGGCGTCGTCACCAACACCGGCAGCATCGTCTTCCCTGATCGCCTGCTGATGCTGTTCGCCCGCGACGTCGTGGCGCGCAACCCGAACGCGGAAATCATCTTCGACGTCAAATGCACCCGCCGCCTGGTCCCGCTGATCAAGGAATACGGCGGTCGTCCGCTGATGTGGAAAACCGGTCACTCGTTGATCAAAAAGAAAATGAAACAATCCGGCGCCCTGTTGGCCGGTGAAATGAGCGGGCACATCTTCTTCAAGGAACGCTGGTTCGGTTTCGACGACGGTATCTACAGCGCCGCGCGGCTGCTGGAGATCCTCAGCAAGGAAAAATCCACCGCGGAAGAGCTGTTCGCGACCTTCCCGAACGATATTTCTACGCCAGAGATCAATATCCATGTGACCGAAGAGAGCAAATTCAGCATCATTGATGCACTGCACGACGCGCAGTGGGGTGAAGGCGCCGACCTGACCACCATTGACGGCGTGCGAGTCGACTATGCCAAAGGCTGGGGCCTGGTTCGCGCCTCCAACACCACACCGGTGCTGGTGCTGCGCTTCGAGGCCGATGACGAGGCTGAATTGCAGCGCATCAAGGATGTGTTCCACGTCCAGCTGAAACGCGTTGCACCTGATCTCCAATTACCGTTTTGATCTTCTGAAGCACCCGGAGCCCTGAATGACCCTCGAACGCGAAGCCGCCGCCAACACCGCCAAGGTCCTGTCCGAAGCGCTGCCTTACATTCGCCGCTATGTCGGCAAGACGCTGGTGATCAAATACGGCGGCAACGCGATGGAAAGCGAGGAGCTGAAAACCGGCTTCGCCCGCGACATCGTGCTGATGAAAGCCGTCGGTATCAACCCGGTGGTGGTTCACGGCGGTGGCCCGCAAATCGGCGACCTGCTCAAGCGTCTGTCGATCGAGAGCCACTTCATCGATGGTATGCGCGTGACTGACGCGCAGACCATGGACGTGGTGGAGATGGTCCTCGGCGGCCAGGTGAACAAGGACATCGTCAACCTGATCAACCGTCATGGCGGCAGCGCCATCGGCCTGACCGGCAAAGACGCCGAGCTGATTCGCGCGAAAAAGCTCACTGTTACCCGTCAGACGCCGGAAATGACCCAGCCGGAAATCATTGATATTGGCCAGGTGGGCGAAGTGGTCGGCATCAACACCGACCTGCTGAACCTGCTGGTCAAAGGCGATTTCATCCCGGTGATCGCGCCAATCGGCGTGGGCGCCAACGGCGAGTCGTACAACATCAACGCCGACCTGGTGGCCGGTAAAGTGGCCGAAGCACTGAAGGCTGAAAAGCTGATGCTGCTGACCAACATCGCCGGCCTGATGGACAAGACCGGCAAGGTCCTGACCGGCCTGAGCACCCAGCAAGTCGACGAGCTGATCGCCGACGGCACCATCTACGGCGGCATGCTGCCGAAGATTCGTTGCGCGCTGGAAGCGGTACAAGGCGGCGTGGGCAGCTCGTTGATCATCGATGGTCGGGTGCCGAATGCGATTCTGCTGGAAATCTTCACCGACACGGGTGTGGGTACCTTGATCAGCAACCGCAAGCGTCACTAAGCAACACAAACAAAAAGACCCCGCTCAGCCAAGCTGAGCGGGGTCTTTTTTTGTATGCAATTCCTGTGGTAATTCACCTTTTGTGGCGAGGGAGCTTGCTCCCGCTTGAGTGCGCAGCACTCACAAAATCCTTGGATCTGCTACGCAGCCCAGCGGGAGCAAGCTCCCTCGCCACACAAGCCCGATACCACAGGGGGAATTGTGGTCAGACGCCAAATTTGGCGCGATAGGCTTCAACCGCCGGCAGGTGCTGCTTGAGCTGCGGATCATCCGCCAGGAACTCGAGCACCTGGTTCAGCGAAACAATGCTGATCACCGGAATACCGAAATCGCGCTCCACTTCCTGGATGGCCGACAATTCGCCGTTGCCACGCTCCTGACGGTTCAGGGCGATCAGCACGCCCTTGGCTTTGGCGCCGTCCTGGGAAGCGATGATCTGCATCACTTCACGGATGGCGGTGCCTGCGGTGATCACGTCGTCGATGATCAGCACGTCGCCGGTCAATGGCGCGCCGACCAGGCTGCCGCCTTCGCCATGGGCCTTGGCTTCCTTGCGGTTGAAGCACCATGGCAGATCACGGCCATGATGTTCGGCCAGCGCCACCGCAGTGGTCGCCGCCAGCGGGATGCCTTTGTAGGCCGGGCCGAACAGCACGTCGAACGAAATACCGCTCTCGACGATGGCTGCCGCATAGAAACGCCCCAGCTGCGCCAGGGCGGAACCCGAGTTGAACAGGCCGGCATTGAAGAAGTAAGGACTGGTGCGTCCGGACTTCAGGGTGAACTCACCGAAGCGCAAAACGCCACGATCAATGGCAAAACGAATGAAGTCGCGCTGATACGCTTGCATGAAAAAAACCCCAAATACCACGGATTTAGCTAATTAGGTAGACGCCGTGTATCATACCCGCACGCGATTTTTGGGGCCACTTATGCGGATCATCAGTGTGAACGTCAATGGTATTCAGGCTGCAGTCGAGCGTGGTTTGCTCAGTTGGCTGCAAGCACAGAATGCCGACGTCATCTGCCTGCAGGACACCCGTGCCTCCGCCTTTGAACTGGACGATCCAGCCTTCCAACTGGATGGCTACTTCCTTTATGCCTGCGAAGCCGAAGTTCCCGCCCAAGGTGGCGTGGCTTTGTACTCGCGGTTGCAACCGAAGGCTGTCATCAGCGGTCTTGGCTTCGAGACGGCCGACCGCTACGGGCGTTACCTGCAAGCCGATTTCGACAAGGTCAGCATCGCGACCTTGCTGCTCCCTTCGGGGCAGAACGGCGATGAAGACTTGAACCAGAAGTTCAAGCTAATGGACGACTTCGCCCGTTATCTGGATAAACAGCGGCGCAAACGTCGCGAGTACATTTATTGTGGCTCGCTGTACGTGGCGCAACAGAAGCTGGATATCAAGAACTGGCGCGACAGCCAGCAATCCCCGGGCTTCCTGGCGCCTGAGCGTGCCTGGATGGACGAGATTGTCGGCAACATGGGTTACGTCGATGCCCTGCGGGAAGTCAGCCGTGAAGGCGACCAGTACAGCTGGTGGCCGGACAACGAACAGGCCGAGATGCTCAACCTGGGCTGGCGCTTCGACTACCAGTTGCTGACCCCGGGCCTGCGCCGCTTCGTACGCAGTGCGCGCCTGCCGCGTCAGCCACGGTTCTCGCAGCATGCGCCACTGATCGTGGACTACGACTGGACGCTGACGATCTAAGCGTCTTTTCGCAGATGCAAAAAAGCCGACATCGCTGTCGGCTTTTTTGTGCGCGCTGATTATCCAATGTGGAAGCGAGCAAGCCCGCTCCCACAGGGGATCAGCGGTGTATTTATGTCACCAACCGCCAAGTGAAGGGATAGCGGTAAGGCACCCCGTCATTGGCCTTGAGCCCGGCAATGATGCACAGCACCATCGCCCCGATCAGCACCAACGGCAGCAGCACAAAGCCGATCAACACCAGCATCAGCAGGTAACAGATGCCCGAGACCAGCGCCACGGTGATCTGAAAGTTCAGCGCTTCTTTGCCCTGGGCGTCAATGAACGGATCGGTTTCACGCTTCCACTGCCAGAGTATCAGCGGCCCGATCAGGTGACCGAGCGGAAACCAGACTCCGAGAAACGCCGAGAGGTGACAAAACATCGCCCACTGGCGAGCCTCGGGGCTCGGGGCGGGGAGCAACTGCTGTTCATCACTCATGGCGCTCTCCTTTGCCGGACGTCAAAACAATCAGTCGGCCAGTGCAGCCTTCTGCAGTTCGAAAATCTCGATCATGCCTTTCTTCGCCAGTGCCAGCATCGCGTTCAGCTCTTCCGGCTGGAACGGCGCGCCTTCGGCAGTGCCCTGAACTTCGATGAAGCCACCCGTGCTGGTCATCACCACGTTAAGGTCAGTCTCGGCCGCCGAGTCTTCCAGGTAGTCGAGGTCAAGCACAGGCTCGCCCTGGTACATGCCCACCGACACGGCAGCGATCATTTGCTTGAGCGGGTCGCCACCTTTGAGGCCGCCACGCTTCTTGATCACTTTCAAGGCATCGACCAGTGCAACCATGGCGCCAGTGATGGACGCGGTGCGGGTACCGCCGTCAGCCTGGATCACGTCGCAGTCGACGTACAAGGTGATGTCGCCCAGCTTGGACATGTCCAGCGCAGCGCGCAGGGAGCGGCCAATCAGCCGCTGGATTTCCAGAGTGCGGCCACCTTGCTTGCCACGGCTCGCTTCACGCTGGTTACGCTCGCCGGTGGCGCGCGGCAGCATGCCGTATTCAGCGGTCAACCAGCCCTGGCCCTGACCTTTGAGGAAACGCGGCACGCCGTTCTCGACGCTGACGGTGCAGATGACCTTGGTATCACCGAACTCGACCAGCACAGAACCCTCGGCGTGTTTGGTGTAGTTGCGGGTAATGCGGATCGAGCGGAGCTGATCGGCAGCGCGACCACTTGGACGTTTCATAGGGATTACCTGTACGGGGGACGGAAAACTGCCGAGCATTATAGAGCCGTGGGCCGCGACTGGGCACTTCTAAAAAAATCGCCCGACGATTGAAGCCCTGAATAGAGCGTAGCCGACGGCCTGCAGCTCTTTGTCACAGCGTGTGTTTGGGCGCATCCGCCCCACTGCGCTACAATCCTGCGCCTTTGCTGCCTGTCGGCTTTAATTCACAGATAGCGGGTCCGCGAAACTCTGGTTACGCGACGACCTGCATTGCGAGGTACCTCCATGGTGCACAGCATGACCGCCTTCGCCCGCGTCGAGAAAGCCGGCGTCCAGGGCACCCTGAGCTGGGAGCTGCGCTCGGTCAACAGCCGCTACCTGGAACCCCATCTGCGCCTGCCGGAATCATTCCGCGACCTCGAGGGCGCGGTCCGCGAAGCCCTGCGCCAGGGAATTTCCCGAGGCAAGCTCGAATGCACCCTGCGCTTTACCGAAGAAAGCACCGGTAAACCGTTGCAGGTGGATCGCGAACGCGCCGCTCAACTGGTCGCTGCCGCCGAGACGGTCGCCAGCCTGATCAAGAACCCGGCCGCGCTGAACCCGCTGGAAGTCCTGGCCTGGCCCGGCGTGCTGGTGGCCGATGCCGCCGATCCGCAAGCGCTGAATGCCGAAGCCCTGGCGCTGTTCAACCTGGGTCTGAAGGAACTCAAGGCCGGCCGCGAGCGCGAAGGCGCAGAGCTGGCGCGGTTGATCAACGAGCGCCTGACGTCCATCGAGGAAGATGTGGTGACCCTGCGTGAACTGGTCCCGCAAATGCTTGCCACCCAGCGCCAGAAAGTCCTCGACCGTTTCACCGACATGAAGGCCGACCTCGACCCGCAGCGACTGGAACAGGAAATGGTCATGCTCGCGCAAAAGAGCGACGTCGCCGAAGAACTGGATCGTCTGAGCACTCACATCATCGAAGTTCGTCGGGTACTCAAATCCGGTGGCGCCGCCGGTCGGCGCCTGGACTTCCTGATGCAGGAGCTCAACCGCGAAGCCAACACACTGGGCTCCAAAGCCTTCGACCCGCGCAGCACACAGGCGGCGGTCAACCTCAAAGTGTTGATCGAGCAGATGCGCGAACAAGTGCAGAATATTGAGTAAGGCAAACCCGACATGACCCACAGCACCGGCACCCTATACATCATTTCTGCGCCTTCGGGCGCGGGCAAGAGCAGCCTGGTCAAAGCCCTGACCGATACTGATCCGGCGATCCGCGTCTCGGTCTCCCACACCACCCGCGCCATGCGCCCAGGTGAAGTGAACGGCGTGAACTATCACTTCGTCTCGCGTGAAGCGTTCGTGAAGATGGGCGAGCATGGTGACTTCCTCGAGCGCGCCGAAGTGTTCGGCAATCTCTACGGTACGTCCCAAAGCCACCTGCAGCAGACACTGGACGCGGGCCATGACCTGATTCTGGAAATCGACTGGCAGGGTGCAGAGCAAGTGCGCAAGTTGATGCCGCAAGCCCGCTCGATTTTCATTCTACCGCCGTCCCTGGAGGCCTTGCACCAGCGCCTGACCAATCGAGGCCAGGACAGCGACGAGATCATTGACGGCCGGATGCGCGAAGCCGTCAGCGAGATGAGCCACTACGTCGACTATGACTACCTGATCATCAACGACGATTTTTCCCACGCACTGGACGATCTGAAGGCGATTTTCCGCGCCAATCAGCTGCATCAGAAGCGTCAGCAGCAGCGTCATGGCAAGTTATTGGCTGAATTGCTTGGCTAAACAGCTCTTCCCAAAACCGCTGCAAGGGCTTTACATTGGCACTTATAGCGCGTTGAAGAGCCTGGTCAAAAAATCAGCGCTTCCCTAATCGCTGGTGATTTTTTAAACTGTTGAGTCCGCTCGCCCAACCGGGCAGCGCGCATATTGCATTCGCTCCGAGGAATACCATGGCCCGCGTAACCGTTGAAGACTGCCTAGAACACGTGGAAAACCGCTTTGAGCTGGTCATGCTCTCTACCAAGCGTGCCCGTCAACTGGCCACCGGTGGCAAAGAGCCCCTGGTTCAGTGGGAAAACGACAAGCCTACTGTTGTAGCGCTGCGTGAAATCGCTGAAGGCCTGATGAGCTACGAGTTCATCGCCAACGCTGAAATCGTCGAAGACGAACCGCTGTTCGCAGCGTTCGAGGACGAGTCCAACGAGGCAGTATAAGGTCATGCCTGGTCGACGTAGCACGGCGCGGGGTCATAGCAAACGGCAGGAATTATCATGCCGAGCATAGACGCCCTCGCCGATCGCTTATCGACCTACCTCGGCAAGGACCAGGTCAATCTGGTCCGCCGAGCGTACTTCTACGCCGAACAAGCCCATGACGGCCAACGCCGCCGTAGCGGTGAGGCGTACGTCACGCACCCACTCGCGGTTGCGAATATTCTTGCCGACATGCACATGGACCATCAGAGCCTGATGGCTGCGATGCTGCATGACGTGATCGAAGACACCGGTATTGCCAAGGAAGCGCTGCAAGCGCAGTTCGGCGAAACCGTGGCCGAACTGGTCGACGGGGTCAGCAAACTGACCCAGATGAACTTCGAGACCAAAGCCGAAGCCCAGGCCGAAAACTTCCAGAAAATGGCCATGGCCATGGCGCGCGACATTCGCGTGATCCTGGTCAAACTGGCCGACCGCCTGCACAACATGCGCACCCTGGAAGTACTGTCCGGCGAAAAACGTCGACGGATCGCCAAGGAAACCCTGGAAATCTATGCACCCATCGCCAACCGGCTGGGCATGCACGCCATCCGCATAGAGTTCGAAGACCTCGGCTTCAAGGCGATGCACCCGATGCGTTCCGCGCGGATCAACCAGGCGGTCAAGCGCGCCCGGGGCAACCGCAAGGAAATCGTCAACAAGATCGAAGAGTCCCTCAGCCACTGCCTGGCCATCGACGGCATTCAGGGCGAGGTCAGCGGTCGTCAGAAACACCTCTACGGCATCTACAAGAAAATGCGCGGCAAGCGTCGAGCCTTCAACGAGATCATGGACGTCTACGCGTTCCGGATCATCGTCGACAAGGTCGATACCTGCTACCGCGTGCTGGGTGCCGTACATAATTTGTACAAACCGTTGCCGGGGCGCTTCAAGGATTACATCGCGATCCCCAAGGCCAACGGCTACCAGTCGCTGCATACCACGCTGTTCGGCATGCACGGTGTACCGATCGAGATCCAGATCCGCACCCGTGAAATGGAAGAGATGGCCAACAACGGCATCGCCGCCCACTGGCTGTACAAATCCAGCGGCGACGAGCAGCCCAAAGGCACCCATGCCCGCGCCCGCCAGTGGGTCAAAGGCGTGCTGGAAATGCAGCAACGGGCCGGCAACTCGCTGGAATTCATCGAGAGCGTGAAGATCGACCTGTTCCCGGACGAGGTCTACGTGTTCACGCCCAAGGGCCGGATCATGGAGCTGCCCAAAGGCTCCACGGCGGTCGACTTCGCTTACGCGGTGCACACCGACGTGGGCAACAGCTGCATTGCCTGCCGGATCAACCGTCGTCTCGCGCCGCTGTCCGAACCGCTGCAAAGCGGCTCCACGGTCGAGATCGTCAGCGCCCCTGGCGCGCGGCCGAACCCGGCATGGCTCAACTTCGTGGTCACCGGCAAAGCGCGGACCCACATCCGCCATGCGCTGAAACTGCAACGCCGCTCCGAATCCATCAGCCTCGGCGAACGCCTGCTGAACAAGGTGCTCAACGGTTTCGACAGCTCCCTGGAAAAAGTTCCGGCCGAGCGCGTGCAGTTGATGCTCCACGAATACCGCCTCGAACTGATCGAAGACCTGCTCGAAGACATCGGCCTGGGTAATCGCATGGCTTACGTGGTCGCCCGTCGTCTGCTGGGCGAAGGCGAACAGCTGCCGAGCCCAGAAGGTCCGCTGGCGATTCGTGGCACCGAAGGTCTGGTGCTCAGTTACGCCAAGTGTTGCACGCCGATCCCGGGCGACCCGATTGTCGGCCATCTGTCCGCCGGCAAAGGGATGGTGGTGCACCTGGACAACTGCCGCAACATCAGCGAAATCCGCCATAACCCGGAAAAATGCATCCAGCTCTCGTGGGCCAAGGATGTCACCGGCGAATTCAACGTCGAGCTGCGCGTCGAACTGGAACACCAGCGCGGCCTGATCGCCCTGCTGGCCAGCAGCGTCAACGCGGCCGACGGCAATATCGAAAAAATCAGCATGGACGAACGCG
Organism: Pseudomonas sp. EL_65y_Pfl2_R96; assembly: GCF_963970905.1. Lineage (NCBI taxonomy): Bacteria > Pseudomonadati > Pseudomonadota > Gammaproteobacteria > Pseudomonadales > Pseudomonadaceae > Pseudomonas > Pseudomonas sp. EL_65y_Pfl2_R96. The sequence continues at coordinate 47,934 of NZ_CAXAQH010000037.1, read as the reverse complement.
ACGGTCGTATCAGCGTGGTCCAACTGGTGGTCAGTGTGCACGACCGTGTGCACCTGGCCCGCGTGATCAAGAAACTGCGCGCCCTGACCGGCGTGATCCGCATCACCCGCATGCGCGCGTAGCCCACCCTTCACAAGGAGTCTTACATGACCAAGACCGTTATCAACAGCGACAAGGCCCCGGCCGCCATCGGTACTTACTCCCAGGCGATCAAGGCTGGCAACACCGTTTACATGTCGGGTCAGATTCCTCTGGACCCAAAAACCATGGAACTGGTCGAAGGCTTCGAAGCCCAGACCGTCCAGGTGTTCGAGAACCTCAAAGCCGTGGCTGAAGCGGCCGGTGGTTCGTTCAAGGACATCGTCAAACTGAACATCTTCCTCACCGACCTGAGCCACTTCGCCAAGGTTAACGAGATCATGGGCAAGTACTTCGACCAGCCATACCCGGCCCGCGCCGCCATCGGCGTAGCGGCCCTGCCAAAGGGTGCGCAGGTTGAAATGGATGCCATTCTGGTCATCGAGTAAACGTGCGGCGCAGCCTTGCGAGGCTGCGCCGACTGATCTTGTAAAAAGGGTTCTGAAAGGATTCCACCATGCGCCAAGCGCTAGTTCTCTCGCTGGTCGCCCTACTCTTGGGCGGATGTGCCAGCAACCCTGCCGACCGTGATATCAGCGGCACCTGGATCAATCAGGTGGCGATCGATGCTGCATCCAAAGGCGGCCCCCTGCGTGAAGCGCTCCAGGCCTATGGCCCGAACCTGGAATGGGACGTCAACACCAAGGCCGGTCAGGCCCGCTACACCAATGGTTTTGAAAACGTCGAAGGCAAGCTGCTGGGCGAACAGTCCGGCGCCTGGAAAATCGACTTTTATGGCAGCTCCGCCAGCGAGCTGAAGCGTGACGGCAAGCAACTGAGCCAGGCCGCCAACGACAACGAGCCGGAGCAAGTCTTCGACCGCGCATCGGTCCAGGTGCCGGACGGCGCACCGATTGGCGCGAGTTTCGAGCGGGCGCTGTATTCGGCTTATATGGGCGGCAGCTGGAAAATCCTCAGCGGCCCCGGCGAAGGCAACACCGTGCAGTTCCAGGCCGATGGCCAGGTTGCCGGTCTTCCGGGTACCGATCGTTATGCTCTGTGCCTGGCAGGCGATTGCGCGTCGATGAGTGGCGGCCACGACAACATCTGGCTGCAGGTGAACGGCCAGGGCAATACCTGGATCTTTGCGCGCAAGGGCAAGGAACTGGAGATTTTCCAGACCGTGAATACCGCACTGGCGGACGAAATGCCTTCGTTTACGCCGGGTGATCGCAAATGGTTGCTGGAAAAGCAGTAACCCGAATCTGAAGCCAACAGATAACCCTGTGGGAGCGGGCTTGTCCGCGATGAGGCCATAACATTCAACATCCAGGTTGACTGTTACACCGCCATCGCGGGCAAGCCCGCTCCCACAGTTGTAGTGTGTAACCGGATTTCAGCAGCGACCTTCGAGGATCGCAGCGTAGCCTTCGCGGAAACTCGGATATTTTGGTTTCCAACCCAACGCCTTCGCCCGGGCATTGCTGCAGCGCTTGCTGCCGGCACGACGCACACTCGCATCCTCGGCCCATTCGGTCACACCCAGATACTCACGCAACCAGCCCACCACCTCCGCCAATGACGCGGGCGCATCGTCGACGCCTATATAGTCATCATCCAGCGTCACCCCACGCCGATCCTCCTCAAGCAGAAACGCCAGCAACCCCGCAGCGTCATCGACGTGAATGCGGTTGGCGTACAACGGTGGATCGATCGCCACGCGATAACCGCGACGGACCTGGGTCAGCAGCCACTCTCGGCCCGGACCATAAATGCCGGTCAGGCGCACGATGCTGGCCGGAATGCCGCTATCACGCGCCACTTGCTCGGCCTCCAGCATCACACGCCCTGAATAGCCAGCCGCCACGGTCGGCGAGTTCTCGTCGACCCACTCGCCCTCTTGCTGACCGTAAACGCTGCTGCTGGAAACGAATAGCAGCCGATTGGGCACTTGCCCGTAGTCCCCCAGCCATTCCAGCACGTGTTGCAAACCCTGAATATAAGCGGCGCGGTATCCGGCCTCATCGTGATCGGTAGCCGCCGCGCAATACACCAGGTAATCCACCGCGCCGATTGGCCAGGTCGGCGGGCAGTCTTTATTGAACAAGTCACCGGCAACGCCAATCACCCCTTGGGGCAAGCGTGAGACGTCACGCCGCAAACCGTGAACCTCCCACCCTGAATTCAGCAATTGCGTGGCCAGACGACTGCCGACATCACCGCAGCCGGCGATCAAAACAGAAGGCGCGGACATCAGAAAACTCCTATCGGAAAGCCACAGACTAGCGCCGGCAAGGGACGAGCGGCTAGCAATGAAGTAAAAAAAGATACTCTATTACTTTTGTTAACAAGAATTACTTGCAATAATGCACGCCACTTTTGTTCTCGGCCTCACGAGGCCTGGAAGAACACTTACCGTCTTTTCCTCTCAGGTCCGGCCAGCATGACACGCAATCAATTCCCCGCTTCGCCAACCAAACGACCTCGCGCCTGGAGTGCGGTGGCCGCCCTGTTGCTCAGCCTGATGCTGGCGCCGACCGCCGCATTCGCCGATGCACAAGCGCCAGCCACACAGCCTGCCGCCGCTCAGACACCAGCCGTTCAAACCGCACCTGCCGCGACCGACCCGGCTCAGGCCGTAGACGCTGCTGACGTGTCGGAAGTCCTCGAAGCCGACAACTCGCTGGGCATGGCCCATGACCTGTCGCCGTGGGGCATGTACCAGAACGCCGACATTATCGTGAAGATCGTGATGATCGGCCTGGCCATCGCCTCGATCATCACCTGGACTATCTGGATCGCCAAGGGCTTCGAGTTGATCGGCGCCAAGCGTCGTCTGCGTGTTGAAATCGCCCACCTGAAAAAAGCCGCCACCCTTAAAGAAGCCAGCGCGACGGCGGCCAAGGAAGGCACACTCGCCAACCTGCTGGTTCACGACGCGCTGGAAGAAATGCGCCTGTCGGCCAACAGCCGCGAAAAAGAAGGCATCAAGGAACGTGTGAGCTTTCGTCTGGAGCGCCTGGTTGCCGCCTGCGGTCGCAACATGAGCAGCGGCACCGGCGTGCTCGCCACCATCGGTTCCACCGCACCGTTCGTCGGCCTGTTCGGCACCGTGTGGGGCATCATGAACAGTTTCATCGGCATCGCCAAAACCCAGACCACCAACCTCGCCGTCGTGGCCCCCGGCATCGCCGAAGCCCTGTTGGCGACCGCGCTGGGTCTGGTTGCAGCGATTCCTGCGGTGGTCATCTACAACGTCTTCGCCCGCTCCATCGCCGGTTACAAAGCGCAAGTGTCCGATGCCTCGGCAGAAGTCCTGCTGCTGGTCAGCCGTGACCTCGACCACCTGCCGCCCGAGCGCATCTCGCAACCGCACATGGTGAAAGTGGGGTAATCGACCATGGGCCTGCATTTGAAAGAAGGCGCAGACGACGATCTGGCCGAGAACCACGAAATCAATGTCACGCCGTTCATCGACGTGATGCTGGTGCTGTTGATCATCTTCATGGTGGCGGCGCCGCTGGCCACCGTGGACATCAAGGTCGACCTGCCCGCCTCCACCGCCAAACCGGCGCCTCGGCCAGAAAAACCGGTGTTCCTCAGCGTGAAAGCTGACCAGCGCCTGTTCCTCGGCGAAGACGAAGTGAAGGCCGAAGCCCTCGGCGCCACACTCGACGCCAAGACCCGGGGCAAGAAAGACACGACGATCTTCTTCCAGGCTGACAAAGGCGTGGACTACGGCGACCTGATGAGCGTGATGGACGCCCTGCGCGCCGCCGGTTACCTGAAGGTCGGCCTGGTCGGACTCGAGACGGCAGCCAAGAAATGATCAACATGCGCCAAAAGCTGACGCGTTACAGCGCGAGCCTGGCCGTGGTGCTGGGCATCCATGCGCTGGCCATTGCGCTGGCGCTGAACTGGACGTCGCGCCCGCCGATCGAGCTGCCACCGCAAGCGATGATGGTCGAACTGGCGCCGCTTCCAGCCCCGCCACCGCCCGCACCGCCAAAGGTGATCACGCCACCGCAGCCACCGGCCCCGGTGGAAGAACTGCCGCTGCCGAAACTCGCTGAAGCGCCGAAGGCCGAGATTGCCGTGCCCAAGCCGGTCAAACCCAAGCCGAAGCCTCAACCGCCCAAGCCTGTGGAGAAAAAGCCGGAGCCGCCGAAGGAAAAGCCTTCCGAGGAAAAACCGAGCGACGCGCAACCGACCCAGGCACCGACGGAGAAATCCGCTCAGCCGGCACCCGGCCCATCACCGGCGCAACAAGCTGCCAAGGCCAGCTGGCAAGGCACCCTGCTCGCGCACCTGGCCAAGTACAAAAAGTACCCGGCCAGTGCACAGCAGCGGGGCAAGGAAGGCTTGAACCGTCTGCGCTTCGTAGTGGATGCCGAAGGTAACGTGTTGTCGTTCGAACTGGTGGGCCGCTCCGGCAACGCCGATCTGGACCGGGCCACCCTGGAAATGATCCGCCGCGCCCAACCGCTGCCCAAGCCACCGGCCGACATGCTGAACAACGGTTCCATCGAAATCGTTGCGCCGTTTGTTTACTCGCTGGAACGACGCCGTTAAAACACCGCCCCCCATGTGGGAGCGGGCTTGCTCGCGAAGGCATCAGTCCCGCCAACACTGGATCAGGAATACTGAACCTCGATCTCATCAAGCTGATGATCAAAGCTTTTCAACCGCGCGGTCCACGTATACACCAGCACTTCAAAATCCCGATTGATCACCGCCCCGCCGGTCACTTCCGCCCGCGGGTCGCAGAAGTCCAGCTGATAACGCTCGCGAGCCATGGCGTTGGCGACATCAGACAGTTCTCGGGCATTGTTGAGCCAGTGCCACCCCTCGTCGGGTACTTGCTTGTCCAGCGCCAGGCACTGTTTCTTCAAGGTTTCGAGGCTTTTTTCCAGCGGCGTGCCGGTGAGTTCGCCCATGACTTCCTGGAAGGTGCGCCCCGGTTGCCAGTAACTGCCCCAGAAATACCGGTCAAACACCGTTTCTACCCGGCGCAAAGCCACCTTGGTGTCCCAGATCAGCACCAGGGTTTTGCCTTGCTCGAGTTGTCGTCTCTTGATGCGCTGGTTCTGGAGCGAGGCCCAGGCGACCACCACGATAGCCATCACGGCGATCAGCGCCGCCACGCTGTCGAGGAAGATCAGCGCCTTGTCGAGCTGGTGGGCCAGCATGACACCGTAGAAATAGGTGGCCGACAGCAAAACCAATGCCGCAATGGCGCACCAGAAGCCGGGAGCATAAGGGTTTTTCATTATTAGATCCCCATGACCAACGCAAGCCTTGCTCGACGGGTTCGCCGCGCGTCCCCATCAATTCAAAGCATAGCAACGGCCTCAGGGTTTGCCGGGTTGTGAGCCTTGCGTTCGTCCGCTTTCCCAGCCGCCGCCCAAAGCGAGGAACAAATCGATCTGGCTCATGGCGACTTGGGTGTTGGCCGAGGCCAGTTGCGCCCGGACATCGGTGTAGGTGCGGGTGGCTTGCAAATCCGCCAGGAACGACGCGCGACCGGCCTGAAAGAAGCGGTGGGTCTGGTCTGCCGCCAGTTGCGCCGATTGCTCGGCGTCAGCCAATGCATCGCGGCGCTGAAGTTGCGCGGAATATTGCGCCAGGCCGGTCTGAGCTTCGCGGATAGCGTTGAGCACCACACCATCGAAATGCGCCAGCGCGCCTTGGGTCGCGGCCTCGGCCTCACGGATTCGCGCGCGGGAGCCGTTGGACGGTACGGTCCAGGTCAGCAACGGGCCGAAGCCCCAGCGATTGGTCGCCGGTTTGCCGAGGTTTTCCAAAATGCCGACGGTACCGACGGTCGCGCCGATGCTGATGTCCGGGTACAACTCGCCGGTGGCAATGCCGATGCCAGCGGTTGCCGCCGCCAATCGGCGCTCGGCCTGGCGCACGTCGGGCCGGCGTTTGAGCAGCGTGGCGCCGTCACCCACCGGCAACAATTGCGCAATTTTCGGCAGCTCAGCGCAGTCGCTGGTGCCCGCAGGCAATTGCTCGACCGGTTTGGCCAGCAGCATCGACAAGCGAAACAGTCCGGCCTGACGCGCCGCTTCATAGCGCGGCAATTCGGCGCGCAAGGATTTGAATTGGGTTTGCGAACGGGTAACCTGGGTTTCATCGCCGCGCCCGGCATCGCGCAGGCGCTGGGTCAGCGTGGTGCTTTGGGCTTGCAGATCGAGGGAATGCTGAGCAATCTCCCGCTCTTCGTTGGCCGCACAGACCTGGGTATAAGCCCGCACCACATCGGCCACCAACGTGATGCGCGCAGTGTCCGCTGCCGCCTGAGTCGCATCGGCATTGGCTTTGGCCGCTTCGACGCCGCGCTGTAACGTGCCGAACAGGTCGAACTGATAGGACGTGGTGATGCCGATATCGCCGACGTTGGCCACCGGCACTTTATCCGCCAGCAAGAACGCCTCACCGGACTCCTGCAAACGCTGGGCGCCGACTTTCACGCCGCCGCTCCACCCCCCCGCCGCCTGCGCTTCGTCGACCTGAGCACGAGCCCGCGAAAGATTCGCCGCCGCCACCCGCAAATCGGTGTTGGAAGCCATGGCCTGCTGCACCAATTGGTCCAGACGCGGGTCCTGATACAAGCGCCACCAATCACTGGGCACCGGTGCCGAGACCACATCTTTACCGCTCACCGCCAGATCACCCTGAAATTCTTCACGGTGCACGGCGGCCTCGTTCGGCAAGTGATAATCCGGCCCGACCACCTGACAGGCCGACAGCAACAAGCCCAATCCGGCGACCGCCAAACCCGAGGCCCTGCTCATTTCGCCGGCTCCCCGGTTTGATCGTCAATGATCGACACCGTGGCTGTACGCCCGGCAATCATGCGGAAATCCTCCGGCACTTCGTCGAAAGCAATCCGCACCGGAATCCTCTGCGCCAACCGTACCCAGCTGAACGCCGGATTGACGTTGGGCAACAGGTTGCTGCCGCTGCTGCGATCGCGGTCTTCGATGCCGGCGACAATGCTTTCCACGTGCCCGCGCAGCCGAGCGCGGTCGCCGACGACCCGAATATCGACGCTCTGGCCGACATGAATCCCGTCCAGTTTGGTTTCTTCGAAATAACCGTCGATGTGGAAGGAATTGCTGTCCACCACCGACAACACCGGCCGCCCGGCGGTGACGAACTCCTGGGAACGCGGCGCACGGTCGTTGACGTAGCCATCCACCGGGCTGCGGATCAGCGAGCGGTCGAGGTTGAGCTGGGCGCTGTCCACCGTCACCTGCGCTTCCATTAACGCCACTTCGGCGCGGGCCACACGGGACTGGCTTTCCTCCAGTTGTTCGGCCGGGACCAGATTGCCGAGGCCACGGTTTCGCTTGGCTTCGCGCTGAGCCTGGGCCAGGGTTTCCTGGCGGTCGGCGACAGCGGCTATGGCCTGACGCAGGGCCAGTTTGAAACGGTCCTGATCGATGCTGAACAGCACTTGGCCGCGCTTCACCCATTGGTTATCACGCACCTCCACTCGCTGGATCAGCCCCGACACGTCCGGGGCGATCTGCACGATATCGGCACGGATGTGGCCGTCCCGGGTCCAGGGCGCGAACATGTAATACATGACCATGCGCCAGACCATGACAACGGCGAAGGTCACGATCAACAGCGTCAGGACCACACGGCCGAGGGTCAAAAAAGGTTTTTTCATGTCATCAGGTATCGACTGAGTGAGTCCACAGCGCCAAGCAGCACAGCGTAGAGAGCCACGTTGAACAATGCCCGGTGCCAGACCAGACGGTAAAAGTGCAGACGCGTCAGCACCCCGTGCACCAACAGGAACAACACGTAGGTAATGCCCATCAGCACCAGCAGCGTGGGCAGGAACACCCCGCTGATATCCAGATCACCGATCATAAAGGCGCTCCATCGATGCCATGGGGAAGCGGTTCCTCGAGTTCACCCGCGCCGACAAATTCGACCCCCGGCAACAGCGCCAGACGCAGGCCGCTCAAGGCGTGCAGCAAATGCAGACGGGTTTCGTCATCACCTTGGCCGCCGAGGGCGCGGCGGGTACGGTCGAGGGTCATCAGCAACGGACTGGGAGCCGGCAGACGTTCACCGGCCTTGAGACAGGCCTTGAAGTACGCACCGACTTCGGCCACCACCTGGCGCAGCAGCACTTGCGGCGCACCGGGCACTCGCGGCGAATAGGCGAGCAGGTCCAGCAGATTCAGCGCCACGCGCACTTCCCGCAGGGCGATCCCGGTGTCCTGGCCGGTCATGGCCAGACGCGGCAAATGCTGCATCAGGCGATCGAGCATCTGCACCCCCATGTGCCGATGTTCGGCCAGCGTGGCCGGCTCGGTCAGGCTGACGATGTCGCGCCAGCTGAAACGGGTCAGGCGCTTGGCCGCCAGTTCCGCCCCGAATGGCCGGGCGATCAAGGTCCAGATGAACGCGAACAGCAAACCCATGGGACCGGCCAGGTTGGAGTTGGCGAAGCTGAGAAAATCCGCGTCGTAGGCGCCCTGAATGCTGATGAAAGACGACGTGTTGACGATGGTCAGCAACATCCCCAGGTAGAAACGCGGCTGCACCGTCAGGGTGCCGACGCAGATGAACGGGATGGCGAACGCCAGCACCAGCATCGGGAAGTCATGCAGGTTCGGCAGGATCAGAAACAGATAAAGGCTGGCAAACAGCACCGACATCGCGGTCCAGAAAAAGAACCGGTAGATCTGCGGTGCCGGGTCATCCATCGAAGCGAAAAAACTGCACGCCACCGCCGCCAGGATCACTGCGCTGCCGCCATCGGTCCAGCCGAGCAGAATCCACAGCACCGAGGCGACAATGATGGCAGTGACCGTGGACGCGGCTGAATAGAGCATCAGCCCACGGTCGAGAAACGGCGACAGCCGACCGAGGCGCCAGTGCCGATACACCGCGCGCCAACTGTCCTGGCTCTCGCACTGAATGGCGTATTGCAGGCTGCGGCAGTCTTGCCATACATCGATCCATTCGCCGAGGCGATACAGGGCGTTGGAGAACAACAACTGCTTGCGATCATCCAGCGCCTCGGCACTCGGTTGCAGCGCTTCGAGCTGGTTTTTCAGGGCCTGCCAGCGGTCGAGGTCAGCGTCTTTGTGGTCGAGCCATTCGGTGGTCGCGATCAGCAGTGGCGCGAACTTATCCACAAGCTCCGGCGTGCGCCGCTCGAGGGCGTAAAGCGCATCGTCGAGGGCATCGATCACCGGCAGCAGATGGATCATTCGCCCGCGCAGTTCGTTGGTATTACGCACTGTCTGCGGCCGCGCGCCCTCGTGGGGCAACTGACCGATCATCAATTCCAGGCTGTTGAAACTCGCCACCATCGATGAACGCAGGGCGCTGACTTCGTCCGGCTGCACGCTGCGGCTGAGGAAGCGCAGGCTGTAGGTCGAGGCATCGGCAAACCATTTGTTCACCGAATCGTTGAACACCGGCGCCAGCCGTCGCGGCCAGAACATGGCACCGACCACCGCCGCAACGGCGATGCCGAGAAAGATTTCTTCGGTCCGCGCCTCGGCCATATCCCATACCGCCAACGGGTTATCCACCACCGGCAGGGCGATCAGCGGCAAGGTGTAACCGGCGAGCATCAAGGCGTAGCTGTTGGCGGTGCGCAAGTGCAGGGACAGGAACAGCAAAATCCCGGTCCACAGCGCGATGACCACCACCAGCACATAGGGGCTCTGCACGAACATCGGCACGAAAAAAACCGCCGCCGCCGCACCGAGCAAAGTGCCAACTGCGCGGTACAGCGCCTTGGCGCTGGTCGGGCCGACGAACGGGCTGGAAACGATGTACACCGTAGCCATCGCCCAGTACGGACGGGGCATTTGCATGAGCATGGCGATGTACAACGCGATCATCGATGCGGCGAACGTGCGCACACCATAGAACCAGTCCCGCGCGGGGGGGACGCCGGTGAAAAATCCGCTCAAGGGTGCGCCACCGCTGGATGATTGGCCGCTTCGAAAGCTCTCAGTACCCGCAGTGCCGCTTCCAGATCACTCGGGGCGATCCCTTCGAGCACTTCATGGCGCAAACGCACCAATTCGACTTCGACCGCCTGCACCAGCTCGCGACCGGTCTCGGTCAGGCTCAGGCACTTGGCGCGGCGATCATGGACGTCTTCGGTACGGCAGACGTAACCGGCATGGCACAGCTGATCCAGCAAACGCACCAGAGACGGACTCTCCATCCCCGCCGCTTGCGCGACCGTCACCTGCCGCACACCTTCGCCCAAACGCCCGATCATCAACAGCGGGACGGCGCAGGCTTCGGAGATTCCATAGTTGACCAGCGTGGTCTGGCAGATCTTCCGCCAATGCCTGGCGGCCACCACTATGGAGCTGCTGATGGTCATCTGGAGAGCGGCGAGGTTCTTTGGCACGAGGGGATGCACACACTGTTAGCTTGCTAACTATCAATATGGCATTGGAGGGGAAAATTGGTCAAGTTTTGAAACAAATCTAATCCGTAAAGAACGTCTGACGCCTAGACACCAGTCAATAACCTTCCGGCTTCTTCTTCAATAAACTCAAAAACCTCCTCCGGCACGCTGTACTGAAACTGCTTGCGCCGGTGCTTTGACACCTTCCCGTCATTGTCCAGGCACATCATCACCAACTTCGACAGATCACTCCCGCGCACATCAAAACGTTGATTCACCGCCTTGATTACACGGTCGTACCGGTCGAGAAACTCGGTCTCTTCCCGCAATTCAACCTCCAAGGCACGACGGGCCATTTGCAGGGTGAATTCGACGCAACGAGTGGCGTCCCAGTAGCGATAAATGGATGGGTGGCCAATGAATTCGAAAGCCATTTGATCAGCGTCCAGCCAAGTGACATTCCAAAAATCGCGAGCGGGGTGTGAGAAATCCTTGAGGGCAGCCAGATAGTTGGACTCCTCGTGTTTCATCGCTACGGAAACAGGCAGTAAAAGGCCATTTTCCAGCGCGCCGGAATGGCAAAGGGTCTGGTGGATCAGGAAACGTGACAGCCGGCCATTGCCATCCATGAACGGGTGAAGGAAGACGAAACCAAATGCGGTCACTGCAGCCGCCACCAATGGGTCGACCTGTTTTGAAGACTGATTGGAAAAGGTCATCAGTTCTTCCATCAGTTCACGGCACAGGTCCGGCGCGGGCGGGACGTAGCTGACGCCGGCGGCGCCTCTCAAGCCGTTATGCAGGTGGTTCTGTTCGTGGCGAAACAGAACAGCTTTGTCGAAAGGGTTGGAAACGGTGCTGTTCTGCAGCTCAACCAGATAGTCTTCACTCAGCTCGCGCCCTTCATGGGCCTGGCGCAGCAGTTGAACAAAACGACGAGATTTCTCTTCACTGGGTTCTTCTTTCTCGATGGCGAAGGAATCGCGAGTTTCGTGGAGGTAAGCCCAGTTGATGGCGCGGTCCATCATTTCGGGGGGCAACGTCGCCATGAAAGCTTTGGCTCGGCCGAGTATGTCGAGACTGAGCAGGGTTTCGAGTTCAGGCGTTCGCTCCACGGTGGCGCAGTAACGCAGAGAACCCAAGCCGTTGAAATCAATGCGCCAGCGGCTATTACGCACGGCCGGGCCGGTTACGTAGAGTTTTGGATCAAATAGCGTAACAACACTGCCCCGCACCGGTACCGAATACTCAAGCTGTTGGCCGGTGAAGCTCTCCCACAAGAAACAGGCCTTGCGGATAAACACGCCATTCGGGGCTTTAGCCAACTCATCCAGTAGTTGCTCAGCAGAAACCGTTTCAAGCGCCTGGGCAAGAATGCAGAGATTGATGCCTTCGTGCTTGAGAGCAAAAAGAATATGCTCAAGCATTGAGCCCTGAATGGGTGCCACAGACTGGGGAACAGCCAGGCAATCACCGATCAATGTGATACGAGTGACTGGCTTGATCGTCGCCGTGCGTTTGGGCGCGAAGGCCTTGAGATTCAGCGCATCGCGCAGGTAGGCGTATCCAACAACAGACATGGCGAGCTTCCATGGAAAAAATTCACTTTGGCGATTAAAGCTCAGATTTTTTTACCACTCACCAGTTTTTTTTACATTTCGCCATTTTTCTCCAGATTTTTTTACACCCCCCGCCCCTTCCTCAATAGCACATCCAACTGATCCACCACCTCCGCCCAATCCGCATCATCCAGAATCTCCTCACGCAGCAGCTCCGCCTGGCTCTCGCTCCAGAAGAACGCGTCCGCCAGGTGCAGTTCGGGTTTGAGCGGTGAATGGGTAGCGATGAATTTATCAATGCTTTCGGCGTCGTCAGGCAGGCCGAGTTGTTTGAACAAGGACGAGAGGCTGTGGGTAGGGGATTCCATGTTGGGCTCCTTCTTGATGGCTGAATGGGGTGACCACTGCGCGGTCAATCGCGAGCAGGCTCGCTCCCACAGTTGACTGCGTTTCCCTGTGGGAGCGGGCTTGCCCGCGATGACGGCGGTTATGTCGATGCTATGCCGTTTGACTCAACTCGCACACTTCGGCATGCGGCACCATTTTCAAATATTCCGGCACGCTCATGTGTACCAGATTGTTGTGGTTGCCGGCTTCGAGGTAGATGTCTTGCTGCCGGGTCAGCATTGGGTCGATGACCATGTCCAGCCCGTAGGATTCGCCCAATGCGGGCACGGCGCCGCGTTCGCAATCGTCGAACAGGCGCGGCAGGTTGCTTTCCCGGGTGACTTGCCATTCGCTGCTGCCACGTACTTTGCTCAGGTCCAGGTGACGGCTGGCGGGCAGCACGGCCATCAAGTAATGCCCGTGGCGATCGTCGAGGATCACCGATTTGGCCACCCGTTCGGCGGGAATGCCTGCGAGCCGAGCCGTTTCAAGGCTGCTGGCCGAGTGCGGATGGGAAACGATGTCATATTCGCAGTGCGCCTTTTCCAGGCTGTTCTGCACGGTTCTTGCCATACGCATGATGCACCTCGGTGTCCGCAACAGCGAAGGGCGGACGATGGTTAGAATTTTTTCTCTCCATTAAAAGTCTAGGCCTGCTGGAGGGATCCGGCGGGAAATCCGCCCGTCGGACGCGGTCGACAACTGCTCAAAATTCATACAGTCGCAGGCTCAACTAGACTTGTATACAGAGCCACGACCGGCTCGCGGACGGATGACTCTCCCGGAGGGTCAAGTGAACATTCGTTGCTGTGTAATTGCGCTGCTGCTGGCCTTGAGCGGACCGGTTTTCGCGGCGGACACCGTCGTAGTGCTGGTTCCCGACCCCATCGGGATCTGGCTGATCACCTTTGGCATCGTGTTTATGATCGCCGAAGCGGCCTTGCCCAATTTCGGTGTGGTCGGTTTGGGCGGCATTGTGATGTTCGTGATCGGCGCGGTGATTCTGACCGATGCCGAAGTGCCTGTTCCCTTAATCATCGGCCTGGGGCTGATCAGCGCGCTGCTGCTGATTTTCCTGCTGATCCGCGCCTTGAAAACCCGACCGCGCCGCAATTTCAGCGGCGACGCCGAATTGCTGGGCAGCGTGACACCGATAACGTCGTTGCAGGCTGGCAATGCGTATGTCGGCTGGGTGCACCTGCAAGGCGAACAATGGCAAGTAATGAGCGCCACACCGCTGCAACCGGGACAACAGGTCCGGGTGGTGGCGCGCAAGGGTCTATTGCTGAAAGTGGCTGCGGCTGACGCGGCGCCGGGTGGAGAATAGTTATGGGCTTGCAACTGGGTTTTGCCGCGCTCCTGTTATTGCTGATTGCACTGGCGGGGTCGACCTTCCGCATCCTGCGCGAATACGAACGCGGCGTGGTGTTCCAGCTCGGACGCTTCTGGCAGGTCAAGGGCCCTGGGCTGATCCTGCTGATTCCGGCGGTTCAGCAAATGGTCCGCGTCGACCTGCGGACCGTGGTGCTCGACATACCGCCGCAAGACGTGATCACCCGGGACAACGTCTCGGTCAAGGTCAATGCGGTGCTGTATTTCCGCGTGCTCGACCCGCAAAGGGCGATCATTCAGGTCGAAGACTTTCTCATGGCCACCAGCCAACTGGCCCAGACCACGTTGCGGGCGGTGCTCGGCAAGCATGAACTCGATGAATTGCTGGCCGAGCGGGAACGGCTGAATGTCGACATCCAGCAAGTGCTCGATGCGCAGACCGATGCCTGGGGTATCAAGGTGGCCACCGTCGAGATCAAGCACGTGGACCTCAACGAATCGATGGTCCGCGCCATTGCCAAACAGGCCGAAGCCGAACGGGAGCGTCGGGCCAAAGTGATCCACGCCGAAGGCGAATTGCAGGCTTCGGAAAAACTCATGCAGGCGGCCGAAATGCTCGGGCGTCAGCCGGGGGCCATGCAGTTGCGCTACATGCAGACGCTGAGTTCGATTGCCGGGGACAAGAGTTCGACCATCGTCTTCCCGCTGCCGATCGAGTTGCTCAAGGGGATGGCGGATTTGTCGTCCAAGCCTTGAGGGCGCTAAAAGATCGCAGCCTTCGGCAGCTCCTACAGACGGTGTTTCAACCCGAAACGGCGGCCAACCCGGCTCCGTAGGAGCTGCCGAAGGCTGCGATCTTTTGACCTTCCCCACAGACACCAACGTCCGGTAGCCCCGTCGGAGATTTCCTTCAAGTTGTAGCGGTGTTGGTGAACTTGTTCCAACCCTAGCCCAAGTCTAGTCTGGCTTTGTCACTGAATAATCGGTGACACGGACGTGCAAGTCCGGGTAAAAGCATTTCCCAACACTGCTTCGGGCTAGTCATCAGGCATTTCTATGCCTGTTGTGATTGCTTTATGGCGGCTGTGTGCGGGAGACCTTCGGGTCTGCCGAGGTTTTTGGGATCGCTTACTCGGTCTTGCACCCCGCACATAGCTGCCACCCTAATTCGCGTGCAAGCGAACATCAGGTCAGCCTCCTTGCAATCAAAGCGAGTAATCCCATGTTCAAAGTAACGCCCAATCCGCCAGAAAACTCTGGCACCCTGTCCGATGAATCCATCGAAGCCGAAAAACTCAAAGAAGCCGCCGACCGCGCCTTCGCCCACTACTTTCCCCCGGCCACCGAAAAACCGGCCAAACGCCGCAAAGGCAACCTCTTTACCGTTTCTCCCGACATCGACACCGAAGCCCTTCTGGCCAACGCCTCCGAAGACCTGCTGTCCATCAGCGCCATTGCTGCCGACCTGGCGGACGATGTGGACGGGACCCGGCGCTCGGTAGTCCTGGCGCTCAGCCGCTTGGCCGATGGCGTGCAGTTGCTCGTAGAGCGAGCGCTGGATAACCGGGAGGCGTCGCAGGTGCAGGCTCGGGCCAAGGCCTAGCCTGGCAGGTTTGTGGTGAATTGACCGCCGCCATCGCGAGCAGGCTCGCTCCCACAGTTGATCTTCATTGAACACAACCTATGTGTACGACTGAGATTCAATGTGGGAGCGAGCCTGCTCGCGATGGCGTCAGTGCCGTCGATACATCACTTGGCAACTAGCGCTTCATAAGGCGCTCGCGCCCAATGCTCCACTCGTTCACGCAACAGCGCCGAGGCTTCACGATGCTTGTCATCGCTGTCGCCGACAAACACCTGCGACGGCTGCTTGGCATGTTGCCCCACTGCCGCAAACACCTGCCTGCGCTGCTCGATATCCAACGCAAAGAACGCTGCCAACCGCCCCGCCATGGCCTGCGGCAGTTCGCTGTAATTCACCGCCAGGCCGCCAAATGCCTGGCATTGCGCCAACCCCGACGCCAGTAACCGCCCCAATCGTCGGGCGATGTAATCCTCGCGGCTGCCGAACGGAAATTCGTCATCCAGCACACTCGCCCCGATCATCCCCGGCACCATGTGCATGCCCGGGCGACGCAGATGCGAGACGGCAATTTCCAGCGGATCGCGATAAACAAACAACCACGGTGTTTCGGGGAAGCACTCGCGCAGCAACGGCAGTTCACCGATGTTCCAGGTGTCGAGTTTGATCACCAGCCGTTGTTCCATACCGAGCCGGCATTGTCCGTAGGCAGACAGCAATCCTTTGATGGCGGCACGCCGCTCGATGGCCGGTAAATCACTGCGCAGCAACGCATCCAGCGGCGGTGGCTCGCTGATGACGATGTGGTTGTCGAGTTGCGCCAGCATCTGGCTGATCAAGGTCGAGCCGCAGCGGGAGGCGTGAAAGATAAAGGCGCTCGGCGTCAGACCGGGGCTGCAAACCTGCCAGTCAACGAGGGCCGACAATGCAGTTTTCCGGCGAAACGCCTGATTGAACGGCAGCCGCAGCGCGTCTTCCACCGCATCACGAAAAAACGGCTGATGCAGCCGCGTGTCACCGAACCAGCACCAGTCGACTTGCCACTGCCCTGCCTCTGGCCACACGCGAATCGGCAACCAGCCTTCCAGGTTCAGGCGCTCCATTGTTCAGTCCATTGGCGGCGACCGTCGCGCATCGCCGCGCGCAGTTCTTCACGGGTGAACGCAAGGCCACACTCGGTGGCCAGCGCCAGGGTGCGGGCGATAAAGGCTTCGTTGTCCTGCACACTCTGCAAGGTTTTGCATAACTGCGGATCGCTGGCCACCAACGCCTTGAACTGCGCAAAAGCTCCATCAGAGATTTGCGGCGACGGCGTGGTTGCCAACCCATCGATAATCGCCTGCTCCAGCCAGGCACCGGGCCGGCAATCGAGCACCAGATGAATCCGTGCCTGGGTATCGCGGTTGTCCACGCGGTGAGGCCGCGCCAGGTCGAGATACCAGCACTCGCCAGCGGTCATCGGCATGCGCCGACCGTCCAGCATGAAGTCCACTTGAGGGGGACTGAGCAGCGGAATATGCAGGCGCAAGTCGGCATCCGGTTCGCCCAGGTCATAGTCGCGATGCTCGTGGATGCGTCCGCCCGGGCCGAGTCGCAACAGGCGCGCGCAGACAATCTCCAGCGGCAGATCCCGCAGCCCTTGCTGCCATCGAACATCTTGCAGCCAGGGCACACGCAAAAGAGTCTCGCCGCGACCGGGCGACAGTTCAGTCAAGGCATCGGCTGCGGAAATCAGCGCCACGCCGCTCCAATCGCCAGTGTAATAAGCGCTGTTGAAATGACCGTGCCAGTCGTCCTCGCCAATCGCCGCCAGTGCCTGCAACAGCAACGGCAAATCCACCGTCACCGGCAAGCGGGAGAATGCCGGCCGGCTCATCGTTTCGCCAGCACCGCGCATTCGCCGAGCCAGGTCAGCAATCGGTCGAGACAGGCCTCGACCGATTGCGCGCCGGTGTCGAGCACCAGCGACGCGCACGGCGGTGGTTCGTAAGGCGCGGAGACACCGGTAAACCCCGCCATCTCACCCCGTCGAGCCCGGGCGTAATGACCTTTTGGATCACGCTGTTCACACACCGCCAAAGAGGCGCTGCACCAGACTTCGCGGTAATCCTCGCCCAACCGTTGAGCGAACACTTCGCGCAACTCCACCAAGGGCGCAATCATCGCGAGGATGACAATCTGCCCGTTCTCGACCAACAGCGCCGCCAGTTCGCTGGCGCGGCGGATGTTTTCCAGGCGATCGCTGTCGGCAAACCCCAGATCGCGATTGAGCCCGACCCGCAGTCCGTCGCCATCGAGCACCACACTCTGCACACCGTGTTCGAACAGCTCGGCGTGCAGTGCCTGGGCCAATGTCGACTTGCCCGCCGCCGGTAAACCGGTCAGCAGGATCGCCGTGCCGCGATGGCCGTTGCGGGCCTCCCGTTGGGCGCGGCTGATGCTCGCCGTCGGCGCCAGCAGGTTAGCGGGCCGGGGCATGGGCCACCGGCGGTACTGAGATGTTGCCCGCCGCCCACGCCTCTTCGCGATTGGCCAGCGCCGTGGCGATGGATTGGACTTCGGTCGACTGCACCTCGTCCGGCAGCGGATCGAGACCGGCGCTGGCGAAGATTTGCCCATAAGCGTTGCGCAGGTCGGCGTAGGACAGGTCGCGACGCAGATCCGCCTGCAATGTGTTCAGTTCGCCCTGGATCAGGTCCAGTTCGCCCAGCCCGGCCGCCTGATAGCGATTGCGCAGTTGGCCGACGATTTGCCCGTCGATGTTCGACAGTTGCTGATTGGTCTGGAACTGTCGCAATGCTTCGCGGTAATTGGCGTTGGCCACGTAGAGCTGGGCCAGCACCGCGATGGACATCGCCTGACGGCGCGCCGTAGCGACTTCTTCACCGGCCTTGGCGACGTCGATCGCGGCGGGTGCGGAAATCACGTTGAACAGGTTCCAGGTGACTTTCACCCCGTAATCCGCCCAGCCTTGCTCGACTAAAAACGAGTTGCTGTCGTAATGCCCGCCAGCGGAGAACTCCAGGCCCGGCAACAGGCGCAGCATGGCTTTGCGGGTTTCGGCGGCGCTGATGCGGGTCTGGTAATCCTGCTCGCGCAACTCCGGCCGACTGGTCAGGGCTTCCTGTTCCAGGCTGGCGAGGTCGACCTTGAGTTCCGGAATGACATAATCGTCCTGGGTCGCCAGCGTCAGCTCGGTATTCAGTGGCAGGTTGATCAGGGTCGCCAGTTCGGTTTTCGCCAGCGACAGCGCGCGGCGTTGTTCTTCCAGTTGCCGGGTGGCTTCAATCAGCGAGCGCTGATAACCCAATGCCTGAATCGGATCGCCAATGCGCTGCTCACTCATGCTTTGGCTATTGTGGCGGGCGGTTTCGACCCGGGCCATCAGGCTGTCGATCTGTTTGAGCAAACGTTCGGCGGCCATGGCTCGCCAATAGGCCGAGCGCACGTCCTGGACGATGGTGTTGATCACCTTGCGCCGACGCTCCTGCACGATCAGCCGCTGATCGCCCTGTTGCTTGGCGCTGATGTAGCTGACACCGAAGTCGAGCACGTTCCAGACCATGGTCAGGTCCGCCACGTCACGGTCGCGGTCCTGGGAGGTCGACGGTTCCAGGGACTGGGTGCCGGTTCGCACGCTCTGGCTGCTGGAAGCGTCGACGTTGTTACGCCCCACGTAACCAGCATCCAGCGCCATGCGCGGCAACATGTCGAAACTGGCGAGGTCGAGTTGGCGCTTGGCCAAGGCCTCTTCCATGATCTTGAGCCGGCCTTCGAGGTTGTATTTCACCGCGCGAGCCATGGCCTGGTGCAGGGTCAGCGGCCCGCTGAGGGGCTCCTGACCCTTGTACATGCTTTGCAGATCGCTTTTGGCGCGCTGTTGGCTGACGCTGCGTTCGATCGGTTGACTGGTGACTGCACATCCGCTGATCGCCAGCGCCAGCAAGCTGGCGCCGAACAACTTCTGACTTCTTTTCATCCCCGTATTGCCCCCGGTGCCGCACTGCTTTAATGGTTTTTTCAGGCCTGCATTTCACTGATGCCGATCTGCTGCAAAGCCGCGGCCAGGCTGTCGACCTGCCGTTGCTCGGTGTCTTTGAGCTGTTGTAATTGCTGGCCAAGAGTTGGTGCGCCAAACACGCCGCGCAACCCTTGGGAAGCATCCCCCGCCCTGATTGACTGATTACCAAAGGTGTTCAGCGAATCCCCCTCGCTACCGGTGTTTTGATTGAACAGGCTCGACAACGTGCTGCTGCCGAAGACCCCGCCATCGCCCCCGCCAAAGCCCAGGAAACCGTGGCCCGAGCCATCGCCACCGTTGTCGCTGCTGCTGAATACCTGGGCGATAAAGCTTGGCGCCAGCGCCCCGTGGTTCATGAAAATGTCGCCCAGAGGCCGAATGCCATTGCCGATCACCCGTTGTTCAAACAGCGGGGCAAAGGTCAGCGGCGAGCCGAGATCGCCAGTGGGTGGGGTGAAGATGATCGGTTGCAATGGCACGTTGGGCTGAGCGGGTACGGTGACAGGCGGTAAGACCACAAACGTCGGCACGGTGTTGATCGTGTAGTTGTTGGATACCGCGACGCTGGCGCCCAGGTTGCCCGCCAGGTCCGTTACATTGCTGGTGTCCAGTGCAATGAAGTTACTCGGGTCGGTGATGTTCGCAGTGGGCGTGAAGGTGCCGGTCCAGATCTTGCCACCGTCGCTGCTGGCCAGGTTGGTCAGTTCGCCGTTGGTGACGCTCAGGTCCGACAAATCGAAATCGCTCACCGCCTCGCTGAACGTGAAGGTCACCAGCGTCGTCTGGCCAATCCCCAGCACCGGGTTGGCAACCACGATGGTGACGGTCGGGCGGGTCGCATCGAGCGCGTAGTTGTTGGAGATGGCGATGCTGGCGCCGGCATTGCCCGCGGCGTCGAGCACATTGCCGGTGTCGAGCAGGATCAGGTTGGTCGCATCGTTGATGCTCGCGGTCGGCGTGAGCGTGGCGGTCCAGGTCAAACCGCCGTTGTTGCTGACCAGGTTGGACAGCACACCATTGGCCACGCTGAGGTCCGACAGGTCGAAACCGGACACTGCTTCGCTGAAGGTAAAGGTCACCGTGGTGGTCTCGCCGATACCCAGTTTATTGTCCGCGACCACAATGGTCGCGGTCGGGCGAGCGGTGTCGATCGCGTAGTTGTTGGAGTCGGTCACGCCGACGCCGCTGTTGCCCGACCCATTGATCACGCCGCTGTTGTCCAGGGTGATCAGGTTAGTGGTGTCCGTCACGCTGGCTGTAGGCGTGAAAGTCGCGGTCCAGGTGACGCCGCCATCGCTGGACGAAACGCTGCTGAGGGTGCCGTTGGCAACGCTCAGGTCGGCGTTGGTGAAACCGCTGACCGCCTCGGAGAAGGTGATGGTGACCAATGAGGTTTCACCGACCTTGAGGGCGTTGTCGGCGACCACGATGGTGGCGGTCGGCACCTGGGTTTCCACCACATAGTTGGCCGAGTTGGTGGTGCCCGACCCGGTATTGCCGGCTACGTCGGTCACGCCGGTATTGTTCAGAGTGATGACGTTGCTGGCGTCGGTAATCCCGGCAGTCGGGGTGAAGGTCCCGGTCCAGGTGATGCCACCGTCGCTGCTGCTCACCGCACTCAACGTACCGTTGGCGACGCTCAAATCACTGTTGTCGAAACCCGTCACCGCTTCGCTGAAGGTGATGGTGACCAGGGCGGTTTCCCCCGGTTTCAGGGTCGTATCGCTCAACACGATGGTCGCCGTCGGGCGTTGGCTGTCGATGGCGTAGTTGTTGGAATCGGTGGTGCCGCTACCAGCGTTGCCGGCCGCATCGGCCACCCCGGTGTTGTCCAGGGTAATCAGGTTGGTCGAATCGGTGATGCTCGCCGTCGGCGTCAGGGTGGCGGTCCAGGTGATGTTATCGCTGGTGCTCAGACTGCTCAGAGTACCGTTGCTCACCGTCAGGTCGGCCGTGGTAAATCCGGTCACCGCCTCGGAGAACGTGATGGTCACCACCGATGTTTGACCCACCGCCAGTGCCGAGTCCGCGACCACGATGGTTGCCGTTGGTCGCACGGTGTCGATGGCGTAGTTGTTGGAGTCAGTGGTGCCGCTGCCGGCGTTGCCCGAGCCATTTTGCACACCGCTGTTGTCCAGGGTGATGACGTTACTGGTGTCGGTGATGGCGCTGGTCGGGGTGAAGGTTGCGGTCCAGGTGATACCGCCATCGCCACTGCTGACGGAGGTCAAGGTGCCGTTGGCGATGGTCAGGTCGGCGTTGGTGAAACCGGTCACTGCTTCGCTGAAGGTGATGGTCACCAGCGACGTTTCACCGATTTTCAGTGCATTGTCAGCCACCACGATGGTGGCCGTCGGCAGCACGGTATCGATGGTGTAGTTGCCGGAGTTGGTGGTGCCGCTGCCGGTGTTTCCGGCCACGTCGGCCACACCCGTATTGTTCAGGGTGATGACGTTGCTCGAGTCATTCACGCCGACGGTCGGGGTGAAGGTCGCGGTCCAGGTGATACCGCCGTCGCTGCTGCTGACCGCGCTCAAGGTGCCGTTGGCGATGCTCAGGTCGGCGTTGGTGAAACCCGTTACTGCCTCGGAGAAGGTAATGGTCACCAGCGACGTTTCGCCGGCACTCAGGGTAGCGTCGGCCAGGACGATGGTCGCGGTGGGGCGCACCGTGTCGATGGCGTAGTTGTTGGAATCGGTGGTGCCGCTCCCGGCATTGCCTGCCAGGTCGTTGACCCCGGTGTTGTCCAGGGTAATCAGGTTAGTGGTGTCGTCGATGCTCGCGGAAGGTGTGAAGGTCGCGGTCCAGGTGATACCGCCGTCGCTGCTGCTCACCGCGCTCAACGTGCCGTTGGCAATGGTCAGGTCGGCGTTGGTGAAACTGCTCACCGCTTCACTGAAGGTGATCGTGACCAGAGAGGTCTCGCCGATTCTCAGCGCCGTGTCCGCGACCACGATGGTGGCCGTCGGGCGCACGGTGTCGATCGCGTAGTTGTTGGAGTCGGTGGTGCCGCTACCGGCATTGCCCGAGCCATTTTGCACACCGCTGTTATCCAGGGTGATCAGGTTGGTTGCGTCGGTAATGCTGGCCGTCGGGGTGAACGTGGCGGTCCAGGTGATGCCGCCGTCGCTGCTGCTGACCGCGCTCAAGGTGCCGTTGGCAATCGTCAGGTCGGCGTTGGTGAAACCGCTCACCGCTTCGCTGAAAGTAATGGTCACCAGCGACGTTTCACCGATTTTCAATGCATTGTCAGCCACCACGATGGTGGCCGTCGGCAGCACCGTATCGATGGTGTAGTTACCCGAGTTGGTGGTGCCGCTGCCAGTGTTGCCGGCCACATCGGTGACACCCGTATTGGCCAGGGTAATGACGTTGCTCGAGTCATTCACACCGACGGTCGGGGTGAAGGTCGCG
The DNA here is from genome assembly GCF_963970905.1 of Pseudomonas sp. EL_65y_Pfl2_R96. Taxonomy (NCBI): domain Bacteria; kingdom Pseudomonadati; phylum Pseudomonadota; class Gammaproteobacteria; order Pseudomonadales; family Pseudomonadaceae; genus Pseudomonas; species Pseudomonas sp. EL_65y_Pfl2_R96. The sequence continues at coordinate 25,150 of NZ_CAXAQH010000037.1, read as the reverse complement.
GTCCAGGTGATGCCGCCGTCGCTGCTGCTCACCGCGCTCAAGGTGCCGTTGGCAATCGTCAGGTCGGCGTTGGTGAAACCGCTCACCGCTTCGCTGAAGGTGATGGTCACCAGCGAGGTTTCGCCTGCTGTCAGCGTTGTATCAGCCAGCACAATCGTGGCGGTCGGGCGCACTGTGTCGATGGCGTAGTTGTTGGAGTCGGTGGTGCCGCTACCGGCATTGCCCGCCAGGTCGCTGGCCCCGGTGTTGTCCAGGGTAATCAGGTTAGTGGTGTCGTTGATGCTCGCGGAAGGTGTGAAGGTCGCGGTCCAGGTGATACCGCCGTCGCTGCTGCTGACCGCAGTCAACGTGCCATTGGCGATGGTCAGGTCGGCGTTGGTGAAACCGCTGACCGCTTCACTGAAGGTGATCGTGACCAGAGAGGTTTCGCCGATTCTCAGCGCCGTGTCCGCGACCACGATGGTGGCTGTCGGGCGCACCGTGTCGATGGCGTAGTTATTGGAGTCGGTCGTGCCGCTGCCCACGTTACCGCTGGCGGCAGCCTGCACACCGGTGTTGTCCAGGGTGATCAGGTTGGTCGCGTCGGTAATGCTGGCGGTCGGAGTGAAGGTTGCGGTCCATGTTATGCCGCCGTCGCTGCTGCTCACCGAGGTCAACGTGCCGTTGGCAATCGTCAGGTCGGCGTTGGTGAAACCGGTAACGGCCTGGTCGAAGGTGATGGTCACCAGTGAGGTTTCACCGATTTTCAGTGCGTTGTCCGCCACCACAATCGTCGCGGTCGGCGGAGCGGTGTCGATCGCGTAGTTGTTCGAATCGGTGGTGCCGCTACCGGCATTGCCCGCCAGATCGCTGACCCCGGTGTTGTTCAGGGTGATCAGGTTGGTCGAGTCATTGACGCTGGCCGTCGGAGTAAATGTCGCGGTCCAGGTGATGCCGCCATCGCTGCTGCTCACCGCGCTTAACGTGCCGTTGGCAATCGTCAGGTCGGCGTTGGTGAAACCGCTCACCGCTTCGCTGAAAGTAATGGTCACCAGCGACGTTTCGCCCGCGGTCAGGGTTGTATCAGCCAGCACAATCGTGGCGGTCGGGCGCACCGTGTCGATGGCGTAGTTGTTCGAATCAGTGGTGCCGCTACCGGCGTTGCCCGCCAGGTCGCTGACTCCGGTGTTGTCCAGGGTGATCAGGTTGGTCGTGTCGTTGATGCTGGCGCTCGGGGTGAAGGTCGCCGTCCAGGTGATACCGCCATCGCTGCTGCTCACCGCCGTGAGCGTACCGTTGGCGATGGTCAGGTCGGCGTTGGTAAAACCGCTCACCGCCTCGGAGAAGGTGATGGTCACCAGCGAGGTCTCGCCGATTTTCAGCGCCGTGTCCGCGACCACGATGGTGGCTGTCGGGCGCACGGTGTCGATCGCATAGTTGTTGGAATCGGTGGTGCCGCTGCCGGCATTGCCGACAGCATCGCTGACCCCGGTGTTGTCCAGGGTGATCAGGTTGGTCGTGTCGCTGATGCTGGCGCTCGGGGTGAAGGTCGCCGTCCAGGTGATGCCGCCGTCACTGCTGCTCACCGCAGTGAGTGTACCGTTGGCGATGGTCAGGTCGGCATTGGTGAGCCCGGTCACCGCCTCGCTGAAGGTGATCGTCACCAGCGAGGTTTCGCCGATTTTCAGCGCATTGTCCGCCACCACGATGGTCGCGGTCGGACGGAGTGTATCGATCGCATAGTTGTTCGAATCGGTGGTGCCGCTACCGGCGTTGCCCGCCAGATCGCTGACCCCGGTGTTGTTCAGGGTGATCAGGTTGGTCGTGTCATTGACGCTGGCCGTCGGGGTGAAGGTCGCCGTCCAGGTGATGCCGCCATCGCTGCTGCTCACCGCCGTGAGCGTACCGTTGGCAATCGTCAGGTCGGCATTGGTGAACCCGCTGACCGCTTCGCTGAACGTAATGGTCACCAGCGACGTTTCGCCAATACTCAGGCTGGTATCGGCCACCACCAGGGTCGCGGTCGGGCGCACGGTATCGATGGCGTAGTTGTTCGAATCGGTGGTGCCGCTCCCGGCATTACCCGCCAGGTCACTGACCCCGGTGTTGTCCAGGGTGACCAGGTTGGTCGAATCGGTGATGCTGGCGGTCGGGGTGAAAGTCCCCGTCCAGGTGATGCCGCCATCACTGCTGCTCACCGCTGTGAGCGTACCGTTGGCAATCGTCAGGTCGGCGTTGGTGAGACCGGTAACCGCTTCGTTGAAGGTGATGGTCACCAGCGAGGTTTCGCCGACTTTCAGTGCCGTGTCGGCAAACACGATGCTGGCGGTCGGGCGTACCGTGTCGACCGTGTAGTTATTGGAGTTGGTGGTGCCGACGCCGGCGGTGCCCAGGCCGTTTATCACCCCGGTGTTGTCCAGGGTGATGACGTTGGTCGTATCGGAAATACTGGCGGACGGCGTGAACGTTGCCGTCCAGGTGATGCCGCCATCGCCGCTGCTTACTGCACTCAAGGTGCCATTGGCGATGGTCAGGTCCGCATTGGTGAAACCGATCACGGCCTCGGAAAAGGTGATCGTCACCAAGGACGTTTCGCCGATGCTCAGCGTGGTGTCAGCCACCACAATGGTCGCGGTCGGCGGCGGCGAATACGCGGTGTTGAGTACACCACCGTCGTTGTAGATGGTCGCGACGGAGGTCGGCGAGGTGCCGGTTGTACCTCCGCCCAGCGCGGCACCACCGGCACCACTGCCCGCGGCATTACCGGCCAGGGCGGCGAAGTTGGCGGCCGTGATCAGCAGCGTGCCTTTGTTCCAGATCGCACCGACGCCCCGGCCGCCCGCGCCGCCATTGGTGGCATTGCTGCCGTAGCCACCGCCACCGCCGCCACCGCCACCGGCGCCGATGTTGTTGCTAATGGTCGACGTGCCGACAATGGTGATGGTGCCGCTGCTGGCGTTGTAGATCCCGCCTACCGCATTGCCGCCAGCGCCACCTACCTTGTCCCAACCGGCCCCGCCGCCGCCACCGCCAATGGAGATCGTGCCATTGGTGGCCGTCGCACCGTTACCGCCGTTGCTGTAATAGGAAACGCCCTGCCCGCCAGCTCCGCCAGTGGTGGTACCGCCGCGACCGCCCATGTGGGTCGCGTCATAACCGCCGCCGTAACCACCGGCGCCGCCGCCGCCCGCCTGGCCGCCCAACGTGCCGGTGCCCGGCCCTGCCGAACCGCCATGCCCGCCGCCCTGGCCGCCCAAACCGCCGCCACCGCCACCACCACCGCCGTAAAAAGCGCCCGTGACACCGCCGCCGCCACCGCCACCGGAAGCGGCGTTGGAGGTCACGGTAACGTTGCTCAGGGTCAGAATCCCTGCGTTGAAAATCCCCCCGGCCATCGCGCCCGAGGCACCGTAGCCACCGTTACCGCCCGTGCCCGACACCAGACCCCGGGTGATCACCAGGCCATCGAGCGTCACGATGCTGCCAGACGCCACTTCAATCACTCGGGTCCTGTACTGACCATCGAGAGTCACATCCGCCGCGCCGTCGTTGTTCAAGTCGCCATCAACGGTGATGTTCTTGTTGATCAGCAGTTCGGAGGTCAGCTGCACCGTCATGCTGCTGCTAAAGGTGACGATGTCGCCGTTCTGCGCCGAGGCGATGGCCGCACGCAGTGAGCCGACGCCCGTGTTGGCGTTGTTGGTGGCGGTCCAGGTGGCCAGCCCCCACTGATAGTCACTCATGGCCGTGGTCGAGAGCACGTTGGCGCTTTCGATGTTGCCGGTAGCGATTTCCAGATTCCAGTCGCCACCCACCCCGGTGCGGTTGCTGGAAGCGGCGATATCACGGCCGGTCAGTTGCGCCAGGGAGTCGACGAAACTCAAGCCGCGCTCGCCTTCGGCGGTGTAGCAGCCGTAGATCAGGATATCGCCGCCGACGTTCATGTCCTTGCCGATTTCCGCCAGCACGGCGCTGCGGGCCGCGACGTTGTCGGCAGACAGGTAGCTATTGCCCAACCACAGATCGCCCGCGTTGCCGTGGGCAATGATCTGCACCGAGCTGATGCCCTGATGGTGATCGAGGTAGTCGGCAATCTGCTGCAAGCCGTCCTTGCTCGCATCCAACTGAACCACTTGAGTGCCGGGCGCGACGCCCTGAAGCAGGCTGTTGGCGTCCTTGACCCGAGAATCGACAAACACCACGCTCTGCCCCGGCACCGCAACGGGGGTCGGTGTGGGCGTGGCATCGGCCTGACCGTGGGTGTCCTTGCTGGCGACCGGCTGGTCGGCAGTCGGCGCCTTGATCGCCTCGGCGGTGGTATGGCTATCAGCCTGGGCGGTGTCGGCAACCGTGGCGGCCACCGCGCCGTCGAACAGCATGCGCGGCTCCAGGGACATAATCATTGGCGAGGCCAGCGCTCGTGCGCCTTCGGTAACCCGCGACTTGCCTTTGCTCCACCACATGCTGCTCACCCGGACTCGAACTTTTTGACGGATCAATGAAAACGCCGCGATCAACTGATCGCGGCGTCGGCTTTCATACGAATGACATTGGCGGCGCTGGCAGAGCCATCGAGCCAAAAGGACAACTCGGCGTACTGCTTGAACAAATCCGGCGGCAGGATTGTGCGCCTGGATTGCAACTGGACCTTGGCCTTCACCTTGTGCAGCCCCGAGAGGCCGAGGGCCTGATCGAATTCCGGTGCGTCGTAGGCCAAATGGTCGAAATCATGTTCGAACCAGGGTTCGCCGATGAAGTCGTAGACCAACCGCATCACCCGCTCCGGCGCCTGGCTCAGCAGGTCGTAATCGATGATCAGCAACGAGTCGGCGTGTTCGCCGTAATAGGCTTCCTTGAGGGCGGCCCAGGAAAACCCCACCAGCCGATTGCGCTGGGCCAGGGTTTCGCAGCGGCTGTAGACCGTGTTGCGTTCGACTGCATCGCCGAACAGCTTGGTGTTTTCGAAGGGATTGGCGCGGTACAAGCGCTCGAGGCTGTCCATGACCCAGGCGACATTGCGCACGCAGGCAATGATCTTGGCTTGAGGAAACAGATCGCTGATCGCCGGCAGGCGCGAACTCCACAGGCGGTTCGTGTCGAACACTACCTGTTTGTCGGCCTTGTCGGCGTAGAAGGAATCGAACAGGCCACGCAACAGGCGGCGACGCAGATCGGTATCGATCACCGCACCGAATTCGCTGCCGGCGCTGCATTGCTCCAGAACACCGGAAAATAGCGCGCCAACGGGGCTGGTCATGCCAGCATGAAAGCGTGGGTTCTGCAAAAGAATCGCAGAAAGCAGGGTCGAGCCCGAACGCGGCAAACCGGAAATAAAGTGAAAGTGCTGCATCCATTCACCCGCCAAAAGTCCTTTTGTATGAGGAGCGTAGACCATGAATTGACTTACAGCTAGTGGTGTTTTGATATCAAATCGGAGCTAAATCGACTGGAAAACGCCATTTATATAACGGCCTGAAAGATGAATCGTTTAAGCCTTCCATCACGGGATTACTTCAACACATACAAGCGCGCATAGGCGCCTCCCGCCCGGGTCTCGTTGATACGTTGCCACCCCGCGGGCAAGGAGGCGAACTCGTCCGGCCCGTCGATGGTACCGACCAGCCACACGCGACCGGTGTCTTTGGCCAAGCCGCCCAGGCTATCCAGGTAGATGTCATTGCTTACCAGCGTGCCGAAACCGTAAGCGTTCGGCCGGCTCGATCTGCCATCGGCCAAAGGCGGTGTGTACAGCAACGGTTTGGCGTCTGTCCGGTTGTAATAGACATAACTGAGGTACCAGAGCATGTCGCTGGTGACGATTAGGTCGCCGGGGGTGAAGTGCTGGTTCACGTAGTTGACCATGACGCTGATCTGATCGTTGGTATCCACCGTGGCATTGTTCTTCAGACCCACCAGCTCAACGCCGACAAACAGCAGCAGCACGGCCAGCGCCAATACCTTGAAGTCTGCGTATAAGCGATCGACGGCCAGCGCGACAAACATCGGCAGGCCCAAGGCATAAGCGGTCAGGTAACGCTCGATGAACACCGGCGAGATGAACGACGCCGAAAACACCAGCAACAACGGGACAACGGAGTAGATCACCGCCAGCGCACTGCCACGGAACACACTGCGGTCCCGGGCCAGCGCCACACCCGCCAGGGCCGCCAGCGCCAGTGGCAGCGCGATAAAAATCAGCGTGGGCAGGTTCTCGCCATCGTCCTGGATCAGGAGCGACCAGATCATCGACGGCAATGAGCCGAGCGTGACGGGGGTCTCCCAGCCCACATCGCCATTGGCCTTGAGCTGATCCATGTGCTGGATCAGATCGATCAGGCTGGGCACCCACGGCAGGTACAACAGCACAATGGCCACATTGGCCAGCCACCAGCCGGAGCGCTGAATGTGCCGCAATCGATACCCTGGCTGCACGCGGATCAGGCCCAGATACAGCCAATGACACAGCACGCACAGCGCGGTGAAGTAATGGGTGTAGAACGCCGCACTCATCAGCAAGGTGTAAATCACCAGATAGCGCGTGCGTTGCGGCTGTCTTATCCAGCACATCAGGGCGATCGTGGCACCGATCAGCCACAGCCCCAGCAGCGAATACATCCGCACTTCCTGGCTGTAACGCACCGCCGTGGGCAGCAGCGCCAGCAGAACCCCGGCCAGCAACGCGGCGCGGCGAGTCGCGAGCAGGTCCACCAACCAGACGCCGAGCCCCACGGTGGCAATCCCCGGCAGCGCACTCAGGCTGCGAATCGAAAAAATGCCGTCGCCGAACAACTCGATCCAGCCGTGCAGGAGCATGAAATACAACGGCGGATGCACATCATGGGCCGCGTGCTCCCAGATTCCGGCCAGCGAATACTGGCTCAGCAACAGGCTGGAACCTTCGTCGCCCCAGATCGCCGCCGCTGTCAGGTCGTATAAACGCACCAGCGTGGCCAATACCAGGATCGGCAGCAACCAGTGCTCCCGCGCCCATCGAAGCAAGCGGCGGGCAACCGCCCATGACCCCGGCGTCGCGTGCGGGTCCTGAGTGTCGCCCAGCGGTGTTTCTCTGCGTGCCTCCATTGCCTCCCCTTCTTGCGACCTGGTGAGCTACAACCCAATGAATACCGAAGTGTCCCGAGCACTGTAGGACAGGCGCGGGGCCGTCGTCGATGCTGGCCTTGCGACGGACGACGTCCGGCAATCATTCCAATCAGCGTCTACGCTTTGGCGTGGCGTGACCCAGCCACGGAGATGAATGGAGTCGGCTGATCACTGCGATCTACCCGGATAACCGGGCCTGCAACGTGACGCTTCAGACACTAACCTGAGGGATGAGGAACCATGGAAGTATTCATCGGCACTATCCAGTCTTTCGCCTTTAACTTCGCGCCCAACGGCTGGGCCCTATGCAACGGCCAGACGCTGAGCATCTCGCAATACAACACGGTTTTCGCACTACTGGGAACCTACTATGGAGGCAATGGCACCACCAATTTCATGTTGCCCAATCTGCAGGGCCGTCTGCCGATGGCCCAGGGCAACGGCCTGGGCCTGACCCCGCGTGTCATCGGCGAATTCTCCGGCACCGAGAACGTCACCGCGACCATCAACAACCTGCCCAACCACACCCACGCCTTGTCCGGGCTCACGGCCACCACCACCCTGCAACTGGCCAGCCCGGCGAGCAACCCGGTCACCAACCCGACCGCGACCAACTCCTACATCGGCGCTTCGGGCGGTGGGCCCGGCTCGGCGAGTATTTACTCCGATCAACAAGGTGCCGCAGCCGTGCCGCTCAAGGGCGTAACCAGCACGGTGACGGGGGAAATCTCGTCCGCCGGCAACGGTTTGCCCATGGAGGTGATGAACCCGTTCCTGGTGCTCAACTTCAGCATCGCCCTGAACGGCTTGTTCCCTTCGCGTAACTGAGGGTCTGGCCGGGGGATGCAAATCCCCCGGCCACTTTTGCTTGATGGAGTGATGCCATGCTGCAACAGGTTCAAAGCCAACACTTTCAGGCTCTGCTGGGCAAGACGGGGACGCTGCGGTTGCCCGATGGCAGTGAACTGCCGATCCATATCGACGCACTGAAAGAAACGCCCCACTCACAGATGCCCAAAAGCGAGCGCATGCCGTTCAGTGTCGAGCTCAACAGCCTGCAACCCACTGACTTTGTCGATGGCTTGTGTGCGCTGGAGTTGCCGGAGCTGGGTCAGGTAGAAGATATTTTTGTTTCGCGAGTACCGGCGATGGGGCGTGATCCGCAACTGGGGTACTTCTACATCGCGTTCAACTGAACATGGATCTCAATGTGGGAGCGAGCCTGCTCGCGATAGCGGTGGGTCATTCAATAATGATTTTGAAAGTGATGGTCCTTTCGCGAGCAGGCTCGCTCCCACAAGGGGCGGTATGTATTCAACCCTTCGGATACCACACCAGCCGCTCCGCCGCCGGGTTGCGCTCTTCAACCTGAAACCCCAGCGCCAGGTAATGCTGGCGCGCATGGGGGTTGTTGGCCCAGACCACCGTTGCCACCGGGCAGCGGATTTGTTGCGCGGCTTTTTGCACGCCTTGCAGCACCGTCCGACCGTAACCCCGGCCTCGGGCCTGGGGGATGAACGCCAGGTACAGCACGCGAATTTCATTGGGGCCGAAATCCGTGGTCAGCGCGCCGATGGCCGTGTCGAGCTTCTCGATCACGTAATGCATGGCGTTGGGGAAATTCTCCCCCAGCCCTTGTTCCTGCACGTTGAATTGCTGGGCAACCACCTGTTCAACCACCTCCTGCTCACCGTCGATCCACTGCAGATCCGGCCGCGCCGCCTGGTAAAGGCTGTGCAGAAAAGGTCCATCGCTGGCCCGCGAAGGCCTGACCACCAAACCGTCCGGTGCCACTGAAGCGCTGTTCGCCATCGCTGTTCTCCCTTAGAAACCGCTTTCCCTGACCCCCAGAGCCGCCATGCGCCGCCAGGCAACGCCCAGCACCGACTCGCCGCGGCCCTGCAACACCACTAGGCCGCGCAAGGGTTGCACCGGTGTCGGGGTGTTTTCGAGGATGCTCAACCGCGCGCCGTACTGCGCCTGTACCGGCTCGGCGCGCTGATGCTGATCGCGGCGTACGGCAATCGGCCCATGGTGATCGGAAGTCAGTGCTTCCTGATCGACGTAAGCCACGCCGTTGGTATCGATTTCGGTCAATTGCACGGCGATCGCAGGGTGCATCGGGTCATCGGCGATGAACCGCCCACTGGCACCCGGAGCAACACGCCAGAGTTCGGCTTCGGCCAGATAACCGCGCAACCGCGCGCCGTCCTCGACCACCCGCGCCAAAGGATCTTTGGTCGAAAGCCAGCGACCGACCACCAACTGCGGCAGCAGATCGCGCACTTTGCCGGCGTGGGGTGCGCGCAACAGCAGTCGCTCGCGCTGGGCGGCCAGGCCTCGGTATTCGGCCACGGCTTCAGCCAAGCGCTGTTCGACGATTCCAGCATCGGCCGCGGTTTCGCTACGACCGGCCTGACGACGCATCTGTAACTGCTGAATCTGGATCTCGCGACGGACGATGGCCTGGCGTGAGTCCAGGTCCGGCGACTCCAGTTCGATCAACACCTCACCCTGAGCGACGACCTGGCCGTCGTGCACACTCACTGTTTTGACCCGCGCCGCCACCGGCGCGTGCAGGGCACTGGCGCGTCCAGCCTCCAGCATCGTCGGCAACTCCACCGCGCTGCGCCACGGCAACGCCAGCAGCAACAACAACCCGAGCAACGTCAAACCGCTGAGCAGCACTCGAGGCGCATGCGCCTGTTCGCGATGGCTCCACCATTGCCGCCACTCGTTCAGGATCGGCAGGAAGATGAACCAGACCAGTTCCACCAGCATCAGGAAGATCCCCAATACCTTGAAGAACAGGTGATAGACCGCCAGCGCAATCCCGAAAAACAGCGCCGCGCGCCACAGCCACGCGCCATACCCCCAGATCAGCAGACGCCGCTGCATCTTCGGCGACCACGGCTCCGGCGCCGGGGCAGCGTAACCAAACAAAAACTCGCGCAGCCGCCAGCGGCACAAGGCAAAGGCGCGCCCTTGAAGGTTGTCCACTTCCCAGAAATCGCTGAGCAAGAAGTAGCCGTCGAAACGCATGAACGGGTTGAGGTTGATCACCAGTGTGGTGATCCAGGTCGCACTGGCGAGCATGAACGCCGCCGTACGTCCGGGGCCGTCAGGCAGCAGTGACCAGGCAAGCAGCGCAATACACGCCAGCACCAGTTCCGCCAGCACCCCACCGGCACCGATCAGCAACCGTGCACGTCGATCATTGACGCGCCAGGCGTCGCTGACGTCCGTGTAAAACATCGGCAGCAGCACCATGAACGCCACGCCCATGCTCTGCACCCGACAACCGGCGCGCTTGGCCATGAAGGCGTGGCCGAACTCGTGGCACAGCTTGGCGAAAAACAGCGCCACTGCGAACGCCAGCGCACCGCCGAGGCTGAACAGGTGCGGAAACGTGGCGATGAATCGCTGCCAGTCCCGCGACACCAGAAACACCCCAAGCCCCAGCGTCGCGGGCAATCCGTAGCGCAATGCGCGTGGGCCGAAACGCTCCAGCCACGGCCAGACGCGATTGAGAAAAGCGTCCGGGCGCCACAGCGGAATCCGGAAAAACAGGTATTGATGCAACAGGATTTGCCACAGGCTCTGGCGCTGGGCCGCGGCCTTCAAGCTGTAACTGGCGCGCTGCGGCGGATCGAGGGCGCTGATCAGGTCGTGGCCACGCAAAAATTCCAGCAATTGCTCAAGCGCCGCGCCATCCAGCGCCAGCCCCGGCTCGCGGTTGGCGGCACGCAGCACTTGCTCGGGATCGCCCAGAGACCAATGGCGCAACAGACGCATCGCCGCCGCACCAAGTTTGAAATAACGCCCTCGCACCGGGTCGGCCAGGGTCCAGCACGGTGAACCGTCGAGGGCCGGGGCCGCCGTCGACAATTGCAGGTCTGCCCGCAGGCTCGGCAGGCTCATCTAAAGACCCACGCTCTGACGTAACCCGGCCAACGGTCGACGCAACAGGTACAACGCCAGCGGCGCACGGTCGCCGAAGACTTTCGCGGTGCCACGCAAGCCGATGCGTGGCGGTGCGGCGTCGAACGTCGCATCCAGTCGATAAGCCAGTTGCCCGGCAGCGGTGGGCTGCGCTTCGTAAGCCGAACGTTCGAGTTTGGCCAGATGCCGCTGCAACGGATCGCTGTCGAGAAACAGCGCGACTTGCGCTCCCGGCGCCAAGGAAATCGCATCGCCCACGGCCAATTCGATGCGCAACTCGGCCTGGTTCGGGTCGGCGATTTCCATCAGCCGCTCGCCGGTTTGCACCGGTTTGCCGGTCCAACGCTCAGCGTCGGCGAACACCGCGATGCCGTCCCGCTCGGCGCGTACCTCGCTGCGTTTGAGCAGTTCACGGGCGTAATCCCGCTCGGCGCGCTTTTGCTCGACGCGGGCCGCCAGCAGATCGATTTTCGAACTGGATTCGGCATCAGCGAAGGAGCGTTGGGAATTGGCCTTGAGTTCCGCTTCGGCAACGCCCAGGGCGCGCTCGGCCACATCGGCCTGAGCCTTGAGCGTGGTGCTTTCGAAGCGCAGCAGCAGGTCGCCGGTTTTCACCGTCTGGTTGGGTTTGACCAGGAACTCGGCGATCACCCCGTCCAGCGGCGCCGCCACCACCCGACCGCCCAGCGGGACGACTTCGGCCGGTGCCAGCACCGATTGGCGCACCGGAATCAGCAACCCGAGCAACAACACAGCGACCAGCGCCACCTGACGCTTGCGCGTCCAGCGTAGCCGCCAGGGTTTGCGCGGTTGGAGCGCCAGCCAGGCGTGGCTGTAGGTGTCGCCCAGTTGCGACAGCAGCACTTGCTCGGAAGGATTCCACGGCACATCACGCGCCAGCCACAGACCACCGAACACCTCGCCCCGATGATCGATCAGCGGCAACCAGAACACCTGAGCGGCTGACAGACTTTGCCAGTCGGCCTGAATGGATTGGCCAAGGAGATCGGGTGTGATCACCCGAGCCTGTTTCAGCACGCCAAGCTTGAACAACTGCGCGACCGCTTGCTCGACAAATGCCACGAACGGCGCATTCGGTTCCACGGCGCTGACACCGGTCACCGCCTGCACCTTGCCGGCGATCAACAGCGCGGCATGGCGGAAACCGAACAGCGCCTGGCCGTCATTGACCAGGCTGTAAGCCAGTTGCGAAGGATTGCGAGCAGCGCGGGTCTGGCGTTCGAGGTCAAGAAACCTTGCGAACACCTGCTCGGCGCCGCCCGTTACCGGGGCGTTCACTTGAGCTCCGCGAAACGCGCCGTTCCGCTCATGCCGGCCAACAGACCGCTGGCGTTGGGTAATGTCGCCACCAGCAGCAAGGTCTGGCTGCCTTCATCGATCCGCGCACCGAGGCGCTTGACCGTGGCATCCAGAGGCCGACCGGTTTCATCGGGGACAAAACTGAACGTCTGGCCGGGCTTGAGTTTGCCCATCCAGCGCGACGGCACCAACAGATGAATTTCCAGAGTGCGGTTATCGACCACGTCCAGCAGCGGTGTGCCAGCAGCGACGCTTTCGTAGCGCTTGACCTTGCGTTCGACGACCTGACCATCGAACGGCGCGACCACGCTGCAACGCTTGACCTGAACCTGATAAACCTGAGATTGCGCCTGGGTTTCGCTGACCTTGGCCTCGGCCCGCGCCACTTCAAAACGCCCGACCGAATTCAACGCCGCCAGTTGCCGGTTATGGGCCAGCTCCTCACCGGCGCCACGGTTGGCGGCCTGGGCCGCGTTGAGCTGAGCCTGATAGGCCGAACAGTCAAACCGCGCCAGGATATCGCCCTTCTTGAACGACTCGCCCTCACTGAACGGCAACTCGACAATCCGCCCCGACAATTCACTGGCGAGCACTGCCTGATCCCGGGCTCGCAGCACACCACGGGCTTCACTGCTGGCCGACGCATCACCGCCGACCGCGCTGCTTTCCAGCAACGGATCGTCTGGCGCAGGCGTTTGCGCCTGTACTGCGCACGTTACAAAGGTCAATCCCATAACCAAAATACGAAAACGCCGCATAACCGTAACTCCCTGACGGATGAGCGGAGTCTACGACAGACGGGGTGCGCGTCAAGCGGATGGCCATCATTGGTTGAAAGAGTGTGCTCGCCGATCAGAGCTGCGCCGTCTCCGCCACCGGATACACCGACTCCCATCCCCCACCCAGCGCCTTATACAAGCCAACCATCGCCAACGACACCCCGGTCGAGCTCTCGACCCACTGCTGCTGGGTCGCCAGCAATTCGCCTTGCACGGTGAGGACATTGACGAAATCCACCACCCCTTCGACGTATTGCTGTTGCGCGGTGCGCAGGGCGATCTGGTTCTGACGCACGGCTTCGGCGAGGCTGTCGCGACGCAACTGACTGGCGTTGTAGGCGGTGAGTTGATCGTCGATTTCATGCCAGGCCCGCAGCACGGTTTGCTGGTAGGCCAGGGCCGCTTCCTGTTGCTGTGCTTCGCGCAGGTGCAACATGCCGCGCAGGCGGCCGCCATCGAACAGCGGCAGGCTCAATTGCGGGCCGATGCCGAACGAACGTGAGCCCCAGGAGCCGAAATCGCTCAGTTGCAGGGCTTGTGAACCGATGTTGCCCGACAGGGTGATCCGCGGATAAAAGTCACCCTTGGCCACGCCGATGCTGGCAGTCGCGGCATGCAAACGGGCTTCGGCCTGACGGATGTCCGGGCGGCGCTCGGCCAATTGCGACGGCAAGCCGATGGCGACCTGACGCGGGGTTTGCGGCACGGGAGCGTCTGTGGATAACTCGGCGGACAGCGCTTGCGGGGGTTCGCCCATCAACAGGCTCAGGGCGTTGATCAATTGCGACTGACGCTGCTCCAGCGCCGGCAAACGTGATTCGATGGCCGCGACTTGCGCAGCGGCTTCGGCGACGTCCAGGTCCGTCGCCACCCCGTCCGCCAGGCGTAGTTGCGAAAGTTTCAAACTGTGCCGGGCGACGTCGAGGTTCTGCTCGGTGACGGCCCGGGTGCTTTGCACGCCGCGCAGTTGAATGTAGTCCTGGGCGGTTTCGGCGAGCACCGACAGCAGCACACCGCGACGATCATTTTCCGCCACTTCCAGGGTGGCATCGGCCGCTTCGGCTTCGCGGCGCACACGGCCCCAGAAATCCAGTTCCCAGGAGGCGGAAAAGCCTGCATCCCACAGGTTGAACGCCGAGTCGCCATTGTTGCCCGACGGATCGTTCAGGCCTTCACCGCTGTTGCGTTTGCGCCCGTAGCTGCCGGTGGCGGCGGTGTTGGGATAGCGGTTGGCGGTGACCACCTGACGCGCGGCGCGACTTTGCTGCAAACGGCTGCTGGCGAGTTTCAGGTCGAGGTTGTCGGTCAGGGCGCGTTGGGTCAGGGCCGAGAGTTTTGGGTCGTTGAATACCTCCCACCAGCGTTCGTTCATGTCGGTTGTTATCGCTTCACTGGCGGCGGCTTTGACCGGTTTCGACCATTCGGCCACTTGTTGTGGCTGAGGCTTCTGGAAGTCCGGGCCGACGGTGCAGGCCGAAAGACTCATGACCAGCAAAGTGCCGAAGGTAAGTTGGGGCCACCGGCCCCTTCGCGAGCAGGCTCGCTCCCACAGGGGGGCTTTTTCTGTGCCATAAATCCGTGCTTTGCCTAGATCCAATGTGGGAGCGAGCCTGCTCGCGAAGACGTCAGCCTTATCAACGAAGATCTTCATCGTTGCGCAACCTCATGTTCGCCAGTGCTTGCCGTATCAATCCTCGCCTCCACCGACATCCCCACCCGCAACCGCTCGGCCAACGCCTGACCCGGCTCCAGAACGATTTTCACCGCAATCCGTTGCACAACCTTGGTGAAGTTGCCGGTGGCGTTGTCCGGTTTGACCGAGGCGAAGGTCACGCCAGTGGCCGGTGCGATGCTCTCGACGCGACCGCGCAGGGCTTCGCCGCCGAGGCTGTCGACGTGCACTTGCACGCTCTGCCCCGGCTGTACATCAGTCAGTTGGGTTTCCTGAAAATTGGCGACCACATAGGCCCGCTCCAACGGCACCACGGCCAGAATCTTGCTGCCCGGTGTGACATAAGCGCCGACCCGCACCGCGCGCTCGCCGACCATGCCGTCCTGGGGCGCGACGATGCGCGTATAGGACAACTCATAGCTGGCCATTTCCAGCGCCGCTTGCGCTCGTTTCAGCCCACCTTCGGCCGCGTCACGCTGGGCGGTCAGGATCTCTACCTGCTTGCGTTCCGCCGCGAGCACTGCCGTGGCATTGGCCAAGCGAGCGGAGGCCTGGTCGATGCGCGTGCGCGCTTGCTGAGCATTCTGCACCGTGCCAGCGCCTACCCCGGCGAGGTGGTTGTAGCGGTTAAGTTCATGCTCGGCGAAGGCCATTTCCGCTTTCGCCGAAACCACCGTGGCCTGGGCCTGAGCGATCACCGATGTCTGGCGCTCAAGGGTTGAACGAGCGTTCTGAAGTTGCGCCCTGGCCACCAGGGTTTCAGCGTCGGCAGCCTCAGCGGCAGCGCGCAGATCGCGATCGTCGATCATGGCCAGTAGCTGTCCGGCCTTGACCTGCTGATTGTCTTCCACCAGCACTTCCTTGATGAACCCCGCCACGCGCGGTGCCACCAGGGTGAAGTCCGCCGAGACGAAAGCATCGTTGGTGTTCTGCTGGGTGCGCTTGCCGAACAAGCCCGGCGCCAGCAGGTAAATCAACACGCCGACCGCCATCACCGCGGCAACGCCGACAGCGATTTTTTGCTTTGATTGAGTCGTCATAAAAACCTTCTGTTTCAGTGAAGCGTTCAAGTCGGCGCGCGCGGTGGATAGATCCGCGTCGGCAGCCAGAAAATCATCAGGATCAGCATCACGGCGATACCGGCCATGCACAGATAAAGATCGGAGGAGGTCAGCACCACGGCTTGTTGATGCAGTCGGTGAGCGAGACCAGCGCTAGTGCCGTCAACCAGAGGCGAATTACCAAGGTTGTCCACCAGCATGGTCGAATGGAAATGCAGCCTTGCAGTGGTCAGCGCCTCGATCACACCGGTGGCGATCACCGCCGCCAGGCCTTTCACGGTATTGAACCAGGCCGAAGCGAACGGCCCTTCCATCGGGCTGATGCTGCCGGTGGAGAGCATCAACAGCGGCAGCACGGCCATGGGCTGACCGAAGATTTGCAGCAGTTGTAGCGCGTAGAAGTCATCGCGAATCCACACCGACGTCAGCTGCGAACCGCCGAGACAAGACAGCACCAACATGCCCAGGCCGATCCCCAGCACCCAGCGGCAATCGACCCAACGCAGATTGCACAGCGCCGCCACCAACGGCAGCGCGATCAACTGTGGCAGCGCTGCCAGCAACATGATCGGCGCGGTTTGCACAGGGCGATAACCCTGGACCTGAGCCAGGTAACTGGAGGGAATGATGATCACCGCGAGCAATACCACCAGCACGCCGGCCAGAGTCAACAGCGCGAACGACAGGTTGCGGATACCGAGCATCTGCAACTTGAAGAACGGAATCGGTTGCGACCACTCGTTGATCAGAAACAGCACCAGCAACAGCAGCCCGCCGCCGAGCAGTCCGCAAATCAGGCTCGACTCGAACCAGTCCAGCCGATTACCTTGCAGAATGCCGATCACCAACATGCAGATCGCCGCAAACCCCAACAACAAGCCACGCCAGTTGAATGACTTGAAGCGTTCCAGCCGCAGCGGATCCTGAGGCAAACCGTAAGCCACTGCCGCCATCGCTACCAGGCACGGCACGATGATTTGCCAGAAGGTCCATTGCCAGCCGACGTACTCGGTCCACAACCCGGCCAGCGGCGTGCCGAGACCGGGGCCGAAGGTCGCCGTCAGGGCATAACCGGCCAGGCCATAGAGTTTCACGTTGGCCGGCAGGAATCGCAGGGCTACGGTCATCAGCATCGGCGGCAACGCGCCGCCGGCTAGGCCTTGCAAGGTGCGCAAGACCAGCAGGCTTTCGTAATTCGGGGCAAACGGGCACAGCACGCCCAACAGCGTGAACGCACTGATGGCGCACAGGGTGAAGCGCCGCAACGAGAACGTCACCGAACACCAAGGGGCAAACGCCATGGCGGCCACCGAGGTCGCGGTGTAACTGGCGACCAGCCAGGTGCCTTCGTCATAACCGATGGCCAACGCACCGCGAATGTCGGCCAGGGCGACCTTGGTCACCATCTCGTTCAGACCCGACACCAGTACCGCCAGCAACACGCCCACCAGGCCGATGATGATGCGCGGGCCGAAGACTGGTGGCGTGATGGCGGTCGCTGGTTTGGCCGCTGCGAGAGGCGCCGTGACCGTGAGGGAAGTCATGTACTGCAAGCTCCGGGAGGGGAATACCGAAGCATTTTAGGGAGCGTGGAAGCTTACGAAAATTGACTTATTGGCAGCTTATAAGTGTGTTTCATGCAGCAATTAACTCCGGAAAACAACACAGATCCCTGTGGGAACGAGCCTGCTCGCGATAGGGCTACCACATTCAACATCGATGTTGACTGATCCACTGCTATCGCGAGCAGGCTCGCTCCCACAGGGATTTGGATCAACTTTAGGTTGGCTGTGCGGCCAACCAGGTCTCGTCGCAACAGGTCTTGAGCGTTTCACGCATCCAACGGTGGGCCGGGTCCTTGTCGAAACGCGGATGCCAGGCCTGGGTCAACATCAGGGTCGGTAATGGGATCGGCAGGGTAAACGAGCGCAGTTTCAAACCCAGGCGCCGCACACTCAGCAAGGCTTCCTCGGGTACCGGCAGAATCAGATCGGAATCCGGCAAGGCGAACATCGCCGCATGGAAACTCGGCGCAATCACCGCCACCCGTCGCTCCAGCCCCAAGGCGTTGAGCGCTGTATCGATGGGTCCGCGGGCGATCCCCCGGCGCGACATGCTGATATGGGAAAAACCGGCGTAACGCTCGGCGGTGATCTCTGCATCGAACAGTGGATGATCCTCGCGCACCAGCCCGACAAAGTGAGTGGAAAACAGGTTCTGCACTTTCACTTCCGGCATCAGCGGCCGATTGTTGCTGACGCTCAAATCGATGCGTCCTTCGCGCAAGGCTTCGTCGTCGCCATCACCTACAGGGACGAAGCGCAGTTCACAATGCGGGGCCTGGCGCTCCATCGTGTCGAATAGCTTGCCGCCGTAGACGCCAACAAAGAAATCATTGGCGCGAATGCTGAACCGCCGGCGCAAACTGCCCAGATCCACATCATCGGCGGAGCGGAACAGCAATGCGGCCTGTTCCACCAGATCCCGCACCTGCTCGCGCAACTCCAGCGCCTTGGGCGTCGGCACCAGCCCACGGCCGGCGCGCACCAGAATCGGGTCGCCGATGGCCTCGCGAATCCGCGTCAGCGTCCGGCTCATGGCCGCCGGGCTGAGGTTCATCCGCCGCGCAGCGCCCACCACGCTGCCTTCATCGAGCAAAGCGTCGAGGGCGACCAACAGGTTCATGTCCGGGAGTTGCATGCTGAGCACTCGTATCTGATCTGAGTTGATTCAGACGCAATGCTAGCAAACATCCCTGGATGAGGTGGCGACAGGACTGGCCTCTTCGCGAGCAAGCCCGCTCCCACATGGGTTCTTTGTCGCGCACAAAACCCGCGACCACTGAAGATCAATTGTGGGAGCGGGCTTGCTCGCGAAGAGGCCATCAGCAGCACCGAAAAACTACCGCTCGTGCAACGCCTCGGCCCGAGCCCGAATAATCGGCTTGAGCAAGTAACTGAGCACAGTCTTCTTGCCGGTAATGATATCCACCGACGCCACCATCCCCGGAATGATCAGCAACGGCTTTTCATCCGTCCCGAGGTGGCTGCGTTCGGTACGCAATTTGATGATGTAGTAAGTGGTCTTCTTGTCTTCGTCGGTGATGGTGTCGGCACCGATCTGCTCCAGCTTGGCTTTGAGCCCACCATAAATGGTGTAGTCGTAAGCCGTGAACTTCACCGTGGCGTCCTGGCCCGGATGCAGGAACGCGATGTCTTGCGGGCGAATTTTGGCTTCCACCAACAAGGTGTCATCCAGTGGCACGATCTCCACCAGGTCGCTGCCCGGCTGGATCACGCCGCCGATGGTGTTCACCAGCAACTTGTTGACGATACCGCGCACCGGCGATGTCACCAGCGTCCGGCTGACCCGGTCTTCCAGCGCCTTGCCAGTGGCCTGGGCCTTGTTCAGATCGGTGCGCGCTTCGTTGAGTTGGGTCAGGGCTTCGCTGCGGAATTTGCCGCGAGTCTCGTCGATCTTGCGCTGCACTTCCTTGATCGCCGATTCGGCGCGAGGGATCGCCAGGGTGGTGGCGTCCAGTTGGCCGCGGGTTTCGACCTCGGCACGCTTGAGTCGCAAAACCTCAACCGGGGACACCGCGCCCTGAGCCACCAACGGCTCGGACATGGCGATTTCCTGACGCTGCAAGGACAGACCGCTGCGGTACTGGGCCTGTTTGGAGGTGAACTCGCGCAGCTCTTGCTGCTTCTGGATCAACTGCTCCTGCAAGCCACCGATCTCATCGTGCAGTTGCTGACGACGACTGATGTACAACGACTGTTCGCTGGCGGCCTGGCCGGGTACGGCTTTGAGCACATCGGCGGGAAAATTCAACGGGCGATCATCGACCTCGGCACTCAAGCGCTCCACACGCAACAGCATCGACAGCCGATCGGCCTCGGTCTCACCAACGTTGGAGGCGAACCGTGTGTCGTCCAGACGAATCAGCGGCGCGCCAGCCTCGACGATTTGTCCTTCGGTGACGAACAGCTCGGAAACGATGCCGCCCTCAAGGTTCTGGATTTTCTGGATCTTCGACGACGGAATCGCCTTGCCGTCGCCCTTGGTGACTTCGTCGATCACCGCAAAATTGGCCCAAAGCATCAGGAACACGAAGAAGCCGATGATCGCCCAGATCGTCAACCGCACCACGCGCGGGGCGTCTTCGATCAGCGCTTTGTTGACCTCGGGAAGGGGCTGGCCTTGCAACGACGCGGAGCCTTTGAAGTAGCGGCGAATGGAATCTTTGATCCCGGACTTAAGCAACACTGATCTGCCCCTTCTTCAACGCTTCCATCACGACGGCTTTCGGACCATCGGCGAGAATCTGCCCACGGTCGATCACCAACAGGCGATCCACCAGCGATAACAACGAGGCCCGGTGTGTCACCAGCACCACGGTCTTGTTTTCAACCACGGCCATGAGGCGTTGCTTGAGGCGTTCTTCGCCGGTGTTGTCCATGGCGCTGGTGGGTTCATCCAGCAGCAAAATCGGCGGGTTGAGCAGCAGTGCTCGAGCCAGGGCCACATTCTGGCGCTGACCACCGGACAGGTTCTGCCCACGCTCACCGACTTGCAGCTCATAGCCTTGCGGATGCAGACGGGCGAACTCGTGGACGCCAGCCAGTTCCGCGGCTTGTAGCACCAGTTCGTCTTCGACGTAGCGCGCGCCCGACACCAGGTTGTCGCGTAACGTACCAGCGAGCAACTGGATGTCCTGAGCCACGTAGCCAATGTTGTGGCGCAGTTCGCTGACGTCGATCTGACGGATATCCACACCATCCACCAGCAACGCGCCGTCGTCCGGCTGATAGAGGCCCACCAGCAGTTTGGCCAGGGAGCTTTTGCCCGAGCCGCTGCGGCCGATAATGCCGATCTTCTCGCCGGGCTTGATGATCAGGTTGATGTTCTTCAGCGCGGGGTTCTGCTGATTCGGATAGGTGAAGCTCAGCTGACGGCATTCAATGGCGCCTTGCAGCACCTTGCGGCTCAGCGGGCGCTCGTCGAAATTGCGCTCCTGAGGCAGCTCCATCATCTGATCGACCGAGGTCATGGTCACACGAGCCTGCTGGTAGCGGGTCAGCAGGCCAGACAACGAGGCCAATGGGCTGAGGGCGCGACCGCTGAGCATGTAGCACGCGATCAAACCGCCCATGCTCAGGTGGCCGTCGATGATCTGGTACACGCCGAAGACAATCATGATCACCCCGGCCAGTTGCTGAATCAGCAAGGTGATGTTCATCGCCAGACCGGACAGCATTTTCACCCGCAGCTCGAGGCGGCTGAGGGTGCCGATCGTTTGCTCCCACTGATACTGGCGTTCGCTTTCGGCGTTGTTGACCTTCACCGCATCAAGGCCGGCGAGGGTTTCGATCAGGCTCGACTGGCGCTCGGCGCCCAGGGCCATGGTTCGCTCCATGGTCGCCACCAGCGGCTTCTGCAAGGCATAACCAATCAGCAAGGCAATCGGGAACGCCAGCACCGGAATCCACACCAGATGCCCACCCAGGATCGCAATGACCAGGAAGATCAGCAGCGTAAACGGCAGGTCGATCAGGCTGGTGAGGGTCAGCGACGCGAGAAAGTCCCGCAGGCTCTGAAACTCATGGATATTCTGGGCGAAGCTACCGACCCGCGCCGGGCGGAACTTCATGGCCATGCCGACGATGCGCTCGAACAGCGTCGCGGAGATGATCAGGTCGGTTTTCTTGCCGGCCAGGTCCAGACACAGGCTGCGCAGGCTCTTGAGGATCAGGTCGAATATATAAGCGCCGGTGATGCCGATGGCCAGGACCCAAAGGGTCGACTCGGCCTGGTTCGGCACCACGCGGTCGTAGACATTCATCACGAACAGCGGCGCGGCCATGGCAATAATGTTGATCAGTAAACTGGCGGCGATGGCGTCGGCGTACAGCCAGCGCGAACGCTTGAGGGTGTCGCGAAACCACGAACGCGCGCGCGGGATCAGCGTGCCATGGTTAACGTCGAATTTGTGCTGGGGTTGGGCGAAAAAGACTTTGCCACTGTAGTCGTCGGCCAACAGCTCACGATTGACACAGACTTCGCCGCCATCGCTTTCGCTGAGCAGCAAGCGGGCCTGATCTTCACCGTGCCAGCCGAGCAGCACCGCACTGCGCCCCTCCTTGAGCAGCAACAGCGCCGGCATGGCAATCGCCGGAATCTGCTCCAGTTTGCGTTGCAACACCCGCCCTTGCAGCCCGGCGCGAGCGGCCGCGCGGGGCAGCAGTTCGACGCTCAGGCGTTGTTTGGGTAACGGCAGGCCAGTGGTCAGCATCGCCGCGCTGGCCGGCTTCTGGTGCAAGGTGCAAAGGGCTAGCAGGCCGTCCAGTAACGGATCGTCGTGCAGCGCGCGTGGATCATGAATGAGTTGAACTCGACTGACTTCTGATTCCACGCTCGACACTCTTGGCTAACGATTGAAATGGGGCAGGACTCAATTCATCCCAGGCAGCTGGACCTTGGGCTTCACGTCGTCTTGCACGACGGAAGCCAACGGTGCGACCACGCCCTGGCTTTTGAGCAATTCGCCCATGGTCGCCTTGATTCGGTATTGAGTAAATAACTGAATGTTTTTGATCTCGACCAGCCGACGGGAAGCGCTGAATAGCTCGTTTTCACTGTCGAGCAAGTCGAGCAACGTCCGCTCGCCGAGGCCGAACTGCTTCTGATACGCGCCGCGCACACTGGTGCTGTGATCGACATATTGCTGGGCGATCGGCACTTGGGCGTTGGCGTTGTTCAGGGCGTTCCAGGCCAGGCCCAGCTCTTCGTTCAACACACGCAGGGCATTGTTGCGAATATCCAGCGCCTGGTTCGATAGATAAGACTTGGATTCCAGATCAGCCTTGTTGCTGCCACCGGCAAACAAATTGAAGCGCATGCGCAGCATGGCCTGCCATTCGTTGCTGTGACCGTTCTGACCGTCGAGATCGTTGTCGGCGGTGCGCCCCAGTTCGGCATCGAAGCGTGGGTAGAAGCTCGACTTGGCGGCTTCGTACTGTTTCTCGGCGGCAGCGATATCGGATTCGGCGGAACGCAGGATCGGGCTGTTTTCCAGCATCTGCGCCCGGGCTTCATTCAGGTTGGCCGGCAACAGCGCCATAAAATCGGCAGGCCGCTCCAGTTGATCGGGCATCTGGCCGACGGCGCTGAGGAAGTTGGTCTCGGCATCAGCCAGGTTGGTCTGCTCAGTGATCAGGTTGTTGCGGGCCTGAGCCATGCGCGCTTCAGCCTGATCTAGGTCGGCGCCGCTGCCCACGCCACGCTGGGTGCGCAATTTGATCTGGTCAAAAATCCGTTCGTGGTTCTTCAGGTTGTCTTCGGCCAGACGCACGAATTCGCGGCGGGTCAGCACATCGAGATAGACCTGAGCGACGGTCAGCGCAGTGCGTTCCGACGTGCCCAGCAAGGAATAAGCGCGGGAATTAACGGTGGCTTGTTGACGCCCCACTTCGCTGGACGTCGCAAAACCATCAAAAACCATCTGCGACAGACGTAAACTTGACTCACTCCGGTTCAGCGTTTCCCAGTGATTGCTGTTGCCAGCGGCACGGGTGCTGACGCTATCGGTGCCTTCGCGACCATAACCGCCCAGCAGATCAACCTTTGGCAAGTATCCACCTTTTGCCGCCTTTAACTGATAATCCGCGGCCAGCCGACTGTTAACCCCGGCCTGGATTTCCGGATGGACGTCCAGTGCCTGCTGCATCGCCTGCGGAAGGGTCTGCGCCTGAACAAAGCTGGCGGCTAGGGCGAAGGGTAGAACCTTGAACAGGTGCAAACGCATAGTTGGAATTTCCCGGGACTTCTTGTCTTGAATCACTGCAGAACGTGGCGCTGCATCGGATGATGGCAACCGGAATGACCGTATGTCGGAAAGTTAAAAATCGGAACTGGGTCACACTCTGTAGGACAGGTCGCCGCTTAAATATCAATGTGACATTAATGGGGCGATTGTTTAGGATGGATCCAATAAGGTCAATAGTTTGGCATAAAGTTAATTCCGAAAAAATATAGTCAAATTATTGACTATTTCGCATCAACGTTATGCACCAAATATTTTAGAAAGTACGTCCAGCCCCGCTCGGTGAACACCCCCGAGCGGTTCATGGAAGTCAACTGAACGTGACACCCGGAGAGTCTTCAATGAGCAGTGTTGTTGCCATCGTCAAAAGCATTGTTGGTCAGGTTTTCGCGGTGTCCCCAGAGGGCATCCGCCGCGTACTCGTTGAAGGCGACCGGTTGTTGGTGGGCGACCAGATAGACACTGGTGCCGCTGGCGCCATCACGCTCGAACTGGCTGACGGCCGGACCCTGGACCTGGGCCGCGACACTCAATGGAGCGGCAGCAATCCGGACTCCAGCACCGACCTTGCGCAAGCCACCGCACAAGCCGCGCCATCGGTTGACGAATTACAGCAAGCCATCGCCGCCGGCGTCGACCCGACCACTGCTCTTGAAGCCACCGCAGCCGGCCCTACTGCTGCGAGCACGGGTGGATCTGCCGGTGGTGGCCACAGCTTCGTGGACCTGGAGGCAACTGCGGCCCGGGTTGCCCCGACCATTGGTTTCGAGACAGCGGGCCTCGCCACTGCCGCGTCGGCAACACAAGACATTACCGGCAGCCAGACGGCCAACACCAGCGCCAACACTCTGCTCGAATCGACCCTGAGCCTGAGCGCCACGCCGACCATCACCGAAGCCGGTGGCGTGCTGGTTTATACCGCGACCCTGACCCAGGCGCCGCTGACCGACCTGACCATCACCCTGTCCAACGGCTCGGTGATCGTGATCGCAGCCGGCCAAACCACCGGCACCGTCAACGTTCCGCTGGCACCGAACGACACTGTTTATAACGATTCGACCCAGATCGACGTGACCGTCACCGGCACCACGGGCGGTAGCGGTATCGCGGTCACCCCGCCGACCGCACCGGCCGTGACCCAGGTCACCGACACCGTCGACACCACCACCGTCACACTGACGGCCGGTTCGACCGTCAACGAAGGCGGCCAGATCACCTACACCGCGACCTTGACCAACCCGGCGCAGACGCCAGTCACTGTCACCCTGTCCAACGGTTCGACCATCACCATCGCCGCTGGCAACACCACCGGCAGCGTGAACGTTCCGACGCCGGCCAATGATGTCTACAACAATGGCAGCACCGTCAGCACCACGATCACCGGGACTACCGGCGGCAACTTCGAGAACCTGGTGCCGAACCCGACACCGGCGGTCACCACCGTTACCGACTCGGTCGACACCACCACCGT